>NZ_CP028922.1:1732500-2032500 GCF_003060825.1 Paenibacillus sp. CAA11
AGTTGCACAGACAACCAGGATGTTGGCTTAGAAGCAGCCACCATTTAAAGAGTGCGTAATAGCTCACTGGTCGAGTGACTCTGCGCCGAAAATGTAACGGGGCTAAACACACCACCGAAGCTATGGCTTGATATGAATGTATCAGGGGTAGGGGAGCGTTGTGTATGCGTTGAAGGTGTACCGTAAGGAGCGCTGGAGAGTACACAAGTGAGAATGCCGGTATGAGTAACGAAAAGATCAGTGAGAATCTGATCCGCCGAAAGCCTAAGGGTTCCTGAGGAAGGTTCGTCCGCTCAGGGTAAGTCGGGACCTAAGGCGAGGCCGAAAGGCGTAGTCGAAGGACAACAGGTGGAAATTCCTGTACCACCGTAAACCGTTATGAGCGATGGGGTGACGCAGTAGGGTAGTGACGCGGACTGATGGATGTCCGTCCAAGCAGTGAGGCTGGTGTGTAGGTAAATCCGCACACTTTAAGGCTGGGCTGTGATGGGGAGTGAAAATTACAGTAGCGAAGGTCATGATCTCACACTGCCAAGAAAAGCCTCTAGCCAGGTGAAGGTGCCCGTACCGTAAACCGACACAGGTAGGCGAGAAGAGAATTCTAAGGCGCGCGGAAGAACTCTCGTTAAGGAACTCGGCAAAATGACCCCGTAACTTCGGGAGAAGGGGTGCCTCGGTAGGGTGAATAGCCCGAGGGGGCCGCAGTGAAAAGGCCCAAGCGACTGTTTAGCAAAAACACAGGTCTGTGCGAAGCCGCAAGGCGAAGTATACGGGCTGACGCCTGCCCGGTGCTGGAAGGTTAAGGGGAGCGGTTAGGGTAGTCCCGAAGCTGTGAACCGAAGCCCCAGTAAACGGCGGCCGTAACTATAACGGTCCTAAGGTAGCGAAATTCCTTGTCAGGTAAATTCTGACCCGCACGAATGGCGTAACGACTTGGGCGCTGTCTCAACGAGAGATCCGGTGAAATTTTAATACCTGTGAAGATGCAGGTTACCCGCGACAAGACGGAAAGACCCCATGGAGCTTTACTGCAGCTTGATATTGGACTTTGATACGATTTGTACAGGATAGGTGGGAGCCTAAGAAGCCGGAGCGCCAGCTTCGGTGGAGGCGACGTTGGGATACCACCCTGATCGTATCGGAGTTCTAACCTGGTACCGTGAACCGGTGCGGGGACAGTGTCAGGTGGGCAGTTTGACTGGGGCGGTCGCCTCCTAAAGAGTAACGGAGGCGCCCCAAGGTTCCCTCAGAATGGTTGGAAATCATTCGAAGAGTGCAAAGGCAAAAGGGAGCTTGACTGCGAGACTGACAAGTCGAGCAGGGACGAAAGTCGGGCTTAGTGATCCGGTGGTACCGCATGGAAGGGCCATCGCTCAACGGATAAAAGCTACCCTGGGGATAACAGGCTTATCTCCCCCAAGAGTCCACATCGACGGGGAGGTTTGGCACCTCGATGTCGGCTCATCGCATCCTGGGGCTGAAGTAGGTCCCAAGGGTTGGGCTGTTCGCCCATTAAAGCGGTACGCGAGCTGGGTTCAGAACGTCGTGAGACAGTTCGGTCCCTATCTGTCGTGGGCGTAGGAAATTTGAGAGGAGCTGTCCTTAGTACGAGAGGACCGGGATGGACGCACCGCTGGTGCACCAGTTGTTCCGCCAGGAGCACAGCTGGGTAGCTAAGTGCGGAAGGGATAAGCGCTGAAAGCATCTAAGCGTGAAGCCCCCCTCAAGATGAGATTTCCCGAGTTAGTAAGACCCCTTGAAGACGACGAGGTAGATAGGCTGGGGGTGGAAGTGCAGCAATGCATGGAGCTGACCAGTACTAATCGGTCGAGGGCTTATCCTAAAATGACCCCACAAAGTGAAGAAGAGGCTTCGAGGCTGATTCCGAATACTTTGCGGGGACCCTGAGAAGATCTAAATCACAATTTCGTTTCGTATCCAGTTTTCAGGTGATCAAACATCTGAACAATTGTGGGTGGATATCAAGGTTTGATATTTTCTCGCAGGCTGTTTTTGAAGGTGGGTTATTTTCCTTGATGAATTTCAGGGAGCGATAGCGACCGGAAAAAACCTGTTTGGTGGCGATAGCGGAGGGGTTCCACACGTACCCATCCCGAACACGACCGTTAAGCCCTCCAGCGCCGATGGTACTTGGACCGCAGGGTCCTGGGAGAGTAGGACGCCGCCAAGCACATCTCTATGAGATGATACATTACATATATATCAAGGCCCGTTGGTCAAGCGGTTAAGACACCTCCCTTTCACGGAGGTAACAGGGGTTCGATTCCCCTACGGGTCACCATTTATTCTGTGGAACCGTGGTGTAGAGGCCTAACATGCCTGCCTGTCACGCAGGAGATCGCGGGTTCGAATCCCGTCGGTTCCGCCATATTTACAATTTAACAATATGGCAGTACAATGTTTTACATGCGGTCGTGGCGGAATTGGCAGACGCGCACGGTTCAGGTCCGTGTGGGCTAACCCCCGTGGAGGTTCGAGTCCTCTCGACCGCATCCTATTTTCACATCGGGATGTAGCTCAGCTTGGTAGAGCACCTGGTTTGGGACCAGGGGGTCGCATGTTCAAATCGTGTCATCCCGACCATTATATTTTGCGGGTGTAGTTCAATGGTAGAACTCCAGCCTTCCAAGCTGGTAGCGTGGGTTCGATTCCCATCACCCGCTTAACCGAAAGCTCTTGCATAGGCAAGGGCTTTTTTTTGCATTCTAAAAGTCATATCCCCATGAAGTTGAATGTTAACTTTTCATGGTAATGATTTCTTGATCATAAACGGTCGTAAATAATCATAAAATGACTATTTACACTTCGTGAAAACGCTGTTATAATCATAAATGAGCAAAGGTAATCACAAACAATCATGAAATTGCTCATAACTGCCCGTTATAAAGGGGTGATGTAAACCGTGTTCGAAGAAGAAAGAAAGCAAAGTGTTATCCAGTACTTACAGAGACACCAGCGAGCGTCGGTTCAGGAGCTTAGTGAAGCATTTGAAGTGTCTGAATCAACGATCAGACGTGATCTTAAGGAGCTGGAAGAAGCTAAGCAGCTTAAGCGTACCCATGGAGGTGCAGTTTCGCTGCAAAGCGCCAACTTTGAGCCGAACATGATCGAGAAGGAAGACTTTTTTCGCGAAGAGAAAGAGAGAATTGCCAGACTTGCTGCCGAGCTTATTCAAGAAGGTGACACGATTCTATTGGATTCTGGAACAACGACGTTGCATCTGGCTCGAGAGCTTCGTAAATTAAACCAAATTAGAGTGATCACGAATTCACTAATTGTTCTGAATGAATTAAGGGATTGTCGAAATATTGAAGTTTCGCTTACGGGCGGGTTGTTGCGGCAGGAGACTTTAGCATTTGTCGGTCCGATGACAGAAACGTCCTTGGATATGGTTAGAGTAGACAAAGCCTTTATTGCAACCAATGGCATTGACTTAAGAAACGGGATAACCACTCCGAATATGATTGAAGCCGCTACCAAGCGCAAAATGATCGAGATTGCCAAAGAGGTTATTCTGCTGACAGATCATAGCAAAATCGGGCAGATTGCCTATGCAAAATTCGCTGATTTGACAGCGCTTCATCAATGTATATTCGATGTTGGTGCTCCGGATGAATTTATTAAACAGCTAAGAAAATTAGGTGTGGCTGTAACCCTTGCGTAGATTGGAGTCAAAACTAATGAAGCATTCAGTTCTAACAATAACCCTTAACCCGGCTCTAGATAAGACGGTGAACCTCGATCAGTTTGAGGTTGGAGGATTGAACCGGGTATCTGAGCTTCGGATTGACCCGGGTGGTAAAGGAATTAATGTAGCTAAAGTACTCCGGCAATTTGGAGAATCGGTTATAACAACGGGATTTGTTGGTGGATATACGGGAGAACAGCTTCTGACATTTCTAGACTCATTGCAGATTAGACATGAATTTATTGAGGTTAGCGGCGAGACCCGAACCAATCTGAAAATCGTGGATAATACGAAAAAAATAACTACAGAGATTAATGAACGGGGACCGGAGATTTTATCTGGTGAAGCAGAGGTTTTTAAGCATCAGATTGGTTCCTTACTGGATGAGACAGCTGTGCTTGTGCTGGGAGGAAGCGTCTCACCTGGCATATCTCAGGACATTTATCAAGCTCTAATCGAAGCAGCTAAGCTAAAGGAAGTTAAGACGATCCTTGATGCTGACGGAGAGGCGCTAAAACATGGGCTAAAGGCTAAGCCTTATGCGATCAAGCCTAATATTCATGAGTTAGAACAGCTGCTAGGGAAGAAGCTCGATACAGAAGAGGAAATTATAAGTGCTGGAAATGAATTTATCCGGCAGGGTGTTAGCTGGGTCATCGTCTCCATGGGAGGGGAGGGTTCCCTATTCATCAGTCAAGATGAGGTCGTAAGAGCCCATCCTTTCCCGATTACACCAAAGAGTACAGTAGGCGCCGGTGATTCAATGGTAGCTGCGATATCAGCTTGCTTGCTGCATGGACGCAGCCTAGAGGAAACGGCAAGGTGGGCTACTGCTGCTGGGACTGTAACCGCTTCAATGCCCGGTACAGAAGTTTGCAGCTTGGAAGAGGTTGAGACTCATTTGGATCAGGTTCAAACATTTAAACGTGTGAACACCAACCATTAAAAGGGGAAGTCAATATGAAAAAATTACTCGCAGTTACCGCATGTCCAACAGGAATTGCCCATACGTATATGGCTGCAGAGTCTATAGAGAAAGCAGCAAAAGAAAAGAACATTCCGATAAAAGTAGAAACACGGGGGGCAGTGGGTGTTGAGAATGGTCTGACACCGGAAGAAATTGCAGAAGCCCATGCTATTATTATTGCAGCAGATACTGATGTGGATGAATCACGTTTCGCTGGCAAGCCAGTTGTGAAGGTACCGGTGGCTCAAGGTATTAAAATACCTGCTCAGCTCATTGAGCAAGCACTTGCGAAGGAAGCCTCTAGTGGGGCAGCTGCAGCAGCTCCAAAAGCACCAGAGAAAGAAGCTAGTACGGGAAGCAGCATTTATAAACACCTGATGAACGGTGTTTCCAACATGCTTCCGCTTGTAGTCGCTGGTGGATTGATTATTGCGATTTCCTTCCTGTTCGGTCTGAATCCTGTTGATGGATCGATTGGCGCAAAATTGCTTAGTATAGGTAAAGCAGCGATGGGGCTCATGGTTCCCATTCTCGCAGGATTTATCTCTTACTCTATTGCTGGCGGTAAGCTTGGCCTGGCTCCTGGTCTGGTTGGCGGTGTTCTTGCGAATGAAGTAGGCGGCGGCTTCCTAGGCGGTATTATTGCCGGTTTCCTTGCAGGCTACATCACGAAATGGCTCATTAAATATGTGAAATTGCCTAAAGTAATGGAGGGACTTCGTCCAGTACTGATCATTCCTTTGTTGTCAGTTCTTGCAGTTGGTCTTTTGATGGTCTTTGTGATTGGAAACCCTCTAAATTGGCTAATGATGACATTAACGGATTGGCTCAAAGATATGGGTGAAGCGAATGCGATTATCCTTGGCGCTGTACTTGGCGGGATGATGGCGATCGATATGGGTGGACCATTCAATAAAACAGCGTATACTTTTGCAGTAGGCTTACTCGGTGCAAGTGTGTATGAACCAATGGCTGCTGTCATGGCCGCAGGTATGACCCCGCCGCTTGGAATCTGGCTGGCTACAATGATTGCTAAGAACAAGTTCACGAAGGAAGAACGCGAAGCCGGTAAGGTCGCTTCTGTTCTAGGGTTGTCATTTATCACAGAAGGGGCAATACCTTTCGGAGCAGCTGACCCGCTGCGTATTATCCCAGCCTTCGTGATTGGATCGGCGGTTACTGGAGCACTGTCCATGATGTTTAATGTTACCCTGATGGCTCCGCATGGCGGCATATTCGTTCTATTAATCCCGAACGCTATTGGTCATATCCTCTGGTATGTGCTTGCCATTGCAATCGGAACTGTAGTGACTGGCCTGCTGGTTAGCTTCTTTAAACGTAACAAGACTGTATCTGCTTAAAAATTGAGATTAGAAAATGGAGATGGATAGAATGAACATTCACGACTTATTAACCAAAGAAACGATCTTTCTGCCGCTTGAAACGGGAACAAAAGAAGAAGTTATCCGAAGAATGGTTTCCGGTCTGACAACGGCCGGAGCTGTAACAGATGCTGAAAGCTATGTGCAGGCTGTACTTACTAGAGAGCAATCGAGCTCCACGGGAATCGGGTTTGGCGTTGCCATCCCTCACGGCAAATCAGCCGGGGTAGCGCGAGCAGGTCTGGCCTTTGCCCGGCTCTCTGCCCCAACAGATTGGGAGTCGCTCGACGACAGCCCCGTAAATATGGTGTTCATGATCGCTGTACCGGAGGCTAATGTAGGCAATGAGCATCTGCAGATTTTGGTCGCTCTCTCCAGAAAGCTGATCCATGAAGAATTCAGACAGAAGCTGCTAGGAGCACAAACTGCTGAAGAGGTAATTGAAATTCTCAAAAATATGTAATAGATAAAAATCTTGAACAAAAGCCGGACGCTTGCCGTCCGGCTTTTTTGTAATAGAGGATTGCTCTGGCTCCTTAATGAAAAAGCCCACAAAGCCAAATCGCTTTATGGGCTGATGCTGTGTTATTGAGTTTGGTTCTGACGAGAGATCATAAAGAGAGTCGTCCAGATCAGGATGAAGCCTAGACATTGTGCCAAAGTTACAACTTCTTGGAACACAGCCCAGTTGATAATGACACCCACCATAGGAAAACTCAGCTCTGCTAATGTGGCGATAGATGCCTTTGTATTGGAAAGACCTTTATAGTATAGAAGCAGGCTCAGCAATCCTGGAAGAGCAGCTTGAAAGATAATGTTGATGACTATAGCTGCGATCGGGCCGCCTTCAGAAGGAAAATGCCAAGCAGAGCCTTCAAAAGCTGTAATCACAAAGAGTAAGGGAAGGGCCAGAATAAATCGGAGTGAAGTTACGGTCCCATACTCCATTTTGCCGAGCATCAATCTGCCCATAACTGTAGAACCGCCCCAGAGTGCCGCCGCTCCCAGTGAAAGAAGACTGCCGATTTGAATGAACTCGTTCACATGGCCGAAAGGAATATTCCAGCCGAAGGTAAGCAGATAGGTTCCTATTAATGCGATTGGAAATAAGAAAGAAAAATGCTTAGGCAAGGATTCACGCAGAATCACTCGGGCCAGGATGATCGCGAACAAAGGTTGGAGCTTCTGCAGCAGTACAACTGCATTCGCGTTACCCGAAGCAAGGGCTTCGGTAAACAGAAGGGTGGCTAAGGCTGAACCTCCCCAGGACAAGAAGAGAAGCGCCCCGACATGCTGCCATTTAAGACCGCGAAGTTCACTTCGATGTACCCATAGAACTGGGGCAGCGAATAGGAACAACAGAATATGCTCGAGCAATACAATTTGAGATGAGGTCAAATAGTCGAGCAGTAATTTGCGGAAGAGAGGATCGACACCCCAGAGGGCAGCCCCTAGAACAACGAGCCAGAATCCGCTTTTGATACGTGCAGGACGGTAAGTTACAGCTTGATTAATGGTTTGCATATAGACTCCTTCTGTGGATCTTGAAGCGTAAAAAGCCCCTGATTGTCCGTGAATAGGCAAACAGGGGCTGATCAAATAAACCTGCGGTATTATCGGCCTAAAGGCAGAATTAAAACAGCAAGATTATCAATGACCTTCTTCCATCCGGACTTTACCGTCGGCCTCGGAATTACACCGAGTCAGTCCCCAATTTATATTCTAGATAAATTAGGGAGTCGCGGGCTTAAGCTCGTATAATGAGCCTCACCGCCGGTTAGGAATTTCACCTCACCCCGAAGATCCTAATATTTAGATTTTTTTATAACTTAAATTAAGTATACGAAAATTATAAGAGAACCACTGTCAAAAAAGTCATAGTCTCTTGTTAAAGATCTCGTTTGATCCAAGCAGCAAGTTCCCGTAAAGCCTCCTCATTACGGCGATAATAGGTCCACTGTCCGATCCGTTTAGCCTCCAGCAATCCGGCGCGCTGCAGCATGGCTAAATACTGTGAAGTTGTAGATTGTGAAAGCCCCGCCTTCTCTTGAATAGAACCTACACAAACACCACCGTTGAAATCTCCGGTATCACAGTGCTGAGCGTTAGTTGTGAAGTGTTTGTTAGGCTCCTTGAGCCATTTAAGCAACTGAAGCCTGGTCTCATTGGAAAGGGCCTTGAAAATTAATGTATAGTCCATAAATGTAATTATATCGAGCTTTTTGAATATGTCAATTTAAGTTTTGGATCAAGATCCAGTTCATGAGGAAAATGGTCCAGATGCGTTAGATGCCGAACATCATCATGATGACCATCATTCCTGCAGCAATCAATCTGTTGATTGTTATCGGGTTAACCTTGGCTCATAGTTGGATCGTTGCTTTATTCTTCATTCTTATGGCACCAGCCTCGATCTACTTGGTGAGAGTATTCAGAACTAAGATGTCTAACAACAACCGTGATGTCCGTAAGAACATCGAGAAGATGTCCGGTAAAATATCCGAAACTGTCGAAATGATTCCCGTTACCCGGGCACATGGCTTAGAGGATGTAGAAATACGCAAAGTGGATGCGGCGCTCCAAAATATAAGAGAACGGGGATATCGGCTGGATATCGTGGAGGCTTATTTCGGCTCAAGCAGCTGGGTTACGTTTCAGTTATTCCAGGTAGGCTTTCTGTTCTTTACAGCATTTTTGGCCCATCGCGGGTATATGGAAATTGGCGATATTGTAATGTATCAAGGCTTCTTCAATATGATTATCGGTTCGGTGACGTCGATATTAAATGTTTACCCCAACCTGGTTAAAGGCTTTGAATCTCTTCATTCCGTAACTGAGGTGCTGATGTCTCAGGAGACCGAAGAATATAAAGGACGAACTAAGCCGGAGCAAATGCAAGGGGAATTAATTTGAGAATGTTGGCTTTAGTTACAAAGAGGGAGACCGGCACGTGCTTGATGACTTCTCACTTCACGTTAAAGCTGGGGAGAAGGTGGCCTTTTTTGGGGAATCTGGATCAGGGAAATCTACCATTCTTAATCTGATTATAGGTTTTTATAAACCGCAGTCAGGCAAGATATGGATCGATGGAGTTCCTATGGATGAACTGAGCATGAAGCGCTATCGTCAATCCCTGGCGATTGTGCTCCAGAATAACATTTTATTCTCCGGTTCTATTCGTGAGAACATTACCTATGGCCTCCCGCATATCTCTGAGGAGCGTGTACAGCAAGCTGTATGGATGGCGAACCTGCAGGATGTTATTGATAGTCTTCCTGACGGCCTGGATACTCTAGTCGGAGAGCATGGAGGCAGGTTATCCGGGGGACAGCGTCAACGTATTGCGATTGCGCGGGCGGTGGTACGTGATCCGCAGATTATCATTCTGGATGAAGCCACCTCCGCTCTGGATAATTTGTCAGAACGACATGTTCAGCAAGCGATGGAGCAGCTCATGGAGGAACGAACTACATTCATTGTAGCCCACAGGCTGTCGACGGTTCGCAATGCGGATCGCATTGTAGTCATGAAGAAGGGAAGGATTGTAGAGTCAGGAACTTATGAAGAGCTTCTTGCCGTGCAGGGAGAATTTTATAAGCTAAAAAATCTGTAATACTGTAAAGAAAGCTGTGCCTCAAGAGGGTGCAGCTTTCTTTGTACCTATAAGGTAAGTCGTAGATTAGTCTGGCTTATATACATAGTCGGCATAGTAAGCGTAATAGCGCCGCCCATAGTTTGCTTAGTAACTGTGAGCTTAAGAGATTCTCCTCATTTATCCAGGTCAGCAGGAAATTGGTGGGTTTTCAGAAAATGAAACTTTGATTAAGTTTGTTTATTTTCATTATTGTGTAAAAATATATATATTTTTCGTGCAAACATATTGACATTTGTCTCAAAAAATTGTTAGATAGTTCGTGTGCGAAATATTAAAAACAATAACTAATTCGTAAAGGAAGGATCGTGACATGGAATCTCAGGATAAAATTCATATGCTCATCGACTCCTTTCGAGAGGTGAAGAAGGCCTCAAATCAGTTATTGTCCAGACAGGCTGAACAATTGGGGATAACAAGAATTCAATTTATGACTTTGACTGCTTTAATGAAGCAGCCCCATATCGGACTGACCGAGCTTGCTGATTCCCTGCGCATGGGTAACAGTACGATGAGCGGGATCATCAACCGTTTGGTAAAGGCAGGATTAGTGGAGCGCAAGCGTGTAGATACGGACCGCAGATCCGTAGCGCTTCAATTAACAGAAAAGGGGAAGGAGGTTGAGAAGCAAACATACCTGCTATATTCGGAGGCTTTGTCCGCACTGTCGGATATACCTGACGAGGACATTGATAATTTGATCGCCGTTCACAGGCAAATCATAAATAAATTAGAGAAAGAGAGAGAAGGAACCTTACATGAACACAAACCAGGCACAAGCGACGGCGCCGACCTTTAAGAAGGCTCCCATTGTTGTCGCTCTTCTGATTGGTGCTTTTGTCGCCATTCTGAATCAGACACTTATGAATGTAGCTTTACCTAAAATGATGGCAGATTTAAATGTTGAAACAACGACCATTCAATGGTTGACCACTGGCTTTATGCTGGTAAACGGCGTACTTATTCCGATTAGCGCATACTTAATGGAGCGTTTTACGACACGCAAGCTGTTTATCACAGCGATGATCCTATTCTCGATAGGTACGGTGATATGTGGTATAGGAAGCAGCTTCTCAATGGTGCTGGTAGGACGGCTGATTCAGGCTGCTGGCGCTGGCGTACTTATGCCGCTCATGACTGTTATCTTCCTGACGATCTTCCCGATTGAGAAGCGCGGACAGGCGATGGGGATGATGGGGATCGCGATGATCTTTGCCCCGGCGGTTGGTCCTACTTTGTCCGGATGGATTATTGAGCATCATTCCTGGCATCTGCTGTTCTGGCTGATTCTGCCTTTTGGTGTCCTCTCCGTATTGCTCGGTATTTTCTTCATGAAGAACGTGACGAAGGTATCGAACCCGAAGCTGGATGTCCTGTCTGTCATCTTATCGACACTTGGTTTCGGCGGTATTCTGTACGGCTTCAGTGAAGCCGGTAGCAGCAATGATGGTTGGAGTGGACCGGAAGTTATTATCAGTCTGGTTGTAGGTGTGGTTGCACTTGCCTTGTTCTTATGGCGTCAATTGGTTTCCGAGAAACCGATTCTTGAATTCCGTGTATTTAAGTACAACATGTTCTCATTGACTACAGTCGTGAATGTTGTTGTAACTATGGCTCTTTATGCAGCTATGATTCTCTTGCCTATTTATCTGCAAAATATTCGCGGCTTTACCCCGCTTAAATCGGGTCTGCTGCTGATGCCTGGCGCGATTCTCATGGGGATTATGTCTCCAATTACGGGGATTATCTTTGATAAGATCGGTGCGCGTTGGCTGGCTGTTATTGGTCTGGCAATTACAACGGTAACCACATGGGAATTCAGTAATTTGTCCGAGACAACTACTTATACGCATTTGATTCTGCTGTACACGGTTCGTATGTTCGGGATGTCCATGGTTATGATGCCTATCCAAACTGCGGGTCTGAATCAGCTGCCTGCCCGTCTGAACGCACACGGAACGGCCATGTCCAATACACTTCGGACGATCGCCGGGGCACTTGGTACGGCACTTCTTGTAACGATCATGACCAACCAAACCAAGGATCGGGTCAAGGAATTGATCGTTTCGCAAGGTGTCAATCCTCAGGATAAACTGGCGATGGCCCAAATCACCAAAGAAGCTACCATACATGGGATTGATTATGCCTTTGTTGTAGCAACTGGAATTACACTTCTTGCATTTATTCTTGCCTTCTTTATTCGCAGAGTAGCGATTAATAAAGAAGGTGCAGAAGCCCCGCTTGAAACAAAAACCGTTTCTGCTAAAGGTTAATATACATGACTAAAGAAGGGCCTGCATCTTATGCAGGCTCTTTCCTTATTTATACTGGACATACCAATCAAGGAATGCTCTTGATACGGCTTGACCGGCCAGTCCGTTCGGATGAGGGTCATCCTGGGAGCTCATGAAATTGGGCCTTACTCTGTGTTCGTTGGGCTTGGACACGGAGAGTACGGCAGCAAGATCAAATACACGATCAGCTCCAGGGATACCAGCCATGCGGATCGTCTGGTTCACCGTTTTGCGAGCTTGCTCTTTGTCATCAGTAAAGTTAAAGGGTGGAACTGTACATAGCGTGATTATGGCAGAGGGATTCACATTCTTAATCGCGGCAATGACCGAGGTTAAGTCTTGAATCAGTTCAGGTGCCTTTCTCTGACCAATATCCAGATCGTTGACTCCTAATGCAATGACAATCTCGTCCGCTTGCTTGGCCTTAAACAGCCAAGGGCCATCCCCTGCTGCATCGTAGGCTCTAGCCCAACCCGAGCCAAGATTCCATATTCCATAATCGGTGCCCAACTCATCTCCGATACGCGCAGCCCAATATTCATAGGCATCTACAGAGGTTCTGACTCCTTGGGTTATGGAATCTCCAAAGAATACAAGCTGCTTCGCAGTGTTCTTCTTATAACCGATGAAGCTTGGAAGCACCAGTTGGTTGTTGGAACGTTCAAATGAACAGGAGCTCGCCTGGTGTGCCAAACGGCCTGGTGCATCATAAGCGGTAGCAAGCATTTGCTCCACATTGAACGGGATAGATTTGCCGGGAGCCTTAGTGCTTATTGTCCAAGAAAGACATAGATAATGATTGTCGGGTATGAAAAGGCTGACTTCATCACTCCAAAATTTCTCACCAGGGGCTACATCTTTAGACACACTCCTTTTAAAGGTAACCGCAGCTTCGGAACCTATGGCGATCGATCCATCTGGCTGAAGTCCACCATCTGCCAAATAGGCAGCCTCAATTCTCCAGGAGCCGCCCGGTTCGCCTGCGCGTGCATCTTTACCGAGGTCCCAAGTTGAATCCACGGCATTGCTGTGCCAAAGTCTAAATTGCAAAGAGCCATATTCTCTTAGCCGAATGTAGGTCCGGTAGGTACGAGTGAAGGGCTGGTCAGCATTCGTAATAAAATTAGAAGCCGTCGAGAGCAGGGTGGCAGAGGCATACTTCGAATCTTTATGTAACGGAGAGTTCTCTAGTATGGCAGTACTCATGTAGATCCTCCTAATCGTAAGGGCTGGGGTCCAACCCGCTAGTTTAGCAGTATGGACCCTAGCTATGAGAATAAAAGGTAAGGAATATGATTCCGGTATCTGGTGTAAAGCAATTACAAATCAGCCTAATTCAACATGGACTTCATGGCGTTTGCCATCCAGAACGGGAGGGATGATATTGCTAGATAGCTCTCTGCCATCAAGTAGGATGTGCTTGATTCCCTTGGAGACATGGCTAGGGTTCGTTACCTTGATCACATAGGTATCTCCTCGGAAGCCGCGAGTAATTTCGAAGCCGTCCCAGGCGGAAGGAATACAAGGATCGACTTTGAGACCGTCGAAGTCTGGCTGAATTCCTAAAATCGCTTGGGTGATGGCCACATAGTTCCAGGCTGCTGTTCCAGTCAGCCAAGAGTTCTTGGCCTCCCCATGCCGGACTGCATCTTTACCGGCGATCATCTGAGCATAGACATAAGGCTCCATACGATGAAGCTCGCTGATCTCCTCCAGATAGGCTGGCGCGATCTTGGCATATAGCTCGAATGCACGGTCGCCGTGCCCAAGCACGGTCTCAGCAATCATAATCCACGGATTGTTGTGACAGAATATACCGGCATTTTCCTTATATCCCGGAGGATAAGAAGAGATCTCTCCTAGGTTGAGATAATACTCGGAATAAGGAGGCTGCTGCAGCATAATGCCATACTTGGTTTCCAGACGCTGCTCAGTCGATTCCAACGCTTTTGCTGCCTGGCCTTCTTCCACACCGATACCAGCCATAACGCAGATGCCTTGAGGCTCGATAAAGATTTGGCCTTCCTTATTATCCTTGCTGCCGATCTTCTCCCCGTAATGGTCATAAGCACGAAGGAACCAGTCGCCATCAAATCCGTGCTCAAGGGTAGTTCTTCGCATCGTTTCAATATGCTCTTCGGCTTTGGCGGCTTCCTCATTCAGGCCGCGATGGCGGCACAGCTCTACATAATCTGGTCCGACAAAGACGAATAATCCAGCGATAAAGACAGATTCGGCAACCCGTCCTTCAATGTTGGCCGTGGTCTGGAAGGATTCGCCCGGCTCTTTGGAGAAGCAGTTCAAGTTCAGGCAATCGTTCCAATCCGCACGTCCGATCAAAGGAAGCTGATGCGGACCCAGGTTGTTGATGACATGCTCGAAGGAGCGTTTTAAATGTTCAAACAGGCTTGCGCTGCGGTCCGGATTGCTATCAAAAGGTACGTCTTCATCTAAGATGCTGTAGTCACCTGTCTCCTTGATGTAAGCAGAGGTGCCAAGGATGAGCCACAGCGGATCATCGTTAAAGCCGGTGCCAACTTCATTATTTCCTTTCTTGGTCAGCGGCTGGTATTGGTGATAAGCACTGCCGTCTTCAAACTGTGTAGAGGCAATATCCAGTATCCGTTCTCTTGCCCGTTCGGGAATCTGATGCACAAAGCCCAGCAGGTCCTGGTTGGAATCACGGAAGCCCATGCCGCGTCCAATACCGGATTCGAAGTAAGATGCGGAGCGGGACATGTTGAACGTCACCATACATTGATAAGGGTTCCAGATATTTACCATCCGGTTCAGCTTATCATCACTGCTTTGAATTTGATACTTGGATAAGAGGCTGTCCCAATACGCTTTCAGTTCACCTAGAGCTGTACTTACATCTTCATCACTCTTAAAGCGTTCAATCATGGCGAGTGCTGGCTTCTTGTTAATTACGCCCGGTGACTCCCATTTGTCATTCTCATCCACCTCAACATATCCCAAGATGAAGATGAGAGACTGCTCTTCTCCTGGAGCTAAGGTCAGCTGAATGGAATGGGACCCGATTGGCGACCAGCCGCTGGCAACTGAACCTGTGGATTTGCCCGCAGAGACAGCCTGCGGCGCTTCCAAGCCTCGATAAGAGCCGACAAACGATTCGCGGTCTGTGTCATAGCCATCAATGCTGCGATTGACGGAGTAGAAGGCATAGTGATTTCTGCGTTCCCGGTATTCGGTTTTGTGATAGATCACCGAACCTTGAACTTCAACTTCACCTATGCTCAGATTGCGCTGGAAGTTGGTCATATCATCATAGGCATTCCACAGACAGAACTCTGCGAAGGAGAAGAGGGTAATGCTCTTATTATGGTCCGAAGTATTGCGCACGGTGAGCTGATGTACTTCTCCGTTGTATTTCAAAGGAACGAAAGCAAGCTGATTAACCGAAATTCCGTTGCGCTCCCCAGTTATAGAAGTGTAGCCCAGTCCATGTCGGCATTCATAAAAATCCAGATCGCGCTTAACCGGCATCCAGCCAGGAGTCCAGAAGTCTCCTTCATCATGAATGTAGTAATAACGCCCGTTGGAATCCAGCGGAATATTATTGTAACGATAGCGGGTTAAGCGGCGGAGCCGCGCATCTCTATAGAAGGAGTAACCACCGGCGGTATTGGATATAAGACCGAAGAATTGTTCGTTGCCAAGATAGTTGATCCATGGATATGGGGTCTGCGGCGTGTTAATTACGTATTCCTTGCGAGCGTCATCAAAGGTACCAAATTTCATGG
The DNA here is from genome assembly GCF_003060825.1 of Paenibacillus sp. CAA11. Taxonomy (NCBI): domain Bacteria; kingdom Bacillati; phylum Bacillota; class Bacilli; order Caryophanales; family Paenibacillaceae; genus Paenibacillus; species Paenibacillus sp. CAA11. The sequence goes on from NZ_CP028922.1 coordinate 1,748,269, forward strand.
TTATCATCCTTTTCAGTAAGGTGTGAACGCGCGTTTATTCTGTGCTGTAAGCATCCCCTGGGGGGATGCTCTAACAAATGTGCTGCAGCAGGAGCAGGTGAATATATGGATTACATGTTAGCAGGTCCGCAGGATTCGCGGACAATCAGTTTAGCTGGCAAGCTCCTGGTGCTGAAGGCAGGCTCTTCGGCCTCGCAGAGCTCGATGACTTTCTCTACCGCCGCTTTGGACATCTCGTAGATGGGGAGCTTTACCGTAGACAGCTTCGGGGCAATACCCGAGGCGACCGGAATATCGTCAAAGCCGATAAGCGACAGGTCCTGAGGAACGGAAAGGCCATATTCTGTCAACACTTCCATAGCTGTAATGGCCATGTCGTCATTGGCGGCAAACAGTGCGGTCGGCAGGTTCCCGGAGGCAAGCAGGTTCCGAATAGCTGCTGCGGCCTTTAGCTTGGAGAAGTCCCCTTGAAGAATATGCTCCGAACGGATCGGCAGCCCATGCTTAACTAACGTATCCGTATAGGCTGCATAGCGCTCACGCCCTGAGTAGGTATTCATACGGCCGCAGAGCATGCCGATCCTACGGTGACCCAGCTGAATCAAGTACTCCATGGCTTCCACCGTACCGTTATAGTCCATAGAATTGATGACAGACAACCGGCTTCGGTCCAGGTGTTCGGCGATAATCTCTGAAATATCATAGTCGACTAGAACAAGGGGGGCATCCAGCTCAACCAGCTCGCGAACGACATTGATATCTTTGCGGGTTCCTACGAGAATTCCGCCATCAATGCGCTTTTGCAGAAAGGCCTGCTTTACCTTGAGAAAATCATCCTTCGAATATACGGTATGAATCAGAACGTAGAATCCTAAGGCATTCGCCGTCTCCACAACAGCTTCCACAAAAGGGGCAAAGTAGCTGTTTTGATAAATGTGAGACGCATCGGTCTCCTCATCCCAACTAATCGCGAAGAGTCCGATCGTTTCGGTTCGCTTGCCTGCCAGCGCTCTTGCGAAGCTGTTGGGTTCATACTGGTACTGTTCAATGACTTTCAAGACTTTCTCTCTTGTGGCTTCAGGGACATTGGCATAATTGTTAATAACGCGGGATACGGTACTGCGTGATACTCCCGCAAGCTTAGCTATATCTTCGCTGCGCATATTTCCTCCTGTTGTAAACGCGCGTTTATATCCAGGATTGTAAACGATTACTTGATACAAATCAATAGAAAAAACCGGGGAGTTTTGTCCCCGGTTTAAGGCGAGTTACTTCGCTGTCAAATATTTCTCAATAAATTGAACGGCTTTCTCTTTGTTCTTAGGATCAATTCGAATCGCTGCAATCATGTCATCCCTGCCCAGAGGAAGATCCTTGAGAAGCGGACTTTGTGTAATGTCAATGCCATACACACGCGGCGCGGGATCATCTTCGCTCTTCGCCTTCATCCGCGCTGTCTCGGGTGCAAGATTGACAAGGTTCTCGTCTAGCGGCTCCAGAACGGTGCTTTGCCCCAGCCATGCGAATGTGGACTTGTCGAGAATATAAATGTCAGGGTTCTCGGTCATGACCTCTAGCTGTGCTTTCTGCCGCATAGCCATATCCATTTGCCCCATGCCTAATTCGTTCTCCGTTTCGGGGGGAAGATAGGTTAATTTGAGCGACAAGCGCTTCCAATCCGGAAAATTTTTAAGAAAAGCCTTCTCCAGATTCTCCACGCCATGCTCGTCGTCATTGGTTCCGAAATTACCGATCAGCATGATGGACAAGTCTACCGGGGGAAGCTTGGCAAGCCGGTTCTGTTCATCCCTATAATTCTTATACGTTACACCACCCGCTATGAGAACGCCTACAATAATAACGGATAAAATGACTCTAAACTTATACAAGCGAAAAAAATCGCTGACTTTCTCAGCAGGGCCCGCAAGACTTCCCCACTTGGCATATCGCTCCTGGTTCAGCTGCTCGATCACCTGCTGGTCTTCTTGGTCGACAATGGTACGGTAGGCCTTAATAACTTCGTCAAAGTCGCTATCTCCTGACTCTCCGGCACGCTTGCGGGAGCGATCCTGGCGAACTAGGAGATCAAACCGCTTCTCGACTTCTTCCCTTGTGGCTGTTTCGGTGAGACCAAGACGCTCATAAGCTTTCTTTAATTGTTCCATAACCGGATTCTCCTCTTTGTAAAAAAGTAATGCAATTCTATTATACGTGGTATAAGAGCATAAGGCTATTCATCATCTCACGCTTCCCCGTTGGAATAGAGTCTGATGATGGAGAGGGCTTGATCAACCACATGCTGTCTTAATTCTTCGGGACAAAGCACTTTAATATTGTCCGTATAACGGAGCAGCAGCTCGCCAGCCGACTCAAGCGTGTGAAATTCAGCTTCAGTTTCCAACCACCCGTTATCTAGAGGGATAGGGGGGACAAGCTGAACAAATTTTTCGCGGGTAAACCGGTCCCAATGCTCTTCTCGGATCTGAAGCCTGGCTTGATAGCGGGGGAGGGCGGCTTTAAATTGAGCTGTAGAGGCTTCCCAATAAGAAGCTAAATGAAAATCAGCGGGCCGTTCGAAGTGTTCAGATAGCGGCTCGGCACTGAGCATTCTGGACACGCGGAAAGTTCTGAGCTCTGCATCTTGAACAAGGGCTACAACATACCAGATTGTCCCTTTCGCGACCAGGCCTAGCGGGCAGATCGTACGCTCTTCGGTGTAATCTCCTTTGGGGTACCGAATCTTTAATGGCCGCTGGTCCCATACGGCTTCGTAGAGAGCTGTAAGCAGTGGTGCGGACTCATTCTTCGGAAACCAGCTGATGCCATCGATATGAATGCGTTCATGCAGAATTTCTGCATCCTTGCGGATCTCAACAGGTGATGCAGCAAGCAGCTTCTCTGCGGCGGCTTGGCTATCGGAGCGGCTGCCTAGGTCTTCCAGCAGGTGGGCTGCTCCTGACAGGGACAGCAGCAGGGTGGTAAGCTCTGCCGATTTCATCCCGGTAAGCCTGGTACGGTAGCCTTCGGCAAGGGTCCAGCCGCCATTGGAGCCGCGCAGTGCATATACGGGAATGCCTGAAGAGGCTAGCGCCTCTAGGTCGCGGACCACAGTTCGACTGGATACCTCCAGGCGTTCGGCCAGGTCGCGGACTGACATTTTCCCGTGATTTTGAAGCAAGAGCAGAATCGTAATGAGTCGGTCGGCTTTCATAGTCATCATCCTTCGGAAAGATAGAGTTACTTCAAATTTTACCCTAGTAATATGACAGTACTTGTCATCATTCATGAGATATATTATCGCTGAGTTCATTTTATTATGAAAGGAGTTTGTAAGATGAGGAATTCAAATTCATATCAACCATTGATTGGTCATGTTGCAGTAGTGGCCGGAGGAACACGCGGTGCAGGTAGAGGGATTGCCGTAGAGCTTGGAAGGGCGGGAGCCACAGTCTATGTAACGGGAAGAAGCACCCGTAAGGCCAATTCTCCCATGGGACGAAGCGAGACGATTGAGGAAACGGCAGAACTGGTAACCGCAGCGGGTGGAACAGGTATTTCGGTGAAAGTGGATCATACTGTAGAGTCTGAAGTAAAGGCACTGTTCGAACAAATTGAACTGGAGCAGAAGGGCAGACTGGATTTGCTTGTCAATGATATTTGGGGCGGAGACCCGCTTACGGTATGGGGAACGCCATTTTGGGAGCATTCCCTTGCAGATGGGCTAACAATTCAGAAGAATGCAGTGGTTTCCCATATGATCACGAGCTATTATGCTGCTCCTATTTTCATTCGTAGAGGAAAAGGACTTCTGATCGAAATTACGGACGGAATCGATTACCGGTATCGCGGGAATCTCTATTACAGCCTGGCTAAAGTATCGGCAATTCATTTGGCAAAGGCCATGTCTGAGGAGCTTAAGCCTTTTCAGGTTGCAGCTGTAGCCTTGACGCCAGGCTTTTTGAGGTCGGAAGCGATGCTTGATCATTTTGGCGTACAGGAACAGAATTGGAGGGACGCGGTGGCTAAGGAACCGCATTTTATCGCTTCGGAAACACCTGCTTATATAGGCAAAGCGGTAGCTGCTTTGGCGGCAGATCCGCAGATCATGTCCAAGACCGGGCAAGCTCTATCGAGCTGGGATTTATCTGACGAATATGGATTTGAGGATGCAGATGGAACTAAGCCTCATTGGGGAAACTATGCTAAGGAGCAAGGTCTATGATATTCCCTAAAGACAGCTTATAAAATGGATGAAGGTTTAAGCCCAGCCCCGAGTTGATCGGGGCTATTTGATTATAATAAAATGGCCGGAAATTAAGGAGACTGCGGTGAATGTTGACAAGTGGAGAGAAAGAGTTTACTATATCGGAAAACGAGGAAAATATTATGTTATTTTTGTTTTCCAAGAGAGAGGGTGATCCTAATGAGAGAACGAATTGTTGAGGCGGCGAGCAAAGAAATCAGAAGAAGAGGATTGCGGTTTACTATGGGGGAATTGGCAAAGCAGTTAGGAATAAGCACGAAAACGATATATAGTATTTTCCCATCCAAAGATGAGCTTATTCACGCGCTTCTTAATAAAGCAATTTCAGAACTCGTAGCTAAAGAGCAGGAGATCCTAAATCACCCAGAATACAGTACGGAAGATAAATTAAAAAAATGTCTCATCCTCGTTCCTGTAGACTTTCAGTTTATTAAGATGAGCCTAATTATCGAACTTCAGCGTTATTATCCAAAGCAGTGGCAGATGCTTGATCAATTTCTAAATCATCAATGGGACAGCATCATAGCTTTGTTCCGCGATGGCACCGAGCAGGGACTGTTCAGACCCTTTAACACCGCAATATTTATTGACTTATATGTCGGAGGATTTTATCGACTCATTGAGGAAACTTCAGACCGTCAAAACAGCGGCACTCTTCTTGAGAATCTACAGGATTTGACTGACATTCTTCTATCCGGGATTCTCTCGAAGAGCGGTTAGTTCTTGATTCAGATCATGAAGTAAGGGAGATTACAATTTTGAGCAGAGCGCTAAAAATGTTGTTTTTATTTACGGATATCGGATTTATTATTTATTGGATGGTTACTGCATTAAGCCTTATACCGAAACAGTATTTATACCAGGACTATACAGATAACATGTTAGTTACCTGGAACTGGTCGTTCTTTCCGCTTGATATTATGATTTCAATTACAGGGATATGTAGTCTTTATTTGCACAGACGAAACAATATGAAGTGGAGAGGTCTTGCCTTGATCTCACTCACCCTGACGTTATGCTCAGGACTGCAAGCAATAGCCTTCTGGATGATTAAGTCTGATTACGACCTTATGTGGTGGCTGCCCAATCTTTATCTCATGCTGTACCCCTTGTTCTTTATCCCAAAGCTGTTACAGACGCGAGAAACAGAGAATTCATGAAACGGTACAAGCACCACTCGGTATGTGAGGCCAAATTATTATAATTCCCTGATCCAGGTCATCATCCGGTTTACAGCTTTCTCAAACAGTGTATCAGCAAATATATGGCCCGATTGTGGATAGCTGTGGAGCCAAACCTGCTTGTTCAGCGACTTCAATACCCGGTACATAGTTCTACCCTGTTCAATGTCAACCTGAGTGTCCTGTTCTCCATGAATAACAAGCACTGGACAGTTCAGATCAGGCGCAAAGAGAGCTGGCGATCGGAATTGATACGCTTCAGGAACTTTGGACGGTGTTCCGCCGAGCACGCGCTTCAGCATCCGGCGCAGATCGACCCGCTGTTCATACGTTTGGGCTAGATCGGAGACCCCGCCCCATAGAATCAGTCGATGTACATCCTTCAGCTGGCTGGCAGCTTGTGCAGCGTTGATAGCTCCTCGGGAGAAGCCCATGATGGAAATCTCGGCAGGGTTTACAAAGACAAGCTGCTGAAGGAAGCGGTATGTACTTGCTACATCCTCAAGGTCAGCACCGCCAAATTCATCTCTGCCTTCGCCGCCTTCATTACCTCGATAGCAGGGGGCAAAGACGATATATCCATGTCTGCAAAAGGACTCCATCCACTTTGTTCTGACGCTGCCGAACTTTCCCATTCCACCACGGCAGTATATCAATACAGGATATTTATCATCAGGCGCTGGCTCGAATTGGATCCGGGTTGCAGAAGGGGCGTACGAGTCAGATAGTTTGGTCACATTTAGATTATAGACTTCATAATGATCATGCAGCGCCTTAGCGAGCGTGTCTTCAGAAGCAGACAGGTTGCCGGGCAATCCAAGATAGCCTACTACTCTATATGGACCAGAGGGGTAGGTAAGACGAAATAAGTTCATGCTGATAAATCCTCCTGTCCTCATCTTACCTGATTCAATCTCTGTGTTCCAACAAGGATTCAGTGAAAAGGCATAAAAGCATCCAAAGGCTAGCTGCATCATTCACCAGTTAGCCTTAGGATGCTTTTTATAGCTACTGCTTAGAGGACACGCCGCATGAACAGCCTAACTCCCTTCCAGTATCCGCTGTCCATATCACTGATCTGAACCCCCGGCTTCCCCCAGGTGTGAATCATTTTCCCATCTCCGATAAAAATGCCTACATGTCCGGGAATGCGATCGGATTGAAAACGGCCAGGCACCGTGAAGAAGATCAAGTCACCTGGAAGAAGCTCGGAACGATTGACCCCTTGTCCCGTATCCCCCTGATCCCTGGCCAGACGTGGTAGATCCACTCCAAAGTGCCCAAAGACATGCTGAGTAAAAGAAGAGCAGTCGAAGGTGTGGGATTGTTCGTAAGGCTGAGCTCCGAACTCATATTTTACACCCATAAATTGCTTGGCGTAATTGACCAATTCGTCCCTGTTCACATTTGTGCTAGCTGCTCGAAGGCGGCCCTCTCCACCTGGTGCAGTTTGCTGCTGCTCAATTCGTCTTGGAGGCGTGATCTGGGCAATACTGAGCTTGCGAGTTGGCTTGTTCCAAGTCACGTTGGCACCGAACAGCTCTGTCATGGCCTGAGGCGTCATATAAACCTGGCCATTCCGGTTTTTCGGAACTTGTGACAGAACAATCGGTCGACCCATGGAGAGGGCCTCAGTCTTATTCAATGCTACTTGGTACATGACGTCGGTATACCCAATCTCCACCTTGCTTCCCGATTTCTTCATATGAAGCCCCAACGACTTAACGGCAGAGCTTAGGGGTACATACTCGTCTGTTTGCTTAATTTGTTTAGGCTGCTCCGAAGCGTTCAAGGTTTTCGGCTTCGGGCGTGACTCCGGCTGGGGAGAGTTTGCTGAATTTGGTTTGTTACCGCAAGCCCCACAGGACAAAATGAGAGTTATGCCGACGAGTATTGCAAGGTACTTTTGTTTGCTGTGTTTGTTTAGCATGAGAGATTACGCTCCTTTAGAATCGCGCTGGAATTAGGAGTAGTATGGGACGAAATATGGGTAACTATGTGTGTAGAGGAATTAAAACATTGCGAACGAAAGCGCTATCCGGTAAACTACGTTATCAGAAGGAAGAAAGGAGATTGATAAAGTGAGTCTGTATCAAGCTTATGAAGACAGTTACCAAGGAGAGAAGGCAGTTTACTTAAAGGCAGGACGCTATGAAGCTGTAATGCTGCCAGAGCTTGGAGGAAATATGATCGCTTTTCGTGATACTGAAAACGGTTACCGATTTCTGCGCGAACCTGCCGAAGGACAGATTGAAGACTTTAAAGCAAATCCGGGTGTTTATGGGATTCCTGTTCTTTTTCCGCCGAACCGTTATGAGGACGGTAAATTTCCTTGGAATGGAGAGGTGCTTGAGTTTCCGGTAAATGAAACGGCTACAGGGAATCATTTGCATGGATTTTTACATACGACCGCCTGGGAAGTAGAAGAGCTGGGCACAACGAAGCAGGAGAGCTATGTTACAGTAAAAGCGGTCATCGATGACCAGCATCCCGTCTACAAATACTTGCCTTTTCATTTTACGTTTAAGCTTCGCTATACTCTTAGTGACGAAGGCTTGTCCCAGCAAGTATATATCAAGAACAATGGTTCTAAGCTTATGCCTTGTCTGTTTGCATTCCACACCGCGATAAGCGCTCCATTCTCAGAAGGAAGCAAGCCGGAGGATTACCGTGTCAAAGCAACGATTGGGAAGCGCTGGCAGCTTAACGAGCGGATGCTTCCAACAGGAGAGTATCAGGCGCTGAATTCATTTGAAGAGCAGCTGCAGAGTGAAGGCGTCTATCCGTTTGCAGAAGCTATGGATAATCATTACACCATGCAGTCGCAGCAAGGACGTAACCGGATGGAGCTTACCGACACGAGACTTGGTGTTACCTTAGTTTATGATGTAGGCACCTCATATAAGGAATGGATGATCTGGAATAATAACGCTACTCCAGGCTTCTTCTGTCCAGAGCCGCAAATCAATCTGGTGAACGCGCCAAATACGGACTTACCAGGCGAGGAAATTGGTTTATTTGGCCTAGCAGAAGGAGAAGTTTGGGAATCGGTGTCCAGAATTTATATTAAGGCATAATTCATAACATCAGAAAAGTCCTTATCCCGTTAACTTGGAATAAGGACTTTCTTCAATTGGGGCCCCGTATTAATTCGCGAGCAGCTTCTTTACTTTCTGCTCCTGGCGTCTTGACACGCTTAAGGTTAAAGGATAAGAAATTTTATCCCGGAAATAAATCAGGTGATTCTCCGTAGCTGCAATTTTGGACGTATTTACATAACACTGTAAGGAGACGCGTACAAAGCTAGGATGGGTAACTAGACTATTCAGCTCTTCAACGGACATTCTCTTTTTCTTTGTATAATTTCTGCCATAAAAGCTAACGAGTCCGTGGCTCCCCGTTCTAAAAAAAAATGCATCCTTTACAGGTTCGAATCCTTCAAATACGTCCTTCTCAGCCATCACTACATTCATCTATCCAAATCCCCCTCTAGTAGATGTTTGTGTTAGCGCTTTCATTATAACACGGATTTATACAAATATTAAGGATATATTTGGGAATGGGTAAAGAAATTATGACGCTGGCTTGCCAGCGCCATATACGAATTATAATCATGATTCTACAGAGACACGGGTTTTGCCAAAAAACTGGGATAGGGCAAAGGAGGCGGCACCGAGTACCGTAGAATCCAAATTTAGATGTGAAAACTCAATGCGCACCGCGTTACGGTGGAAGAATAATGACCTCTCATTAACCGTCTTAATGATGGTGCTAGCGATAAATTCCTCGGCCAGGGCCATTCGGTTGCCGATGAGGATTAGCTCCGGATTGAACACATTGACCAGGTTCGCTATCCCAATCCCAAGATATTTTCCAGTCTGCTTAAATAGCTCCACAACTTGGTCGTCTCCACCGGCTGCCAGCTCAATCAGTTCTTCGAGTGTGTTCCTCCTATGCTCAGCAGCTCCGGCTATCTTATGCGGATGAAGCAGCCGGTCGGCTTCTTCAAGGAGTGCATTCTCGGAAGCGTACAGCTCCCAACAGCCGTAGTTGCCGCAGGTGCATCTTATGCCGTCGGCAACGATGGAGAAATGCCCGGCTTCTCCAGAGAAACCGCTCGCCCCTTTGTAAATTTCCCTGTTTAAAATGATGCCGGTGCCGATCCCGTGGCTGACGCTTAAGTAGATCAGATTGTCGACATCACGGCCGGCGCCAAACAGCTTCTCGCCTTCAGCACCGGCATTAGCTTCATTATCGATAATTACTGGAAGCTGCAGCTCATGCACCAATATTTCCTGCAGCTTAACCTCCGACCATCTCAAATTAGGGGCAAATAGTACAGTGCCCGAGCCATCTACAATTCCTGGAACGCCGACGCCAACGCCAACGATGCCATAAGCGCTTGGAGGCGCAAGCTTTGCGAGTTCCTCGACAGCTGTTCGAATCGCACGGATAACTGCGGGGACCTCTGTTTCACTTAGCTCTACAGAAGTCCTGCCCAGTATAGCTCCTTGTAGATCTGTTACCACCGCTGAGACGGCATCGACCTGAATGTCAACGCCAATGGCATGCCCGGCACTGCGGTTAAATATTAGAATTAGCGGCTTACGGCCGCCGCTGGATTCCCCCGGGCCTAATTCAGAAACCAGGTCGCTCTCCATCAATTCACTGACAAGGCTGGACACGGTTCCTTTATTGAGCCCCGTCAGTTCGGAAACCTTGGCTCTGGAGATGGGGGAGAAGCTGCGAATGGTCTCCAGCACTATGCTTTTATTAATTTTCTTGACCAGAAATTGGTCGCCGGTCTGTTTCATCACTCACCTCAATCTATAGGCAGCACGGGTAGGGAATTAGATCATAACAATAAGGCTGGTAAAGGCTGCATAACCCAAGTGTAGAACGGAAATAAAAATTTCGCAAATACTTTGTTTATCCAATCGACAAACTAATAAACTTGGGTTATTATAGGGATGTAAGCACTTTATTTTTAAAATCATTCCTGTCTGGGAGGGTAAAAAATGAGTTATTTTACAAACGTTAATGAAATCGCTTACGAAGGCGGATCTTCCAAAAATCCATTGGCATTCAAGTATTATAATCCGACAGAGGTTGTTGCAGGCAAGACGATGGAAGAGCACCTTCGATTCGCAATCTCTTATTGGCATACATTCACTGCTGACGGAACTGATATGTTCGGCAGAGGCACGGCGATTCGGGGCTGGGATCATTTAAGCGGACTGGATCTGGCTAAAGCACGTGTGGAGGCATCTTTTGAATTTTATGAAAAAATCGGTGCTCCGTTCTTCTGCTTCCATGATGTTGATATCGCTCCACAAGGGGATACCCTGCAAGAGACGAATAAGAATCTTGACATCATCGTAGCGATGATTAAGGAATATATGAAGACCAGCAAGACGAAGTTGCTGTGGAATACGGCAAATATGTTCTCCGACCCGCGGTTCACCCACGGTGCAGGTACATCAAGCAATGCTGCTGTCTATGCCTATGCAGGTGCACAAATTAAGAAAGGGCTTGAAGTCGGCAAAGAACTCGGTGCACAGAACTATGTGTTCTGGGGCGGACGTGAAGGCTATGAGACACTGCTTAACACCGATATGGGGCTTGAGCTGGATAACCTTGCTAGACTGTATCAAATGGCGATTGATTATGCGAAAGAGATTGGCTTTGACGCCCAATTCCTGATCGAGCCTAAGCCAAAAGAGCCAACCAAGCATCAATATGACTTTGATGCGGCTACAACGCTTGCCTTCCTTCACAAGTATGGCTTGAAGGATCATTTTAAACTGAACCTGGAAGCCAACCATGCTACGCTCGCCGGACATACCTTTGAACATGAGCTTCGGGTTGCCCGCATTAACGGAGTGCTCGGCTCCTTGGATGCGAACCAAGGGGATGTGCTGCTGGGTTGGGATACAGATGAATTCCCTCATGATCTGTACACATCCACTTTGACTATGTATGAGGTGCTGAAGAACGATGGACTCGGCAAAGGCGGCATCAACTTTGATGCGAAGGTGCGCCGCGGATCCTTTGAGCCGGAAGATCTGTTCTATGCTCATATCTCCGGAATGGATGCTTATGCTAAAGGTCTGAAGGTAGCGGCGAAAATGATCGAGGACAACGTGTTCGAGAATATCCTTGCAGAACGGTATGCGAGCTTTAAGGAAGGAATCGGCGAGACGATTGTATCCGGTAAAGCTACGCTCCATACTCTGGAAGAATACGCTTTGCAAAATAAACCATTTAACAATAAATCCGGCCGCCTTGAGCTGATTCGTGCGACCCTTAACCAGTACATCCTTGGAGATCTGTAATCCATAATGTTTAGAGTAATTCTCTTAAGGTAAGGAGATTGACCATGAATTATGTAATCGGGATCGATCTGGGAACCAGCTCGGTTAAGGCACTGCTTGTAAATCGCGAGGGCAAAGTGTGCGGTGAAGCTTCGGAAGCCTATCCGCTGATTCAGCCCAAGTCGGGTTATAGTGAACAGGATCCGGAGCAGTGGGTGAACCAGACGCTTGCCGCACTTAGTAAGCTTATGAAGCAGACGGGAATCCAAACGAACGACGTAGAGGGAATCAGCTTCTCGGGCCAAATGCACGGGCTGGTACTGCTGAATGCAGAGCATCAGGTGCTTAGGAATGCTATTCTATGGAATGACACAAGAACGACCAAGCAGTGCCGCGAGATTGAAGCTAAGCTTGGTGAGCAGCTGCTGCAGCTGACCCGCAATCCTGCTTTGGAGGGCTTTACCCTGCCGAAGATACTTTGGGTGAAGGAGCAGGAGCCCGAGCTGTTCCAGCAGGCCGCGTTATTTCTTCTTCCGAAAGACTATCTGCGCTTCCGATTGACGGGAAGTCTCGGCATGGACTATTCGGATGCGGCAGGAACGCTGCTGCTGGATGTAGCGGGCAAAAGATGGAGCCAGGAGATTCTGGAGGCGTTCGATATACCGGAGTCATTATGTCCGCCGCTCATTGAATCTGATGAATGTGTAGGCACCCTGCTTCTGGACATGGCAGCGGAGTGTAACTTAAGCAAAGAAGTAAAAGTGTTCGGGGGCGGAGCGGACAATGCTTGCGGTGCGATTGGGGCCGGCATTCTGAAGCCTGGAGAGACCATGTGCAGCATTGGCACCTCTGGCGTAGTCTTGTCCTATGAAGAGAGCTCGGCAGCGGATTACCACGGTAAGGTTCACTTCTTTAACCATAGCAAACGGGATGCCTTTTACGCGATGGGGGTCACTCTTGCCGCAGGCAACAGTTTGACCTGGTTCAAGGATACCTTTGCTTCGGGTATCTCTTTCGATGAACTGCTGGCAAATCTGAATCAGATCCCGGCAGGTGCGGGCGGCCTTCTCTTCACGCCGTATTTATCCGGCGAACGCACACCGCATGCGGATTCTTCGATCCGGGGAAGCTTTATCGGCATGGATACCGGACACAGCAGAGATCATTTTGCCAGAGCAGTAGTGGAAGGAATCACCTTCTCGCTGCGGGAATCGCTTGAAATTCTGCGCAGCTCCGGGAAGGACATTAGCACGATTGTCTCCATTGGGGGCGGAGCCCGGAATGAGACGTGGCTGCAGATCCAGGCCGACGTCTTCGGCGCAGAGGTAGTTCGGCTGGAGAGCGAGCAGGGACCAGCAATGGGCGCTGCTATGCTAGCCGCTTCAGGTCTGGGCTGGTATGACTCCCTGGAGGCGATTGCCGAAGTGTTCTTGCGGCGCGCAAATGTATACAGACCGGATGCCGAGCAAAGTGCCAAATACGATGAGTTATACCAGATTTATCGTGATATATATGGCAGTACTCGTGGGTTAAACGAGAGATTAATGAATTTTAGACAATAAATATTTGAATGAGGAAGCTGTATTTTGGGGCCATTCGGCTGCAAAGTACAGCTTTTTTGCGCGGAGCCAAGGCCAAACATGCTCGTCCTCTGACTTATTGTACAGGTGCAAACGAGCCAAGGTTGTGATATGTTGATATCAACTGACTAAAGATGAACGGGGTACCTAAAATGCAGCAGAAAATGAGCAGGGATGCCGGAAAGCTATCTGAGCAAATGAAGGAGCATATCCTTCAAATTATACAAGAGGACGGGCTTAAGCCGCATGATCCGCTTCCCTCTGAAGGAGAACTGGCGGAGAGGTTTGGCGTAAGCCGCATGACAAGCAAGATGGCGCTTCAGGCTCTGCAGAAGGAAGGCATTGTCTACCGGATTCCGCGGCGGGGAACCTTTTTGGCAGAACAAGCAGAAATGCATTTTGCTTCGGGCAACTTTTCGACTAATCACAGAACGAAATCGCGATATATCGCTTTAATCGTACCTGGGATTGATGAGTTTGTTGGCAGGATGATAAAGGAAATCGAGCATGCCGGCAGATCCAAGGGACTTAGCTTTATTATCAAGGTGGCTGATCATTTTAATGAGGAGAGTGCTTTGCTTGAGGAGTTGTCAGTACGCAGAGATATCTCGGCCATCCTGCTGTTTCCTGTGGACCGGACGATCTGCGGCGAATCGCTGTTAAAATTAAAGCTGAATCGGTATCCCATTATTATTTTGGATCGTGAGTTTCATGAAGTGGAATTTGATGGTGTGAGTCACGATCACTATGAGGGAGCTTATAAAGCTACTGAATATTTGCTCGATCAAGGTCATGAAGGGATTGGATTTATTACCGAGGAGATCAACAAGGCTACAAGCCGGGAACAGCGTTATCAAGGATACCTTGATGCCTGCATTAGCCGTCAGGCAAGAATAGGGGAGAACCGTATTCTCCATTTAGGGTCTCGTTCAGCCGAGGAGATGCGCGGGGAGGATACAGAGCAGAAGATGAAGGCTTGGCTGAAAGAACGTCATGATATTACCGCTGTCTTCTGTATGAACGATGATCTTGCACTGAGGATGCTTAAGGCGGCTCAGCAGCTTGGGCTCAGTGTGCCTGAGGATTTGTCTATTGTAGGATTTTCCGGCCATCGTATGCTCGAATATGCCCCCATTCAGCTAACAACGGTTCAACAGCCGATGAAGCCATTTGGAGAAGCTGCCGTGCAGCTGCTGTGTGACAGGCTTGCCAATCCCGAGCAAGCTCCCCGGAATATCAAAGTTCCTACCGAACTTGCAAGGCGGGATTCCGTGGCTCACAAAGGCTCCTACAAATAAGTTTAATATTCATATGGATAAGATAAACTCCCTGATTGATTGAGGGAGTTATTTTTTTGGCGAAAAAATGAAATTAAAACAAAAAGATATATGTCAGTTGTTATTTTGTGATATATTCATACCAATTGACATATCAGCTGTCGAATACAATCCTTCTGGAGGTGCTGTTATTGCCCTATCCTAAAATAAGACTGGAAAGATTGAAGAGCTGGAAACTTGATATTGAAGAACGAATTTACAGTCCTATCGCTGAGCTGCAGGTAGAGGCTTGGGTTACTTCTGAACCTGTGTTATATGTTAACCGGAAAGCGGGAAGGAGAGTGGAGCTTAAGCCTGGTGAGCGCTGGGGCGAGCTGTGGGATTGCGCGTGGTTTCATTTCCAGGGGGAGATCCCGCAGGAAGCCAAGGGTCAGCCTGTTGTTCTGCTCATAGATATGAATGGGGAAGTATGTCTCGTTGACCGTGAAGGAACACCGTTTCAAGGGCTGACTAACGTGAATTCCGAGTTTGAACGGCCTCTTGGATTGCCAGGGAAGCGTGTCGTACATATCACCTCCTGCTCAGCTGGCGGGGAAAGGATTGATATGTGGGGCGACGCCGGGTGTAACGATTTGTTCGGATATTATCGCAGCGGAACGCTGAAGGAAGCTGTAATTGCGGTGTGTAATGAGGAGATGCACCAGCTGTATTATGATGTGGAAGTCCTCCTTGAACTGGCGGAGAAGCTGCCGGAAACCAGCTCCAGACGAGCACAGGTGCTGCAGGCGCTCTATGATGCTTCCCTGCTGACGAGCGACTTCACCGAGGAGGAGATGGTTAAAGCTCGTTCTCTTCTGGCAGAACAGCTCTCCAAGCAGAACGGTGATGTCAGCTTGACCGTAAGTGCAGTCGGACACGCGCATCTGGATTTGGCTTGGCTGTGGCCGCTGCGGGAGACGATTCGAAAAGGAGCCCGCACCTTCTCCACCGCGCTGCGCATGATGGAGCGTTACCCTGACTATATTTTTGGCGCTAGTCAGCCCCAGCTCTATCAATGGATCAAGGACAATTATCCTAAGCTATATAAGCAGATTAAGGATAGAATAGCTGAAGGACGTTGGGAGATTCAAGGTGCGATGTGGGTGGAGCCGGATTCCAATATCTCCGGAGGCGAGGCGCTGGTCAGACAGATCTTATACGGGCAGCGGTTTTACCAGGAGGAATTCGGAAAGACCGTAGATACGCTTTGGGTACCGGATATCTTTGGGTACAGCGCCGCCTTGCCGCAGATCTTACTTAAGTCAGGGCTTAAGTATATGGTGACCCAGAAGCTGTCTTGGAATGAGCATAATGATTATCCGCATCATACGTTCTTCTGGGAAGGGATTGACGGAAGCCGGATTCTTACGCATTTGCCGCCGGAAGATACTTATAACTCACCTGCTGCTCCACGTTCGCTGCTTAGGATCGAGGAAGAATATTTGGATAAGAACGTATCCGATCGTGCTCTGATGCTCTTTGGAATTGGAGACGGAGGCGGCGGACCAGGAGAAGAGCATCTGGAGCGTCTGAAGCGAGAGCAAAATCTGCTCGGCCTGCCTAAGGTTGTGCAGGAGACTTCTGCCGATTTCCTCAAGAAGCTGAGTGAGCAGCAGCACCGCTATCAGACATGGCGGGGTGAGCTGTACCTGGAGAAGCACCAGGGAACTCTAACCTCACAAGCGAGGAACAAAAGATATAACCGCAAAATGGAGAAGGCTCTGCGCGAGCTGGAATTTGCGGCGGTGCTCGCCAAGCATCTATGCGGTCTTGATTACCCTGGTGAAGAATTAGAGGGGCTCTGGAAGGAGACGCTCCTGTATCAATTTCATGATATCCTTCCCGGTTCGTCTATTAAGCGTGTCTATGATGAGTCGATTACCAGGTACGAGTCGATGCTGGAGAAGGCAGAGCAGCTAATTAATCAGTGCTATACAGTGCTAGCGACTGCTGCTGGCGGGGAGTGGGCCGTCTTTAATTCCTTGCCTTGGGAGCGAAAGGAGTGGATCAAAGTCTCGGGGAAATGGGCTCATATCCAGGCTCCCGCTATGGGCGTTGTCAGATGCCAGCTGAATGCTGCTGCCGGGAACATTGGAGCGAGTTTAATGGCAGAGCAGAACTGCCTCCAGAATGAACTTCTATACGTCCAGTTTGGAGATTCAGGTTCTATAGTCTCCATTAGGGATAAGCGGGAGAACCGTGAGCTGCTTCTCCCTGGAAGGAACGGTAACGAACTGATTCTGTTCCAGGATGAGGGTGGGGATGCCTGGGATTTCCGGGACGATTACCGGCTGAGGGCGTCCAACGTGCTGAAGCCCAGTCGTTCCCGCGCCTATCTGGATGGGCCAACAGCTGTTATGGAACAGACCTATGAGTTTGGCTCTTCCGCTTTGGTGCAGCAGATTGTTCTTACTGAAGACAGTGCCCGGCTTGATTTTATAACAAGGGTAGATTGGCATGAGAAAAATAAAATGCTGCGGGCAGCCTTCCCGCTGGATGTGCGCTGCGACTATTCGTCAGCCGAAATTCAGTTCGGCCATATCCGCCGCCCGGTGAATCGGAATACCTCCTGGGAGGCGGCCAAGGATGAAATATGCGCCCATCAATGGATTGACCTGTCCGAGGCTGGGTATGGAGTAGCCTTGTTAAATGATTGCAAATATGGTTTCCGCGCAAGCGGCAGCGAACTGGAGATTAACCTGCTGCGAAGCTCGACGTACCCTGACCCCGAAGCAGATCAGGCCATGCATGAATTTGTATATTCTCTGCTTCCGCATAAGGGTGATGCTGCAGCGGCTCGTGTCTATCGGGCCGGCTATGAGCTGAATGTTCCGCTTAGAATGATTCAGGCTGAGGCCGGACTTAAGAATACCTTGATTACGCCATGCTT
This sequence comes from Paenibacillus sp. CAA11, assembly GCF_003060825.1. NCBI lineage: Bacteria > Bacillati > Bacillota > Bacilli > Caryophanales > Paenibacillaceae > Paenibacillus > Paenibacillus sp. CAA11. The sequence goes on from NZ_CP028922.1 coordinate 1,765,814, forward strand.
AGGACAAGGCTTCTCCAGCTTTGTGCTGGACCATGACCAAGTGATGATTGAAGCGGTGAAGCAGGCAGAGGACGATGAGGGAGTCATCATTCGGCTATATGAAGCAGCAGGAGGCAAAGCAAACACTAGACTTAGAATCTCACTTCCATTCCGCACAGTGGAAGCTGTTAATCTCGTGGAAGAACCTGTACTTGAGCCGCAAAATGTTGTGGATGATGAGGTGCTGCTGACCTTTGAGCCCTTTGAGATGAAGACGCTGAAAATTCAATTTTAAAGTTTCATCATGGATTCCCCTCGTTTAAGCTATTTAAAAGGGGGAATCGGCGTGAAGAACCGGACAAAGCTTCGATGGGGAATTCTCGGCTGCGCAAATATTGCTGAAAGCTCAATCATGCCAGCGATTCGGGATTCCAGCAGCGGCATGATTGAGGCGGTTGCCAGCCGAGAGCTTGGCAAGAGTCAGCGGCTTGCCAAGAAGTTTAGAGTCGGCAAGGCTTATAGCAGCTACGAGGAGCTCTTGTCAGATCCAGCCGTAGATGCCGTATATGTGCCTTTGCCTAACCATCTGCACAAGGAATGGGTTATCCTTGCAGCGAAGGCCGGCAAGCATATTCTCTGCGAGAAGCCGATGGCACTTCATGCCTCTGAAGCTGCAGAAATGGTTGAAGCTGCCTCAAAGGCTGGAGTTGTGTTGGCCGAAGCGTTCATGTACCGTCATCACCCGCTGATGTGGGAGATTAAAGAGCGTATCATGTCAGGGGATCTCGGCAGCCTTCGCGTGATTCGTGGAGTTTTTACCTGCAATAGTGCTGAGGATGTGAGCAATATCCGCTTCCGCAGAGAATATGGGGGTGGTGTGCTGTATGATCTGGGAGGATATCCGCTCAGCGCGGCACGTTTCTTCACTGGAGCAGAGCCGCAGGCTGTTACTGTGCATGCTCAGTACTCTCATGAGCATGACGGAGTGGAGATGACGGCGGCTGGACTGCTGGAATTTCCAGGTGGGGTATCCTGCTGCTTTGATGTAAGCTTGTGGGCGGAAGAACGCCGCTGCCTTGAAATTGTAGGAAGCAAGGGGAGGATCGAAATTCCCTTTGCCTTTTCCGGGAAAGCCCAGTCTGGCTACCGCTGGATTCGAAATGGAGTAGAGCTTGTCTTTGAAGAAGAGCATCATAACTCTTATCTCCTTCAAATCGAGGATTTTGGGGCAAGTGTGCTGCAGGGAAGAAGTCCCAAATTCTCAGCTTTGGACGCTGTAAATAATGCCATGCTGCTGGAGGCTTGTCATACGGCTGCGGAACAACAGCAGCGTGTCGTTATGCCTGTCCAAGGGAAGGGACTTGGTTAGAGGATGAAATAAGTGATATGATATATATCATATTGTACATATTATGACTACTGGAGGGAATGACATTGTCTAAAGATCAGAAGTTGCTTCTCTTCATCGGATCTTACGCAGAAGCGGAGAATTCCGGTGTTTATGTCTATGAAATGAATGAGGAGACGGGCTCCTTAACAAGACGGGATGAAGTATCCGGTCTGAAGAACCCAACTTTTCTAAATGTGGATACAGCTGAGCGTAGACTATACTCTATTGGTGAAAGCGCTTTGGAGTCTGGCGGGAAGGCAGCCGAGGCCGTAGCGTTCTCTATTGATGGGACAAGCGGCAAGCTGACTGAGCTGAACCGGGAAGTGAACCTGGATGCGACCACCTGCCATATTAACCGCGATTCCAGCAATCAGGTTCTTATCGTGTCCAGCTATCATGGAGGTAAGGTAGGCCTGGTTCAGCTTGAGAAAGACGGACGGGTTGGTAAGCTTCTGGATGAGAAGCAACATGAGGGACGCGGAGCACATCCGGAGCGCCAGGACCGTCCTCACGTCCACTCTGCCTTCTTCAGCCCGGATGAGCGCTTCTTGTTCGTCAATGATCTGGGTCTGGACATCGTTCGTGCCTATACCGTTGATCTGGAGCAGGGCAAGCTTCATTTCCATGCCGACATCAAGACAGAGCCAGGTGCAGGACCAAGACATCTTGCATTTCATCCAAGTGGGAACTATGTATACGTTATGAATGAAGTGAACTCCACGATCGCTTCCTTCCGTTATGAAGCAGCAACCGGTCATATGGAAGCTGTGCAAGTGGTCAGCACTTTGCCTGATGACTTTGAGGGCGAGAACACCACAGCTGAGATCGCCGTGTCTCAGGACGGCCGGTTTGTATATGGCTCAAATCGTGGCCACGACAGCCTGGTTGTTTACGCGGTAGATGACAAGACGGGTGAGCTTACATTGGTTGAGCGCATCTCTTCTGAGGGTGCCCATCCAAGACATTTTGCCTTGTCGCCAAACGGAAATCACCTCATTGCAGCCAACCGGGATACCAATAACCTGGTGACCTTTAAGGTTGACAAGGAAAGCGGACGACTGAAATTCACTGGAGTTTCAGAAGAAGTATCCAAGCCGGTATGCGTTAAGCCAGTGTACATGTAACAGAGTATAGGAAAGGCCCTCGCTTCATTATGAAGCGGGGGCCTTTTGCGTGTGCGCCCGGCATGGGCGATAACTCGGCGGTGAAAGTCCGCTACAGGCTTGGCAGTAGGAACTGTTAGCTGAAGGCAAGGGTGTCCGCCGCGAGGCGGAATCTGAAGGAAGCCGGAGGCAAACCCTCGGTCTGACGAACAGAAATCACATAGAAGGCATCATGGGACGGACGAGCTTGCACTACAAAGCAAAGTCCAATACTGCCCGAATCCCATGGTGTAAATGTGGCAGATAGATGAGGGGAAGGTTATCGCTCTTACCCGGGGAGGTCTCACAGACGACAAGTAGGAAAAAAAAACCGAAAGACGGAGTAAAGCTTGCTGTGAGAAGTCAGCAGAGGCCATAGTACCCGGAAGGTTTTTTTTTCGGGGAAGGGCCGAACAATCGTAAGTCTCGAGTACATACCGAAAGGAGAGCTGACGCGATGAAAGCAGAATACCGAAAGGGCTACCTGCAAAGGGATAGCGTGGAACGCGAAGAGCATGCGGGAGTGCGGAGCGCCGGCACTCGGGAACGTAAAGAAAGAGGCGGTGCAACAGACCTGCTGGAGCAGATTCTGGACAGAGACAATTTGAACAGAGCCTACAAACAGGTCAAACGCAACCATGGAGCGCCAGGAATCGACGGAATGACCGTAGAAGACGCGCTACCCTGGCTGCAGGAACATAGAGACGAGCTGTTGCAAAAGATCCGGGAAGGCAGATACAAGCCCAGCCCAGTACGGCGCAAGGAAATTCCCAAAGCAGATGGAAGCAGAGTACGGAAGCTTGGCATACCCACGGTCGTAGACCGAGTGATTCAGCAGGCAGTCGCCCAGCAGCTCCAGCCCCTGTTCGAGCCGCTCTTCTCGGAGGGAAGCTATGGCTACCGCCCCGGTCGGAGCGCACAACAGGCCATTCGCAAGGTGAAAGACTATGCAGAACAGGGATACGGCTACGCAGTAGAAATCGACCTCTCCAAATACTTCGACACGCTGAATCATGAGCTGCTTATGCATCTTTTGCGCAAACAAATTCAGGACAGACGCGTAACCGAACTGATTAAGAGATACCTGAAAAGTGGGGTTATGGAGAACGGGGTGCACTGCAAAACAGAAGAAGGCTCCCCTCAGGGAGGCCCCCTGTCGCCGCTTCTGGCGAACATCTACCTGAACGAATTTGACCAAGAGATGAAAGGCCGCGGAGTGAACGTCATCCGCTATGCGGACGATATTGTGGTGCTTGCCAAAAGCAAACGGGCAGCGGTGCGGCTACTGGAATCCTGCGGAAAGTACCTGGAGACCAAACTGAGACTCCAGATCAATACGCAGAAAAGTAAGGTCGGTAGCGTAGTGGCTCGAAAGCACTTCAAATTTCTCGGCTTTGCCCTGGGAAAGAACAAGAACGGCATGTATATCCGTGCCCATGGACAATCCCTCGCAAAAGCGAAGAAGAAGTTGAAAGAACTCACAAGTCGCAGCCAGGGCAGAAATGTTCGCCAAGTCATGGAAAAGGTAAAAGTCTACATTCGGGGATGGATTGGTTACTACTATGTGGCCGACATGAAACGGATCCTGCAAAGCTGGAGCGAATGGTTGCGAAGACGACTGCGGATGTACATCTGGAAACAGTGGAAAAAGCCGCGAACAAAAGTACAAAACCTGCGGAAGCTGGGGATACCGGAATGGCAGGCTTACCAGTGGGGCAATTCCCGTCTCGGGTACTGGCGCATCGCCGGAAGTCCAGTGTTGTCTCGTTCCATAACAAACAAAAAGCTCGTACAGGCAGGATATTATGACTTTCCTGCGCAATACGAGCGTTTACGTAAATTGCACTTATGCGGTTGAACCGCCGTATACCGAACGGTACGTACGGTGGTGTGAGAGGTCGGCTACTCATCTAATGAATAGCCTCCTACTCGATTTTTTTGCGTCTGTGCGGTGAGAGACAATTAAGCCTGTCCGTGGAACAATCCTGATGCCAGAATCCCGTCCCATAATTCGTTAAATTGTGGGATATTCAGCTGTTGGGCTGCATCGGATAATGCGGTCTGCGGCTCCGGATGAACCTCGACCATCACGCCGTCGGCTCCAGCTGCAAGCGCGGCCTTGGCGCAAGGCAGCAGAATATCTTTGCGCCCGGTGGAGTGAGTGATATCCACGAGCACCGGCAGATGTGTCTCCTGCTTCAGCAGCGGAACAGCGGAAATATCGAGCGTATTGCGTGTCCATTTCTCGTAGGTGCGTATTCCGCGTTCAATCAGCATGAGGCGAGTATTGCCGCTAACAGCGATATATTCTGCCGCATGTACGAACTCTTCAAGCGTTGCTGCAATTCCGCGCTTCAGCAGCACGGGAACCTTTGCATTGCCCGCTTCCTTGAGCAGTTCAAAATTTTGCATATTGCGGGCACCGATTTGGATGATGTCGATATAATCCCCGGCGAGCTCAATATGAGCGGGATGTACAATTTCACTGATGGTTGAGAGGCCGAATTCGTCCGCCACCTCTTTAAGCATCTTCAGCCCGTCAATCCCCAGCCCCTGGAAGTCGTAAGGTGATGTTCTCGGCTTGAAGGCTCCGCCGCGCATCACGCGAATCCCGGCCGCCTTGAGTGCTGCGGCTACTGTACGAAGCTGTTCATAGGACTCGACCGAACAAGGACCGGCAATCATAACCTGCGTGTTCCCGCCAATCAGGGTTCCATTTACATCAATAATGGTATTATCCGCCTGTTTCTTACGGCTGACCAGAAGCTGCTGTTTGTGATCTTCCTCCTGAAGATTAAGAGAAGCTTTGAAAATTTCCTTGAACAGGTGCTTGATTTCCGTATCTGAAAACGGTCCTGGATTTTGTTTGACCAATTCATCGAGCATTGCTTTCTCACGAACAGGGTCGAATCTTGGAACGCCTTGCTTTTCCTTGATTTCCCCTATGGCTCTTACAACTTGCGCCCGTTCATTCAAGAGACGAAGCAGGTTTTCGTTCAATTCATCCAGCTGGGCTCTCAGCTGTTCCAGTGATGTAGACATTGTTCATTTCTCCTTCCAAGTCTCTAGGTGGGACAAGAACAAAAAAAGCCGTCCAGCAAGGGACGGCCTATGGCCGCGGTACCACCCTTGTTAGACAGCTAGAAACGTCTCGCTCCGGTACAGATAACGGTGTACATCCGGATTTTCCTAGTAGAGCCAGCTGCCCGTTCAGAAAATCTACTCGTGGAGTGAATTTCAAAGGGGCGCTGGCCGCAGCAGGCTCTCAGTCTAGGCCCGCCCTTCCTGTCGGAACGCTTCCTCTTACTTATCTCCGTCGGCGTATTTATGAGTTACACGCATTATAGGACGTTCTTTCCGTATTGGCAAGCCCTTATTCAACCGCCCTAAATAATTCCCGGCTTCATTTCAGCTGGTCTAAATACCGGGATATCTCTTCTGGCGCAGCTTTTAGCTCGGGGTATTTCAACTTCAGGCTTTCCAGCTCGTGGACAAGAATCTGCAGCACCACATAATCCCGATACCATTTATGGTGTGCGGGAATCCAGTACCAGGGAGCATGCTCTGAACTGGTAGCTGTTAAAGTATGCTCGTATGCACTTTGATAAGCGTCCCAATATTCCCGTTCTGCTAAATCAGCAGGGTCAAACTTCCAGAATTTCTTAGGCTGTTCAAGCCGTTCACGGATTTTCTCGCGCTGCTTGTCTTTGGAGATATGCAGAAACAGCTTAACAATCCGAGTACCTTCAGCCGCTAGCAGCTCTTCGAAATGCCTGATTTGCTGTAATCTTTGCTTGAGCTCTTCATCGGAAAGCGTACCGTGGACTTGAGGGACGAGGACATCCTCATAATGTGATCGGTTGAATGCCGTGATGTATCCTTTGGCCGGTACCTGCTGGTGTACTCGCCACAGGAAGTCCCGGCTTCTCTCTTCCTCTGTAGGCTTCTTAAAGCTGTACACATGAAATCCTTGAGGGTTGATGCCGGCAAACAGATGCTTGATGGTTCCGTCCTTGCCGCTGGTGTCCATCCCTTGCAGAATCACAAGCAGGGCATGGCGTTTGTCCGCGAACAGAATATTTTGAAGATCGGACAGTCTTTCCTTAAGGCTCTTTATTTTTTCTTCTGCATCGTCTTTGACATGGAAGTGTCCCGTATCCGAAGGATCGGCTGTCCGCAGTGTGAATGGCGAGCTGTGAACTTTATATTTTTCGAGATCCACCTTAACCCCTCCTTTTATTGTTACGATTAACCTGTCAGGTTCTTCACTAATCATAAATATGCCTTATAAAAATTATGAAACCTAACTCTTGAATTAGCCGTATTGTTATAGAGCTTGGAGCGAGGCTTATCCCTATGAATAATAATGGTGCAAGCCGCTTCATATAACTTATAATGAAATTATGGTGGAATGATTGATTTTGTAGAAGGAGCAGAATGCTTATATGACCTTTAAAGAGTTTTTTCATCTTCCGGGAATTCGGCGATTTGTCGCCTTACTCACCGCGATCGCTGTGCTTTACATTTTCCGAAGCATGCTGAACCTGATTTTGATCACGTTTATATTGACTTATCTTGTGAATCGGTTGCATGGGTTTATTGTGAAGAGGACGGGCAGATTTGTGAAGCTGAGCAGTCCATTGGTTGTCATATTGATTTATGTGGCACTCATATCGCTCTTAGTTATAAGTGCCTATAGGTACCTACCTTTGTTTGTCGCTGAACTGAGTGATTTGGTCAATCAGGTGATATCCTTCTACAATAAGCCGCCGGAGCTGCCGGATAATGAAATTGTCAATTATTTAATGGAATCGCTGAAGGATATTGATCTGGCTGCGTACATTGACAGTGCATTTGATTTTCTGCTGCACACGGCAACCGACATTGGTGAATGGAGCTTTAATCTGTTTGTGGCGCTTATACTGAGCTTATTCTTCTTGCTGGAGAAAGAGAAGGTAACCCACTTTACAGCGAATTTCCGGAAGAGCAAGGCCGCGTACATCTTTACGGAGCTTGAGTATTTCGGCAAGAAATTCGTCTTGTCCTTCGGAAAGGTGATGGAGGTACAGTTCCTGATCTCCTTGGTCAATTCTATACTGTCTGCTTTCTTCTTATGGATTCTTGGGTTCCCGAATCTGTTTGCTTTAGGGATCATGATCTTCCTGCTTGGGCTTGTTCCTGTTCTTGGCGTGTTCGTATCTTTAATTCCATTATGTGCGATTGCCTTTAAAATTGGCGGTGTCATGAAGATCGTCTACGTTCTGATCATGATCGTAGTGCTGCATGCCATTGAAGCTTATATTCTGAATCCGAAGTTTATGTCCAATAAGACGCATCTGCCTATTTTCTACACATTTATGATCTTGATGGTGGGCGAGCATTTCTTCGGAGTATGGGGATTGATTGTCGGGGTTCCGGTATTCATGTTCTTTCTGGATCTGCTGGAGGTTCCGATTTCAACAACGGGGGCTCCCAAGCTGCCAAAGCCTCCTAAACTGAAAAAGAGCAAGCTTCCTCCAAATCAAAATCAATAAGACAAAAGAGCGCGGGTATCTTCTCATTTTAGAAGAAGCCCGCTCTTTTTGATTCGTGTTAATTAGCTGGGTCAAAGCAAGGCTGCATATTGATTACATAAGCGCTGCAAGTCATGAATGCTTCTTAAAAATCCGCCCGGGCGGCTTCTGCTGCTCCAGGCTGCCATATACTCGGTGAGCAGCTGCTGCAGATGGTCCAGCTGGTGTCTGGCCATCGTTGAGATCTCGGGACAGTTTGGCTCCGCACTTCTATCTTTGAGAGCGAGCTTCAGGCGCCCAAGCCCAACGGCGTGCAGTTGAAACTGCAATGCCGTTCGCAGCTCATGAATGATATAGTCTGCATCATCAGTCCCCGGCACAGCCTCTCCCAGCCTATTGTCTATGTCTAACAAATAATTCTCCATACGATCCAGAGACTCCTTGGACCATTGGCTCGCAATCCGCAGGTTGTCAAGATCACTTCGAAGGAGCATCATCAGCTCGGTGTCATTAGGCCTTGGTGTACCTGTTCCCTGCAAATAACTGTTGCCAAAATCCAGCAGGGTCTGCCCCAGCTTGTCTTCAGAATCTTGGAACACGAATTCGTCCAAATAGGAAGCCAGTAAGTTCTCAGCATGCTCATGCTCAGCATTCCAGCTCAGGAAGCCGCTGAATACGATGCCTGGATAGCTCACGGACAAAGGCTGCAGGTGCCCGTTGTCTCCCCAATCTGTGACCAGGAAACCGATCGCGCCATGAGCCTTGCCATGTACCGCAGCATTTCGGATGTTGGAGAGCATATTTGTGGTTCGGCCGGATAACGAGTTCCAGGAGCTGGTGCCTGGGCAGACGTAGAAGGGGATGCCTGCGGAAGCAAACTGCGCACCGTGTAGATCGAAAGGATGCTCGCCTTCATATCCCCATTCCAAGGCGATGATATCGTTAGGCAGTTCAGGAATGAGCTCAGGATGCTGCAGAATGATGTCTCCCCAGAACATCATAGTTTTACCTCTTGTCTTAAGCAGACTGTATATTTTGAGTAAAAAATCAAGGTAGACCCTTCCTTTACCTAATCGCTCACTTAAGGCTTTGCTATTCCCGAGGCCAAGCTCAAAGGTCTCATCGCATCCAACGTTAAATAGCCTTGAATCGAAGTAGGGCAGCAGGTCATCATAGGTTCTTTCAAGAAATGGCAGGACCCTGGGATCAGAAGGATCCAAGGTGCCTGGCGGACGTGGCCAGCCATTAGGATACATATCCGGATCCACATGATCTCTTGGAAATTCAAAGCCCTCAGGTTTCTCAGCCAAATCTCTAAAATCAGGATGGGCCAGCCAATCCTCCATATGGCCAAAGCTGTTCTGATTGGGAACAAGCTCGATGTACCGCTCCTGGCAGTAGTTTGACAGCTGCATGATTTCATCACCTGAAATAGGCGTTTGCCCCTTCCACATGTGGGGGAAAGATTCATATGCGAAGGGAACTCCCTCGATATACAGCTGGAGCTGATTCATTTTTAAATTTGCCATCAAGTCAACTATTCGAAACAAGGTGTTCAGCTTAGGAATTCGATTTCGACCAATGTCAAGCATGAGCCCTCTTGCAGCAAAATCCGGCTGATCCTCTATAGTGAGTCTGGATACGTTAGCACCGCACTTGTGAATGATCTGGCATAAGGTCACCTTAGCATAATGAAGGGCTTCTGGAGAGCCTCCATAAATTTGGAGCTGATTACCTGTTGAGTCCAAAATATACTGCTGTTGATCTAAGAGCGTATCCAGCTTAAGGAAGATGGAGCCTTTAGGAGCTGCATTCGGGACGGCTGACAGTGACGGACGAATATGAATGAGAGATTGCAGGTCGGTTTGAAGCTGGCGGGCAATCCGGTTGATCTGAGGATTTGGGTCGACGACGACAATCGCCGTTTCTCGGCTAAGCCGAATAACCCCCTCATGCAGCAGCATTTTTTTCGGCTCCGGAAGCACCTGCAATTTAGGAATGCTTAGGCCCATTTTATTGCACCTCTGTTTCTTGTAAAATTTATGAAGAGCACAGTTCCAAATTAGCACCTGTTCATGATGGAAGGAATAGATATGATGACCAAGTACATGGATGATATGATCAGTCCTTATCCGATCCGGATTGTTGATTTGAAGGTGGACCCTTCCAGACTCAAGCTGCAGCATCTAAAAATTGGCCAGGTAGGGCACTTGCCCGGCCGTACTCTGTATAGAGAGAAGGCTGTATTTAAGGAGTGGGCTCTCGTCTTCATCGCGGATGGACGAGGAGTTTATCAGGAAGGAGAGGAGAAGGAGACTGAAGTGCAAGGAGGCGCATACTTCTTCTTTGAACCGGGTAAAGAGTATTGTTTCGGTCCGAAACCTGCTGAAAGCTGGGATGAATATTACATTAACTTCCGCGGGCCCAGAGTTCAGGAATGGCTGCGTGAAGGGCTTGTTTTTCAGGGAGAGGTTAAAACAGCACCGGAAGTGCATAAATGGGTACATAAATTAGAGGCTCTCATTCAGTTGATGGATAGCGGAATCCCTACAGGTGCAGACAGGGCAGCTTTGCAGCTGGAAGCCCTGTTGTATGAGCTGATGATTTCGAATGATAGCGGAAGGGAAGGCGATGACGAACACTGGCCGGAAATTCTGGAGGATTTGAACCGGATGGTGTATGAGCCGCTTCATCCAGAGCTTATTGCCTGCAGGCATCATATTTCCGTTTCTACCTTAAGACGAATTACTAAAGCGCATACAGGTTATCCTTTGGGGGATTACGCAACCCGGCTCAAAGTTGGAGAGGCTAAGCATTTGCTGATCAATACAAACCTGCAGATCCAGGAAATTGCACACTTGCTTGGATATAAGGATCCTTTGTATTTCTCGAGAGTGTTCAAGAAAATTACAGGGGTATCTGCCGGGCGGTTTCGAGACATGATGTAGCTCTATCTAGTTGGAGGGATGATAATGGATGAGAAGGATTATGTTCTGGGGATTGATATCGGGACAACGAGCCTCAAAGCCGTCCTGTTTGGTTCTTGTGGCAAGGTAAAGGCTAAGGAGAGTGTAGGATATCCGTTATATCAGCCAAAGCCTGATTGGGCTGAGCAAGAGCCGGAGGAGATCCTACAAGCGTTGATTGATGCAGTGCGTCATGTGCTGATCAAAGGCGGGATCGCGTCCAACAGGGTTAAAGCCATCGGGCTCAGTACGGCGATGCACTCTTTGATTGCCCTGGATCGTGAGGGGCGGCCGTTGACCAGATCCATCGTCTGGACCGATAACCGAAGTGTTAAACAATCGGACGCGCTTAGAGAAAACGGGGGTCTTAATATTTATCTTCGTACAGGTACACCTATTCATCCCATGTCCCCGCTCTGTAAAATTCTCTGGTTAAAAGAAGAAGCGCCCGAGATATTCCATAACACAGCGATGTTCGCTGGAATTAAGGAATTCATTTTGCACCGCCTATTCGGGGAGTATGTTGTTGATTATTCCATAGCTTCTGCAACAGGAATTCTTGATCTCAGCAGCTTGAAATGGGATGAAGAGGTTCTTCAGCTTCTGGACATCGATACAAGCCGGCTCCCCCGAATTGTTCCGACAACCGAGGTGCTTGCGGGAATGGATAGCGGACTCGCTAATCAGATGGGACTTGATCCGAAGATCCCTTTCGTGATTGGAGCAAGCGATGGCGTACTGGCGAATCTCGGAGTCGGTGCAATAGGCCCTGGAGAGGTGGCCGTAACGATTGGTACAAGCGGTGCTGTACGGATGGTAACCGACGCTCCGCTTACCGATGAGCGAGGCCGGACCTTCTGCTATGCCCTGACTGACCGTCATTGGGTTGTAGGGGGTCCAACCAATAACGGCGGGATCATGCTTCGCTGGCTCCGGGATGAATTTGCTTCTTCTGAGGTGGAGATCGCCAAGCGGCTGGGGAAAGACTCTTACGATCTGATGATTGAGTATGCCGAAAAGGTTCCGGCAGGCGCAGAAGGACTGCTGTTTCTGCCGTTTCTTACAGGGGAACGGGCTCCTTATTGGAACCCGAATGCACGAGGAGTGTTTTTTGGCATCAGTCTGAGACACCGCCGAGAGCATTTTATCCGGGCCGTGCTTGAGGGTGTGGTGCTGAGCATTTTCTCGGTTGGCGTGGCTCTTCGGGATTTGGCTGGCCCGGCGAATCAAATTATCGCCTCAGGCGGGTTTGCCCGTTCTTCCGTCTGGAGACAGATTCTCTCTGATGTGATGGGGAAAGAGTTGCTGGTGCCAGAGGTAGAGGAGGCCTCTGCGCTTGGTGCAGCAGCGCTCGCTATGTACGCTATCCATGAGCTGTCTTCATTCGAAGAAGTAAAGAGCTGGGTGCGGATCACTCATCGCCACGAGCCAAATCTGAAGAGCAGCGAGGTATACTTACAGCTATTTGATATGTACGAGCGAATCTACAACAAGCTGGAAAGCGATTTCGAACTCATGGCGGAATTTCAGCGGAGCGGAGATTTCGAAAAAGCCACCGGGAAGTCTTGAATAAAGAAAGGAGCCGGCAGCATGCGGCTCCTTTTTTTCTGTTATGGAGTGGTCAGTGAATTGCTTCCTGCGGACCACACAGCCTCGTGGCCTGTGTGAGCTTTTCCTGGGAAGCAGCCGCGCCCCGGATTGGCCTGATCCTGCCGACCCCATTTGTGATGAATGGCCTCCTTTAACTTTGCTGGCAGGCTTTGTTTGATTTTACTCGCTTGCTCCTCTGACAGTTTGCCGTCCTTTACCGCCTTGGAAATCCTGGAGGCGGTTGCTGTCTCCAGCTTGGACAAATACTCGGCCTCATTCCAGCCTTTTGAGGCTTGAACAACTTGAACGAGGGATTTGCCGGTTTGCAGCTGCTCCATCAGTGCTTGCGGCTTCATATTTAGCAGCTCAGCCGTATTGAATACCACATGGCATTTGAAGAAGCGGCCTGCTTTATGGGAATGCTCCATTTTAGCAGGGGAAGCTGGCAGCGGGGCAGCTTGAGCATGCCCTAGATTCAGAAATAGTGTCCCTGGCATGAGCAGGGCCGTGGCAAGAAGAAGGTTAATCCGGAACTTTTTCCAACCCTTCATGGACATTTCTCTCCTGTTCGTATAGAATATTTTGGTCTACGCCTTCTATTTTGGTCAAATTTCCTATGAATTTTTCTTAAGATTTGCTTAGTTGAATAAAATTTTAGTTTTCTACGGCTTGCTTCTATAACATCTTAATGGATTCGTAAAAAATACCGGGTAATATATAGAGATACTGCTTGTCATTTTAGGAGGGGTGCATTTGACTTTCGGTGCCAGAATGCTAAAAACAGGCTTAGCTGTTACTTTAGCACTTTATGCCAGTGTATGGCTGAACTTTTCTTCGCCAGTCATAGCCGCGGTGGCTGCCATTTTTGCCATGCAGCCTTCTATTTATCGTTCATGGCGTTATTTAATGGACCAGCTTCAAACCAACACGCTCGGGGCTATCTTAGCGATGCTGGCGGGTACCGTGTTCTCCAAGGAACCCTTTGCGATCGGTCTTGTCTGCATTTTGGTTATTATGATCTGTTTAAAGCTGAAGATGGGAGATACGATTGGAATTACGCTGGTGACGGTCGTGGCCGTTATGGAGGCGTCGGGTCAATGGGAATTTGCAGTGAATCGCTTTGCGATGAGTTTGATCGGGATTGTATCGGCATTCTTGATCAACATTATCGTATTTCCACCAAAGCCTAGAGTACAATTTGTGGTTCAGGTCAAGAAGACCTTTGAACAGCTATCCCTGCTGCTGCGTACAGCGGTGTCCGACGAAATGAAAGAATCCGTATTTCGTAATGAGAAGCGTTCGCTTGAGGATTCAATCAACTCCTTAGGTGATAAATATAAGCTTATGGAGGAAGACCAGAAGAAGCTTAAAACTCCCAAGTTTGCAATCAGCCGTCAGCTGGTCGTCTACAAACAGATGTTGAATACGCTGCGAAAGGGCTATGAAGTGCTTGAAGCGGTAGAGGAGCATTATTTCCAAGCTGTAAGAACTAAGGAATTGAACGAGATCTTTGATGAGCATATGGAGAAGCTGATTAAATTTCATGAGCATGTCATGTTGAAATTTGATCATAAGCTGAAGCCTGGAATTGTAGAATCGAAGCTGCTTGAGCGAGAGAACGATGCTTTCTTAAGAAGCATGCTTGACCGTTATGCGGCTCAGCGGGAGGGCGTATTAAGGTTGTCCATTGTATCTGCGGTTATGTATGATTACGGACATCAGCTGGAACGCTTGAACAGGCTGGCGGATCACTCTCCGGATCTACCGGATTCGTAGTGTTAAGGGTAGACAAAAAAAGTCCCGCCGACGGCGGGACTTTAACTATTATACCCGAATGGGATTGAACTCTAAGACACAAACTGATAAAATGAAAAATGGACTTTCAAATGGGAATGACTTGAATATTAATATCCTAATAAGATTATATCATGTGTATTTCTATTTGTCAATAGGTATATAAGAGGCTACGAAGGAGTTGATCAGTATGGCGGATCAGGACTGGCAAGAGGAACAGGAACGTGTAGGCCAGGTTACGGAGGTTATTCGCGAGCGCATAAGCCGTCTGGAATATGAGGCAGGAACGGTACGTTCAGATGTGGTTGAGATGCGGAAGGATTTCTGGGATGAAGTTACTGTTAACTTCAGTGAGGCAGATGATGTAGGTGAGACTTCGACCAGTTTAAGGCAGCAGTCGGAAGTGCTGTCAGATCGGGAACGAAGCCATAAGCACGCCTATGCCGCTCTTGGCAAAATGAAGCGGCTGCTTCAAAGTCCTTATTTCGGCCGGATTGATTTTGCTGAGACGGGGGAAGCTCCTGAAGCGATATACCTGGGTATAGCTTCCCTGCTGGATAACGATGACGAGACGTTTCTCGTTTACGACTGGCGTGCCCCGATTTCCAACCTTTATTATGACAGTGCTCCGGGACCTGCATCTTACCGCACACCAAGCGGAATCATTGATGGGGAGATGCTGCTGAAGCGGCAGTTTGTGATTCGTGACGGTGAAATTAAGCTGATGTTCGATACAGGGGTCACCATCGGCGATGAATTGCTGCAGCAGGTATTGGGCCGAAGCTCGGACGCCCAGATGAAGAGCATTGTCGCCACGATTCAGAAGGAGCAGAACCGGATTATCCGCGATGATAGAACGCGCATGCTCATTGTTCAGGGAGCTGCCGGCAGCGGAAAGACATCTGCTGCGCTGCAGAGAGTGGCTTATCTCTTATATAAATACCGGGAAAGCTTAAAGGCTGACCAGGTTATTCTATTCTCACCTAACCCGATGTTTAACAGCTATGTGTCTACCGTACTACCTGAGCTCGGCGAAGAGAACATGCTCCAGACGACGTTTCAGGAGTATTTGGAGCGCAGGCTGGGCAGAGAGTTCCAACTAGAGGATCCCTTTGTGCAAATGGAATATGTACTGTCGGCGGGACTTGAGCCGGGCTATGATGCTAGAATCGAAGGAATCAGATATAAATCCTCGTCCCTTTATCTTAAAGCCATTAACCGGTACCGGGATATCCTGGAGCAGAGCCGCATGATGTTCAAGCCGCTCAGGTTTCAAGGGAGGGAAGTTATTGGCGCGGAGACGATCAAGGAGAAATTCTATGCTTACGATCCCTCGATCACGCTTGCTAACCGATGTGATCTGCTCAGAGAGTGGATGCTTAAGGAACTGGCGGAGTTTGCCAGAGGGGAGCTGAGCGAGCCATGGGTCGAGGAGCAGATTCAACTGCTGGATATCGAGGACTATCAGCGGGCGTATCAGCGGTTGCGGCGTCAGAATCGGAAGAAAGAGGAGTCGTTTAGCGATTACGAAGATGAGAAGCGCATCCTTGGCAAAATGGTTGTTAGCGACCGACTTAAGCCGCTCCGGAAATGGGTAAAGGCCCATCGCTTTGTGGATGTTAAGGGCCTGTATCAGCAGCTTCATACGGATCGTGCTCTGATGAGTGATGCCGCTCAAGGGGACTTACCGAATCATTGGGAAGAGATTTGTGAATATACACTGAAGAGGCTTGCACAGGGAGAGATGGCATATGAGGATGTAACCCCGTTCTTATATCTTAGAGAGCTGCTGCTTGGGTTCCATTCTAACGGAAATATCCGTCATGTCTTTATTGATGAGGCACAGGATTACTCTCCGTTTCAGCTTTTCTTCTTGAAGAGGCTCTTTCCAAGGGCCCGAATGACAGCCCTCGGAGACTTAAATCAGGCCATCTATGCTCACTCCTCTGTTCTGCAGCAGACCTCTGCCTTAACAGATCTGTATGGTCAGGATGAGACAGAGCAGATTACGCTGACCCGAAGCTATCGCTCGACTCGTCAGATCGTGGAATTTACGCGCGAAATGATTCCGGGAGGGGAGCATATTGTTCCGTTTAACCGCGAGGGGGAATTGCCTGAGGTACGAGAAGTGAGCAGTCTGGAGCAGCTTCACGTTCAGATTCGCCAAGACATTGAGGGACTTCGGGCGCAGAATTATGAGACCATCGCTGTGATCTGTAAGACTGCCGAAGAAAGTGCTAAGGCCTTTGAAGAGCTTGGCTCAATACCGGATGTTAAATTGATTAAGAAAACTACCTTGTCCTTTGAAAAAGGGATTCATATTATTCCCGCCTATCTTGCCAAAGGTGTGGAGTTCGATGCCGTGCTGATCTACAACGGATCGGCAGATCAGTATGCCAGAGAAGCGGAGCGCAAACTATTTTACACGGCTTGCACAAGAGCTATGCATCTGCTTCATGTCTATACGGTCGGCAGGGTCAGTCCGTTCGTAGAGCAAGCTTCCAAGGATTTATATCTCTTTAACAGGGTTTAAGTCCTTTAAGGGGGAATCTGTGAATAACAAGGCTGCCTTTCATCCACAATAACGACTAATGGACATGATTTGTCGTTACTGAAAGGTGGTCGAAGAGCTTGGGCACACGAAAAGGGGATTTGGTTGCACTTGCGTCTATTCCGGTGATTATGACACTTGGAAATTCCATGCTGATTCCTATATTGCCCGAAATATCGCGGGAGCTAAATATCAGTTCTCTCCAGGCGAGTCTGCTGATTACAGTTTATGCTGTAGTGGCAATAATCCTTATCCCTATCGCCGGTTATCTATCTGATCGATTTGGCCGTAAGACCGTGATCATTCCAAGCTTGATTCTTGCTGGAATTGGCGGCGCTATTTCCGGGGTTGCTCCATGGTTTGGAGAGAACCTTACGGCTTACTGGATCATATTAGGGGGGAGAGTTCTCCAAGGGATCGGTGCCTCAGGTGCTTTTCCCATCGTAATTCCGTATGTAGGGGATATGTTTGATGATGAGGAGGAGGTCAGTAAAGGACTGGGCATTATAGAGACCTCTAATACCTTCGGCAAGGTGCTAAGTCCGATTTTGGGAGCCCTGCTCGGAGCGTGGCTTTGGTATCTTCCGTTTCTGACCATTCCTTTTCTGTGCTTGGTTTCACTGCTCATGATGATTTTTCTGACAAAGTCACCCAAGCTGTCACGTGAAGCGCCGCCCGTAAAAGAGTTCCTTCATCAAGTGTTTCAAATTTTGAAAAAGGAAGCCAGATGGCTTCTGTCTATTTTTGCGATCGGCGGTATATGCATGTTTCTGCTCTTCGGGGTTTTGTCCTACCTCTCCGATGAACTGGAGACCGATCATGGGCTGCGGGGTGTCGTTAAAGGGTTGGTGCTTGCCATTCCTTTAGCTGCGCTGTGCTTGGCTTCGTACCTGACCGGGAAGAAGATCGGCAACAACAAAACTTTGATGAAATGGAGCAGTGTTGCCGGCATGGTTCTTTCTGCTGCATCGCTGTTTGGCGTCGGATTATTCAATAATATTTACTTCGTGATTGCCTGCTTGCTGGTTTGTGGGATCGGCATCGGCATTGTCCTGCCCTGCACGGATTCTCTAATTACGGAGGGTATTGAGAAGGAAATGCGGGGGACGATTACTTCGCTGTACAGCAGCATGCGGTTTATAGGCGTGTCTTTGGGGCCGCCCGCAGTAACTATCTTGGTAGGAACCAGCCATATGACCTTGTTCTTTGTTATTGCTGGTATTGCGGCTATTGCCGTTCTGCTGATTTTGTTCGCCATCCGTCCCAAGCCGGAAAAACAGCTTAAACAGAAGCAGCCGAAAACTGCTCCTCAAGGGTAAGCTTTGGGGAATTAGTTTTCCTATAATCTCCATACCTTTTTTGGAAATTTATCATAGTCATGCATCCATGCATCCCTGTACAATTTTCGAAGCAGTTGTATTTAAGGGGTGTGGTTAAAGGATGAACAATAAAAAGTGGCTAGTTCCGGCGGACTCATCATGACTGTTGTGTCCAGATTCGAATTTGGCTGCACTGGCGGGAAGAGTCCTTGTACCAGCAGGATCAGAACTTCTTCTGGAAGTATCATGAAGAGATGACTCGCAAGCAGGGGGGATAAGCATGAGACATGTGCCACGGAGGAATTTATCTTGAGTCTGGTCCAAGATGCTATTCCTCAGGCTGATCTGGAGCGGCTGAAGACATCTCATACGAAGGAATCGCAGCTGTAATAAACCAAAATTAGCTTTACATATGGATAACATGAAGCTCCAGCTTCTTAGCTGGAGCTTATTTGCTATGGCTTACTAGCGGCTTCTTCAAAAAAAGGATTTTGGCCCGTTCAACTTTTTTGGTATGATAGAGCATGCGAGGACAAGGCAGGCCCTAATCTCTATGAGCGCTTATAGGTGATAAGCGCCTGTAGGTTCGTGGAGCATTGGAGCACTTATTCGAGCATAAGGATCATGTTTAATTCATTGATTTTAATATTATACTACAGGCCGGGATTTTCGGTTAAAGTTCGCATATTATTTGGAGGGATTATAAATGAACGGCAAGCAAGCGGCAGGATATCGGGCAGTGGAGCTGATTGAGGAGGGAATGACAGTTGGACTCGGAACAGGCTCAACAGCCTACTGGGCCATTATGAAGCTTGGAGAGAGGGTGAAGGAAGGTCTGAAAGTGCGGGCCATTGCAACTTCACTAGCGTCAGAGAAGCTCGCCCGTGAATTGAATATTCCACTCGCCGCGGCGGCGGATATTGAGCGCATTGATCTTACAATAGATGGTGCTGATGAGGTCAATCCGGATATGGCTTTGATCAAGGGCGGAGGGGGCGCACTGCTGCGCGAAAAGATGGTTGCCCTGCAAAGCGACCGCTTTATAGTCGTGGCGGATGCCAGTAAAGATGTGCCATGCCTAGGTGGATTTAAACTTCCCATCGAGATCATTCAATTCTGCCATGAATGGACCCTTCGTAAACTCCAGGAGAAATATGCTGCAGCTTTTGAATTGCGGCGTAAAGACGGCGAGCTCTACATAACTGATAATGGAAACTATATCGTAGATGCTGCTTTTGGTAAAATTGAGAATCCGGCCAAATTGGCAGAAGAGCTCAAAGCGATTACGGGTGTAGTAGAGCATGGATTGTTCGTAAACATGGCGGATATGGTCATTATTGGCCATGAGGACGGAACGGTGAATACACGAAGTCGTTCCTAAGAGAGACACCTAAGGTTTAGGCTCTCGTGAGAACAATTCATCTTTTTGGGTAAACCTAGTATGAGAGAATGAAGGCTGTCCTCAGACTAAGCGAACCGAAAGGAGACTTATGGCATATGGACCGTTTTGAGCAGGCAAGACAGGCAGAGACGGATTACCATAAAAGGTTCTACCGTGAAAACGAAGTATTTGAGAACGGAACCTGGATTTCAGAACCGAATCGGATCGTCATGGAACTGTTGGAGCGTGTTCCAGATTCTGATCCTCAGGTGCTTGACTTAGCTTGTGGTGTTGGCCGGAATACGCTGCCGATAGCCTCTATTCTTAAGGAGTCCGGAGGGAGGATCACAGGAGTCGATCTGCTTGGGGATGCGGTAAACACATTGAAAAAGAAAGCCCGGGAGCTCGGACTTGACGATGTGGTCGTCGCTGTAGAATCGGATGCAGAACAATTTGATATTAAAAAGAATGCTTATGATTATATTCTGGCTTGTTCCTGTCTGGAGCACTTATCCTCGGAGGAAGCGATGCTTCAAATGATTGACCGCATGCAGCAGGGGACTAAGGTAGGAGGCATCCATTGTCTGTCCCTCTGTACGGATGTTGTTGAAATTGATAAGGTAACCCGTGAGGCGATGGAGGCTCTCATTGAGCTGCCCTTGTCTTCGGATCGGGCTTGGCAGCTGCTGAAGGAACGATATATGGGCTGGAATGTACTGAGAAGACAAGTGGTTCCGCAGTGTATCGATGAGACGAAATATGACAAATCTATTGAATTTCGCACGAATTTGCTGACCTTTGCGGTTCAGAAAGTATAGGCGTTCATTTTAAAGGAGGATTTTATCGTTGTTATTGGATATGAAGCCAAGAATCGCAGAGCCTGAGCTTCAGGAGCTGCTGGGATATGCTGTATTTCCCGAGCAGACGGCTCTGGACCGAGCGACACATAGCTATTTGGCCGAGGAGACCAACAAGCTCCTAGGTCTGATTGATGAAGAGGCAGATATGCCGATCGGGCTCATTGGTTACAGAGTGGATGAGACGAATCAGCTGCAGCTTCTCCATATTTCCGTACATCCGGAATATCGGGGACAAGGGTATGGCAGGCTGCTTGTTCTTGAGGTATTAACGAAAGAGAACCCTGAACGAATCATTGCGGAAACCGATGAGGAAGCCGTGGACTTTTACCGCAATATTGGATTTGTAGTTGCCAGCAAGGGTGAGCTGCCAAATGGAATTGAGCGATTCCGCTGCGTATATGAGGTTGAAGAAGAGGACGAGGATGAGGCATAACGTTACAGCCGGTGAGAGATCACCGGTTTTTTTGTGTTTTCTAAAGTTCTATGATGGGATGTGATGAGATTAAATTGACAGAAGCCTAAATGGGGGATATAGTTTCATTGTTGAACTGTTTTATTATCGAACTGTTTTGTGTATCGAGAGGAGGGATGATATGGATAAACAAAGTCTAGCTACTTGGTATAACCGTTATATGGAGGCCTGTTTTGCTGTCACCAGACGAACCAATGCGGAGATTATGGAGGCGGTGCACGATGATCTGACTTCAGATCAATACCAGATTCTACGATACATTGTTCAGAAGGGAAGGTGCACCTCCACAGAACTATCAGAAACCTTTAGGGTGGGGAAAAGTTCAATTACTGCCATGATTACAAGGCTGGTGGACCGTGGAGTTCTGGAACGAACCAGGGATGAAGCAGACCGGCGACTGGTGTATCTTTCACTTACTGAGCATGGCAACTCCGTATTTGATCAGGCCGAATTGAAGGTGCAGGAGCTCATTTTGTCCTATCTCGATCATTTTGACAGGCAAGAGGTCGAAACCTTTATAGCGACATTTGAGAAGTTGGCTCGTTTAGTCAGTGAAGGGAGCAAAGAGGTATGAAATTCATATTGAAAGCAAGATGGTGGATCGTTCTGCTGTGGCTTGCATTAGCGGCAGTCTTAATGTTCACCGCGCCTTCCATGGCCGACCTCGTACGAGAGAAAGGGAACGTCACTGTACCTGACGGCTACTCCTCCTCTAAGGCATCTGCTATTCTTGCCGAGGTGTCAGATGCGAAGGGGGGAGAGAAAGAGAGTCAGATTGCGCTCGTCTTCCATGATGAGAATGGCATCTCAAATAGCAATAAGCAAGACATCGGGAAGGCTATTGATCAGCTGCGAACCAAGCAGTCGGATATCGGAATCGTCAAGATTACGGATCCTTTCTCTGTCCCGGAAGCTGCAGACAAGATGATCTCCAAGGACGGGAAGACGATTCTAATTTCGCTTTCTGTCAGCCTGGGGGACCGCAAGCTGAAGGATATTGAGGGTGATATCAAGAGTTCGCTAAGCTCCGTAAAGGTCGATCACTATCTGACCGGCCAGGAGCAAATCAATGAGGACACGGTCATCAGCTCCGAAGAAGGACTGAAGAAATCGGAGTACATTACGGTTATTTTTATTCTCGTAATTTTGTTTGTAGTATTCCGTTCCGTTATTGCTCCATTTGTTCCACTGCTGACCGTAGGGATCAGCTATCTGGTTTCTCAGCAAATTGTAGCGTATTTGGTTGACTATGCTGATTTTCCGATATCTACGTATACCCAGATCTTTATGGTTGCCGTCCTGTTCGGAATCGGAACGGATTATTGTATTCTGCTGATCAGCAGATTCAAGGAAGAATTGCAGCATACAGATGATGTATGGGAAGCGATTCAGACGACTTACCGTACAGCAGGGAAAACGGTGATTTTCTCAGGTCTGGCTGTTCTAGTCGGATTCATGGTCATCGGATTATCGCAATTTATTCTGTATCGTTCTGCTGTGGCTGTGGCCGTTGGGATTGCTGTTATGCTGATTGCACTCTTAACGATTGTTCCCTTCTTTATGGCGGTACTGGGCAAGAAGCTGTTCTGGCCGGCCAAAGGGTCACTGGAGCATAAGGAGAACCGGTTCTGGGGAGCTATCGGTTCCTTCTCACTGAAGCGCCCTTGGGCTGCATTAATTGTGGTAGCTGTGGTAACCGTCCCTTTCTTGGTTACATATACCGGCAAGGTGTCCTTCAACAGCATGGAGGAAATTGGCGAAGGCTATGACTCGGTCAAGGCTTTTAATATTATTGCCGACAGCTTTGAGCCAGGGGAATCACTGCCGACACAAGTGGTTATTAAAAACGATGAGCGCATGGATAGTGCCGAATATATGGCGCTTGCCGAGAAGATTAGCCGCGAAGTTGGCAAGACGGAGGGTGTAGCTAGTGTGCGGGGCCTGAGCCGGCCGACTGGGGAGGAGATGGATGAATTCCAGTTGAACTCCCAGGTTATGACGGTTGGAAAAGGCATTGGCCAGGGAACCGAAGGACTGAATACGATTCAAAGCGGATTGTCTGAAGCCAGCAAGGCGTTGAGCCAAAATGCGCCGAAGCTAAAAGCAGCCGCAGATAGCACGGGTCAGCTGGTTGAAGGAACAGCAAAGCTGAAGGACGGTGTCGGCCAGCTAAGCGACGGCCTTGCCGCGATTGAGAAAGGTATTCGCAGCGGATCAAGCGGGGCAGGCCAGCTGAAGGATGGCTTGGCTAAGGCGAAGAAAAGCGCTCAGCAGCTGGCTTCCGCCGAGGAGCAGCTGCTGAGCTCATACAAGCAGCTTGGTGCAGGCTTGAAGCCGATTGCAAAAGGCGTAGATCAGCTGTCGGAGCAGCTTAACAGCGTGGCCCAAGGATTGACTGGGCTAAATGGCCGCTTTGCCAGCCTGGAGGGGCGCTACCCCGATTTAGCGCAGGATGCAGATTATATCACGATTAAGGGGACTGTGACCCAGACGGGCCAAGGAGCCTCGCAAATTGCAGCAGGACTCCAACAGGTTCAGAGCTCCCTCTCGAAGGTATCTGCTGGAATGGTGCAGGCTAATCAGGGCTTTGCTCGAGCCGCTGCGGGACAAAAGGCGCTCGCGGGTGGGTTTGATCAGCTGATTACCGGCATTACACAGCTGGAGAATGGTCTGGATCAGGCAGCTTCCGGACAAGGACAAATCATAAGCAAAATACCGGATGTCGTTCAAGGGCTGTCACGGATTCAAGCAGGCCAGGAGCAGATCCAGACTGGGTTTGGGCAGTTCTCTGGACAGATTTCTCAGCTGACGAGTGGTTTGGACCAGAGTGTGAGCGGGATCTCCCGAGTGTCTGGAGGACTCGAAACAGCGCAAATTTACCTTACACAAGTAGCAGATACGGACAACGGACTAGGCGGCTGGTATGTTCCGGAGGAAGCCTTGCAAAATGAACAGATTACGCAGGTGTTCGATACGTATCTGTCCCCTGACCGCAAGGTAATGACCCTGGATGTAGTTCTGTCTGATAACCCCTATGGGATTAAGGCAATCAATGAAGTAGATCAGATCAAGGCTTCGGTTGACCGTGCAGTGAAGGGCACCCCACTTGAGAATGCTGACATTGCCGTGGGCGGTGTGAGCAGTACCTTCAATGATTTGAAGCAGATCTCGCGCGACGATTACACCCGTACTGTCATTCTGATGCTTTCCGGTATCTTTATTATCTTAGTGCTGCTGCTTCGTTCGATCGTTATGCCGCTGTACTTGATTGCTTCTCTAGTATTAACGTTCTACACCTCGCTTGGGGTGACAGAACTTATTTTCGTTAAATTGCTGAATTATTCCGGCATTAGCTGGCCAACCCCATTCTTCGGATTTGTCATGCTGGTCGCTCTGGGGATTGACTATAGCATTTTCCTGATGGACCGGTTTAATGAAAATAAAGAGTGGAACATCAAGGATGCAATGCTTCATGCCATGCGGAATATGGGGACCGTTATCCTGTCAGCGGCTGTCATCCTCAGCGGTACCTTTGCTTCCATGTACCCTTCCGGTGTTATGTCGATGCTGCAAATTGCCACTGTAGTTCTGACAGGGCTCGTGCTATATTCCGTTGTAGTTCTTCCGTTCTTCATTCCGATTATGGTAAGAATGTTCGGCAGAGCGAACTGGTGGCCGTTCCATCGTAGAGCGGCTGAATCAGAGACGGGCACAGAGTTGAAGCTGTAGCTGCAGCAAAGAAATTCATGAAGAAACGCCCGGCCAATATGGTCGGGCGTTTCTTTGGATTTTACTAGGGCTATGGCTACGGCTGCAGGAAGATTCCTCGAAGCTATAAAGTCATGCGCTTGAGAAAGCTTCGGGCCGCCCATTTTCGATCCTGGCGGCGCTTATATTTGGGAACCGAGCGGTATACCGTAATGGACTCTGTGAAGGCATGCTTAGCTTCCTTTTTTCTGCCCAAGGATTGATAAACACTACCCAGCAAGTAATACGCCTCACTTGATGAAGAGTGCGAGGAGCTGAACTGTTCTGCATAGCCGATCGCTTTGTCCGGGGAGCTTGACTTAAGCGCGGAAGCAAGCTTCAGAAGGGGCTGGCCGTATCGAACTCGCTCATTGATTTCTAGGGCTTTGAGCATATAGGCCTCGCCTTTTTCCAGGTTGCCTAGTCCCAGCTCGGCCTCTCCGTAATCCACCCAGAATTCCGCGGATTGCTCCGAGTGGGGCAGGGCTTCATTAAGCAGTTCGTGGGCCTCGGTATACTTCTTGCGTTCCAGAAGCAGTCTTGCCAGCTCACGCCGCACAGAGTTATCATGTGGACTGAGCGACAGCTGCTGTCTTAGACGAGAGATGCTTCGCATTCGGCGGATCGGTCTGCCGATGCTTGGGAAGATTCCAACGAAGCGGCGATCGATCACATACAACAAGGCCAGCATAATGACTAGCGCTATGAAAGGATTACCTATAAGCCAATACAGAAGGGAGAATAGGAAAAAAATCTTCATAGTATACCTCCCATAGTTTCGTTTCCTTTTATTATAGCACCTATTTTTTGCTGATTTGGTATGTGAATACCCAAACGGCTTTATTTCCGGAATAACGTCCGCGATTTTCGGTGACGGTCACAGTGAGCTTGACAGTAGTTTTATTGCTGGATAGGGATTTGAGGGAAATGGACTTCTCTGCACTTCCTTCGTCAGGGATTTTATCTTGCTCGACAGCGTAGCTTTTCAGTATGATTGAATTTTTGGCGTTCTTAAGGGTGATGGAGTCTCCAACGTCTAATGATTTGCCGTCTACAGAAGCTGACCAAGCCCATTCGTTGCCCACGTGATCATTGCTGGTAAGTTCTGCGCTTACTAACTTGACCGTATAGGTCTTGGCAGAGCTTTGCGAGCTTGATTTCCCATAGGCTTGTCCTCCAGGAAGCAGCAGGGCTGTGCTGAATACGAGGAGAAGTGCTAGTGAGATGAGGGAGCGGAAAGAATGCTTTTCTTTCATGGACATTACACACCTTTCAAACTGGTTATGTCTCTAATATAGAGAGAATGTATAATACAACCTTCAATATAAGGTGTGTGGTAAGTTTTGGCAATATAAAAAGCCGCCTTCTTTATAGAAAGATGGCGGCAACATGGACGAATCTCCTTTAATCTTATTGCTGGTAGCCGCTTTGGCGTTCGGCCAGGTTCTGGATCGAGCTGGAGATATTAGAACCAAAGCTTGGCGCTGCTCCTTGGCTTCCGAAGCTGCTTTGCCCAACTTGTCCAACTTGTCCAAACTGTCCAGCTTGTCCCATTCCCGATTGGCCATAGCTGTAAGTGCCGAAGGAAGGCTGGCTATATCCGGTCTGCATGCCTCCAGAGAAACTTGGGGATTGCACAGAACTTTCGATTTGATTCACCAATTGGGAAATTTGCTGGAATTGCTGGGAGGCTCTATGATGACCTTGTAACGCCGTTTGAATCGTTTGTGCGGCTCTTCGTTCGCGTTGGGCAAGCTCCTCCAGACGCTGCGCGTTCTGTTGTTCTTGCTCCAGCATTTGCTGGTACATATTTGTGGCTTGGCGGGTTTGCTGCTCTAGTTCACGAATCGTTTGCTCGATTTGACGGATTTGCTGAGATACATTTACAAAATTCATTACGGTGAGACCTCCCTGATTTTAGTTGTTGTTTAATCGACTATAGCGTGACCTACTTTAGGGAATTATATGCAATTATAATCTTAATTTACATTTGGGGAGGAACTAATTTTGCGGCGAAGATTAGAACAGCAACTGAATTTCATTCGGGAAATTGATCGGCTAAAGGGGATTTTACGTCAGACGATTCTTATGGATAAATCACGGCGGGAGAACGATGCTGAGCATTCATGGCATATAGCCATGATGGCCGTGCTGCTAAATGAATATGCTGAAGTTCGCAGTCTGGATCTTTTGAAAGTGCTCCGTATGCTGCTCATTCACGATATTGTCGAGATAGATGCCGGAGATACGTTTGCGTATGACGCTGCTGGCCATCTGGATAAATTTGAGCGGGAGGAAAGGGCAGCGAAGCGAATATTTGGGCTTCTGCCTAAAGATCAAGCAGATGAGCTGCTGAGTTTATGGATGGAATTCGAAGGGGGCGATACTGCTGAAGCTGGCTACGCTAGAGCCATGGATCGGATTCAGCCGCTTCTGCACAATTATTATACAGAGGGAGAGGCGTGGCGGAAGCACGGTGTAGCCCGCAACCAAGTGCTGGCAAGGGTGGCCGAGCTTCAATATACGGTACCGCCTTTGTACAGCTTTGTAACTGAGTTGATTGATGATGCAGTGGTAAAGGGATATTTAAGGGGATAATCGGGTAATCAATAAGGTAGGCTCTATGTACGGAGCAGTTGAATCCGAACATTAACGGAGAGAGGAGCGACGTGAAGAGATGTATACCTTAGTTTTGCTTAGACATGGGGAGAGTGAGTATAACCGGGCGAACCGGTTTACCGGTTGGACGGATGTTGACCTTTCAGAGAAAGGAATTACCGAAGCGAAAGAAGCGGGTAAGTTGATGAAGCGAGAAGAGTTCGTTTTCGACATCGCTTATACCTCATATTTAAAGAGGGCGATCAAAACACTCTTTCTTGCTCTAGAGGAGATGGACCTGCTCTGGATTCCTGTCAAAAAAAACTGGCAGCTCAATGAACGGCATTATGGTGCGCTTCAGGGCCTCAGTAAGGCTGCCACCGCAGTGAAATATGGCGATGAGCAAGTCATGCTGTGGCGCAGAAGCTATGATATCCTGCCGCCATCGCTTACCAAAGAGGATGAGCGTTATCCGCGTAACGATCCCAAGTATCGGGATGTTCCCGACGAGCATATCCCCCTTACAGAAAGCTTGAAGGAGACCGTTGTACGTGTAGAGGATTATTGGCTAAGAGAGATTGCTCCCCAGATTAAAGCGGGGAAGAAGGTTATTATAGCTGCACATGGCAACAGCTTGAGAGCATTGGTTAAGTATTTGGAGAACATCGGGAACCAGGAAATACTGGATTTGAATATCCCTACCGGAACCCCTCTTGTCTATACGCTTGATGATGATTTGAAGCCCTTGGAGAAATACTATCTGGGAAGCGAACGCCGTACAGAGCGGAAGATCGAAAAGGTTGCCAACCCCGGAACAATCATGGAATGAACAAAGCGCCTTTCTGCCAGCAGGAAGGCGCGTTGTTCATGAAGTTTACAAGAACTATCGAACGATGCCGTTCGCTAATATCTATATGAGATGAGATCATCCCAAAGCTGAGAATTAGTTTACGATTTTGTAACCTTTAGTTTGGGGGATTACCTTATTATCGATAATGATCCTATTATTAGGAAAAATATTTAATAGAGTTTGGAGAGGTTATGCGTAAATTAGTATTGTTATTCCTATGTCTGTCTACCTTATTGATTGGCTGTGGCAAGTCGGCTGCACCTGATTCAGAAGCAAATGCTAGTATGGAGAAGGAGTCCGACTCAACTAGCTCAGCAAATACTTCAACGGAGTCCGACGGTCTGGACCCGGATTCTGATTTGGCTGCGGTCCTTAATTTGAAGAAGAATAACCCATTATACAAAATGACACCTGAGAAATACGAGGCTGCGATCCATCAGGGTGAGCAGAGCGATGCTGATGAGATGGGTGCTTTATATGATGCTTACGCGCTGCCAGTAGCGCAGAACAACCTGGCTAACCCCAAAGAGAAGCCTGCCAAAGTTATTCTAAGAACATCCTATTTAAAAGTGGTCGAGGCTTCTTATTTAACAGCCCAGCAATCACGTACATTGAATTTAGAAAAAGCCCAGGCCATTCCCCGAGTTTCTGGAATCAGTGTATCTATCATCGTTCAGGGAGACGAGACGATGCCTCTCGCTTATGATTACAAGGTGAAATTGCAGCAGGGCGACAGAGTCTATGAGCCCTATAAGTATGAAAATAGTGGAGATAAGCAATTAGCGGAGGATCCTTTTTCAACGACTTATTACTACAGTATTATGGGGCCTCCTGAAGGGAACTCCAAGATGCTGGATGCCTTGTTCTTAGGACTTAAAGGATTGGATTTCAAACAGCCTGCCAAGCTAATCCTATCCTATAGCGGCGAAGAGGATCATGTAGTTTATGAGCTTGACTTTAGCAAATATAAATAAACGAAGTCTTAAAGTAACCAATATAATAATAGAAATCCCGTCAACGTATTGTTGGTGGGATTTTTTATATTTGAAAGTAACGTTAAATTCTACATTTGATTCATTGATAGGACTTCTTTGTCACAATTTTACAGTTTGTAACGTTATAACTAGTGAGCTGCTATCAAATCAACTATGAAAGGTGGAAATCGAGATGATTGCTAAAAAACTCATGATTACTATGCTGGCCGTATCTTCATTAGCCTCTTTGCAGCCTGTATTTGCGGACGGCAGCGATCTGAAATCTGTGAATGAACAATCTATGGAAACTCAGGCGATTAAAATTCAAAACACAAAGGAAACTGCGACACCTATTATTCCACGTAGTAAACATAGGGTTTTTATGTTTTTTGCCGATGAGGAGGACTGGTTTAAGTGGACCAATAATACCGGAAAGCCTCAATTCGTGGAAGCTACAATGGCTGCTCTAGGAGAGAAAAATAGTGTGAGAATGGCGGCTCAAATTGAGTATGATGCAGATCACGAATCTCCACTTATGATTCATGATGAAGTGGCTAAGCCGCATTGGCAAGGAAGCGTCACTATGAAAGGTCTGTATGTTCCGGACGGTGCCTCCATTTATTTCCGAATGACCTACGAGAAGTTTGTTGTGCCGGTCAAAGAGTCTTACGCGTTTAGAATTGATATTCACGATGCGAATTAAACATAGAAACCACTCAGGGGTAAGTACTTAGTGGTTATGATTTATATTTTGAAGTAATAGTAAATTCTACATTTGATTCATTAATAGAGCTCCATTGTAACAATTTTGCAGTTTGAAATGTTATTACTAGTGAGCTGCTAGTCAAATCAACTATGAAAGGTGGAAATCGAAATGATTGCTAAAAAACTCATGATTACTATGCTAGCCGTATCTTCATTAGTCTCTTTGCAGCCTGTGTTTGCGGACGGCAGCGACCTGAAATCTGTGGATGAACAATCTATGGAAACTCAGGCGATTAAAATTCAAAATACAAAGGAAACTGCGATGCCTACTGCTCCGCGTAACAAACATATAGTTTATATGTTATTTGCGGATGAAGAGGATTGGTTTAAGTGGACCAATAATACCGGAAAGCCTCAATTCGTGGAAGCTTCATTGGCTGCTCTAGGAGAGAAGAATAGTGTGAGAATGGCGGCTCAAATTGAGTATGATGCAGATCACGAGTCTCCGCTTATGATTCATGATGAAGTGGCTAAGCCGCATTGGCGAGAGGGCGTCACCATGAAAGGTCTGTACGTTCCGGACGGTGCCTCCATTTATTTCCGAATGACCTACGAGAAGTTTATAGTGCCGATGAAGGAAACTTATGTGTTTAAAGTTAATAGTCATGAAGCGAATTAGACAATAAAAACCACTCAGGAGTAGGTGAAGTGCATCCCTTAGAATCCATCGGTTAACCCAGGGGGTTACAATGTCTATTCAAGGGGTCACTTCATTAAACCTGGGTGGTCTTATTGTTGTTACTTTTATAAATTATTTAGTTGGCGTAGTTACAGTATTGTACTCGTCCACCTCGAAGCTAAGAATGTTTTTAAAGATCACATATTCTACTCTTTTGCTGAATGGACCTTTGTTATTGCTGTGCTTATCGATACCGTACTTAGCTGGACCAGTACCCGCTTCCTTTGCGTCGTACCAATTAATGAAGCTGTTAACTTCACTCATGGAAAGATCAAATTCCTTTTCAGAACCATTGGTCATCGTAATGGTAAGGATTGCGCGATCGCCTGAAGGCTGTGGATTAGGTTCAGGTTCTGGCGTGTTTGTATTTATTGATGGAGTAACTAAAGCTTCATTAGAATAACTTGATTCACCATTTTTATCAATTGATGTTACTACATAGTAATAAGTTATGTCATTTGTTACAGTTGAGTCTGAGTAGTACGTTGCTGAAGTACTGGTTACTAATTTGTAGGGGCCACCTTTTGTTTCGGAACGATAGAGATTATATAGCGTTGAGTGCTCACTTTGATCCCATTTTAATTTTGCTAATGAATTTCCAGGAGTAGCTACTAAATTGGTTGGAGGAGTTAATTCATAATATTCACTATTAATGAACACATCGAACTCTGAAATATAAACTGGTGAAGTTCCTGAGTTAACTAGCTTGAAAAAGTGAACGTCGTTATAGCTATTTCCATAAGTTTTATTACCGTCTGCAACTAAAGGGGTAGAAAAATAGGTGTAATGAGCGCCGGAGTATCTACTATAACCCATTCCTAGTTTAGTAGCATCTCCTGAGGCTACCTTTAATTGATATGCAATTAACTGAACAGGAATCTTGAATTCAAACCATATTTGTTTTCCTGGATCAAGTTTAAACATTGTTGAATCTTCATTATCGGTGACTAATGATGTTGTGTCTTCGGTCACATAACCCTTACCATAGGATAGTTCTTTGCCGTTTAATACACCACCCTCATAAGCACTAACTGATGACAAAGGTAATAGAAAAGCAAAGAGTAGAGCGAAACTTAAAATCAAGCTAAATTTCTTTTTCATTCTATACAACTCCTTTATGTATTGTTACGTATTATAGAATACTGCTATTTAAAATTCCTTGTCCAAACATTTTATTTATAAATATGTAAATAAATGTCATTATTTCTTAGAGTTGGATGTTAGCTAACTGGAAATATATATATATATATATATAGAAGATAAGCATCAATGGTGATTAGAGTATTGGAATGATTCTTAATAATTTTCGAAAGTGGCTTAGACTTAATAAGTCGCTTTTTTTTATCCCAATCCGTCCTCAACATACAAAAAAAGGACACAAGCCCTTGTGAAAACCATGGTACAAGGGCTTGTGTCCGGGCATCCCTTGCGGGATGCCCATCATGGGAGAGGAGAAACCGGACGAAGAGCTTATGGGGAAACGTAAGTCTTCTCCGCGGTTGTCTACGACATTTGGTGATGTCGATATCTTCATTATGTCCGCATCTTACCGGTTTATACATGCATTTCTGAGAAAAAAGGAAGGCGAAGCAGGATATATTTTTCAAGCGCAGGCAGTTGTGGTACGATATCGTCATGAAAAATACGACACGGCATGTGACGGAGATAAGGAGAGAACAGACTTGCGTGTAATATCAGGGAGTGCCCGTGGACGGACACTCAAGGCAGTGCCCGGATCGGGAACACGGCCAACAACAGACAAAGTGAAAGAGGCCATCTTCAGTATGATTGGCCCTTATTTTGATGGAGGAATAGTCCTAGATCTGTTCGCCGGGACCGGCGGGCTTGGTATAGAAGCGCTCAGCCGCGGGATGGACCGCTCTGTATTCGTAGACTTGGAGTACAAGAGCATTGAGGTGATCCGGGCGAATTTGACAGCAACAGGACTTGCAGACCAGGCAGAGGTCTATAAGAACGATGCAGAACGAGCACTCAAGGCTTTGGGGAAGAAGGAGCTTTTATTTGATTTGATCTTCCTGGATCCGCCATATCGGATGAAGCATGGCGACAAGCTGATGTTGAAGATGGAAGAGCTGGGGATTGTGGCCCCTGAAGCGACAGTTGTTCTTGAATACGAATCTTCCTATCAATATTCTGAGCAAATCGGGGGATTTGAAGAGATTCGCAAAGCAGAGTATGGAGAAACTGCCGTATCCATTTACCGCTATTTGAAGCAGCAAGAGCCCGCAGCGGATCATTTGAAGGAGGAAGAACATCATGAATGAAGCGAAGTCCAATTTGAGGATAGCGGTCTATCCGGGGACCTTTGACCCTGTAACGAAGGGACATATGGATATTATTCAACGCGCTGCCAGGCAGTTTGATCGACTGATTGTGGCCGTGCTGAACAATACAAGCAAGAACCCTTTGTTTAGCGTAGAAGAGCGTAAGGTGCTGCTTCGTACAGTTACACGTGATTTGCCAAACGTAGAAGTCGATAGCTTCCGTGATTTACTGGTTAATTATATGAGCCTTAAACAGGCTCACGTTATTGTAAGAGGAGTCAGATCTGTGACCGATTTTGAATATGAATTGCAGATCGCTTCGACCAATCACAAGCTGAATAGTGATGTTGAGACTATTTTTATGATGACGAACCCGAAATATTCTTACCTCAGTTCTAGTGTAGTGAAGGAGATTGCGTATTTCCGCGGTGATGTAGGTGATCTGGTGGCTCCAGAGGTTGAAGAGGCATTGAGAAGCAAAATGGATCAGACTCAGCAGAATTCAAATTAGTGCTCGGAGCGTCTATGCTTCCAGATGAGTGAGAAAAGTACTAATCCGGCAATGACCACAGCGAGTAATCCGGATTGCCAGACCAGCAACTCCATGGACTGAGACCCATTGGGGAAGAGAAATACTGGGCTTAACGAGCCTTCTGCCCCTGAATCTGTAGACACTGCTGTTAATTGGGGAAACCATGAGTTGAACTGCTTCCAAATAAGCAAAGTAAGTACATAGGCAATAGCTCCATGCAGCAGGCGGGTGAATAGGAATCCCCGGATCTGCAGACCAGCTGGTTTGAGGACGGCCCGTACCTGAAAATAGCTGCACAGGCCTCCCCAGCCTAAAACCGCGCTGAGCAGTGCTGCTTGCAGTGCTGGCGATGTTATACCTTGTTGTACAATAGCATAAGTGCCTAGATGCACTTCCAATAAGCCCGGCAAGATATAGGCCGGAAAGCCGGAAGGAAAAGCCCTGGACAGAATCTGAATGACTACTGCAAAAATGAGCATAAATCCGCCGACCGTCATAAGAGTTTGTACGGCTTCGCTTACGGCATCCCCGAGCAGCTTGCCAAAGCTGCGCCCATCAAGCCTGCGGGCCTGCTCCATACTGCGGTAAGCCTGCTTGAAGAGGGACACTTGACTTCGATTGGCAGCTACTGCGTGAGGCTGTTCAGGCACTTCGGCTTCTGCAGCTTTGTTCCGGGCTCCCCGTCCCATACGGGAGTAAATGAATCCTGCACCAAGTCCTGCAAGCAGATGTACGATGAGCAGCAGGCTTCCTACAGCAGGCTGATGCAGAAATCCGGCGCTAATCACAATAATGATCAGCATGGGATTGCAGAAATGGGAGAGGGCAGCCAGGCGGGCGGCTTCTGAAGAGGGCAGCTGTCCTCTCTGATGCAGCTTGGCAGCAGCCGCAGCTCCAGATGGGAAGCCGACAACAGCGCCAAGCGGCAGAACAAAGCCTGCCGACCCTGGCAGACGAAAGAGGCTGCGCATAAGAGGGGTCAGCAAAGTGCCAATGCCATGTATAATCCCTAATGCAATCAGCATCTCTGTAAGTACAAGAAAAGGGAGAAGTGCCGGGAAGACGATATGCCACCAGATCTTTAAGCCCTCAAGTGATGCCTCAAAGGCTTGCTGTGGAGCGTAAACAATGCAGGCCACTATGGCTGCTGCTCCAAGAGCCAGCAGAGCGCTGGTGCGCATCCGGCCAGCCGTGGCCAAGTCGCGGTTCATGAGCTTCACCTCTATGATTAATATCTTGATTTTGTCTAAATTAAAATAAAATTCAAAATGTACAACCCTGAGTTCTTCTAGACCATGTCTATGCGGTTGTAAATCGAAACAGACCAAGCTCTGCCAAATGGGAGAGAGTTAAGCAGGAGGAAGGTGGGAGCTATGAACAAGAGTACAGGAAAGTGGTGGAAGGCGGCGCTTTTCTTGCTTGGTTTTATCTTGATTCTGTATGTAGTGGTCTTTATGCCCATCCCTTATATGGCGGATCGGCCAGGTTCAGCAGATGAGATTAAACCGATGATACTAATGAAGGAAGGGGATCAGCAGGAGAAGGGCACGTTCATGCTGACGACCGTCTCGCGGAGTTATTTAAATGTCGCAGGCTGGGTATTTGCTAAGCTGGACCGAAATGCGGTGATAAGTTCCAAGCCGAAGCGGAACGAAGCTGAATATGATACTCAGCAGTTGCTCTATATGACCAGTTCCCAATCCAATGCGATGGAAGCTGCCTACAGAAAGGCCAAGGAACCATATACCGTAGAGCCCCAATATATTTTTGTTGTAGGTTTGTCTACAAATCCGGCCCCCAAAGGGAACTTTCAGACGAAAGATAAGATTATCAGCATTGACGGCCAGGTCTTGAAGGATCGTGACGCCTTAACTGCCCTCCTTAGCGGGAAGAAGCCGGGCGATAAGATCAAGATCGTCTTGGACAGAGGCGGGAAAAAGGTGACAGAGAATGCCGAGTTGATTACGCTAACAGATGCCTCAACCGGTAAGACGAGGGCTGGACTTGGGCTGACCATTGGCGAGGTTCGTAAGGTGGTTAGCCAAGATCCGGGGAAACAGGTTGAATTTGCATCCACGGATATTGGCGGCCCTTCTGCAGGCCTTATGTTTACCCTGGAGATATACAACCAGCTTACATCAGGCGATCTAAGCCAAGGCCACCGCATCGCAGGGACAGGCACAATTGCGCCGGATGGAACGGTAGGTGCTATCGGCGGGGTTCAGTTCAAAATCGTTGCTGCCGACAGAAAAAAGGCAGAGATTTTCTTTGTGCCCGAGGAGAACTATGAGGATGCTAAGAACAAGGCCGACCAAATCGGTACTTCTATGAAGCTTGTTCCGGTGAAGACTGTAGATGACGCCTTGTCTTATCTGAAACAGCTTAAGTCTGCTTCTTAACCGTTAACATCTAATGGGGGCTTGGCGAAATTCTCTGAAGAGCTGAGCTGTGCTGTGGTCTTGCATGGCGTTATTGTAGACGGCGGCGGATCGCAGGTCCAGCTCCAGCATGGGGTCAGAGAAACTCTGCGGCCTGGTAATTACAGGCAAGGACGCTAAGCTCTTCATTTGCTTTAGAAGCTGCTGGCCTCTGTCTGTAAAACCGAGCACTCGAAGATATCTCGGCCCCTTCGATAAAGAGGCGGGATCAAGCTCCTTGTGCTCATGCTGAAGCAGAAGATGCACCAGCAGTCGCTGCAGCTTGGTACGCGTATAGCGTTTGGTCTTCAGCGCGTCAAGCAGAGCTTCAACGGTAGGCTCGGGGAGTTCAGGGAGTACCCGGTACAGACGGTATTCCAGTCCCTCGGTCATTTCATGCAGATGCGCCAGCCGCTTAGGTGATCGCGTTAAAAGCTCGTGAAACAGCGGGGTGCGAAAATGCTCCCAAGTCACTGGCCCTCTGCCTGCGGCGAACTCGCGGGACAGAATGTCTGCAGCCGCTTCGGGCATATAGCGGCGCGCTTCGCTCAGGCCGCCCGGCCCCAGCAGAAGCCGGCGGATCGCTGTCGCGCTGGCGATAGGCCCTGCGCCCGGCAGCGGGTCCAGATACCCCGCCCCTTCGCGGGGTATCGTCACGGGCTTGATCGCGCTGCCAAGCCGCTGCAGCGCGATCATATAATGCAGCCCAAGCGAATTGTTGGGCGCAAGCATCAGGTCGCGCACGTGCTCTGCCGGGCGCGCCAGGCGGGCTGCGGCCAATCTGGCCGCAGCAGCGGCATAGGCGGCGGGGTAGGCAGCCCCGCCGCTTAGCTCTTCGGCGATCAACGCTTTCAGATCGCCGGGCTCGTGGGCGAGCAGCTCGGCTAGCTCTGCCAGCTCCTGGGTGTGTCCTGCCTCGCTGCCAAAGCAAAGGTGGGACACGACCCCGGTGCCGTGCAGGATAGCTGCTGCGCCGCGGGCGAACCACTCGGCCGACTGGGATGAGTAGGCGATTGGAAGCTCCAGCACCAGATCAACGCCCAGACGCAGGGCCATTTCGGCCCGGGCCCATTTATCGACAATGGCAGGCTCACCGCGCTGAAGAAAATTGCCGCTCATCACGGCAACCACGCTTTCGGCTTTTGTAATTCGCTTGGCTTCTGCTAAGTGATGAGCATGTCCATAATGGAATGGATTATATTCGACGACAATTCCGACAATATTCAAGTAAAATTGCCTCCTCTTTTACAGCAGGTGATGATTTCCTTCTAAATATCGTTTATGGCTAGAAGAACCTCTGTAATATACCATTTTCCGCCTTTGGGCGGAAGGACGTCTAAAGCGCCCATCTTTGTAGTACAATAGGACAAATCAGATAAAGAGAATTCTTGACAAAACTCTTCTTTGATCGGTATAATTACTTTTGTTTGCTTGGAGTGATGAAGATGCAATTCCAATTCCGAAAAATGGCATCCGCTGAAGGAGCTGTGCAGTTTCAAGGCGAGCTGAACGTGGATCATATCGTCAAAGGCCGTAAGGACATTGTCGGTATTTCTCCTATGCATGTTGATCTCAAAGCCTATCCGGCTGGAGAGGATATGGTGGAGGTGCACGGAGAGCTGTCTGCGGATCTGAA
The DNA here is from genome assembly GCF_003060825.1 of Paenibacillus sp. CAA11. NCBI lineage: Bacteria > Bacillati > Bacillota > Bacilli > Caryophanales > Paenibacillaceae > Paenibacillus > Paenibacillus sp. CAA11. Next base: position 1,803,254 of record NZ_CP028922.1, read on the forward strand.
TATGCTTTGCTCACGATGCTTGAAGCCCTTGACCCGAGGGATTACGATTGACTTTAAGGAGCGCTTCGTGCATGGACAAGAACCGGCGAATGAGGATGAGATTGACGACAACGTCAACTATGTTCCTGAAGATCACGTCGATTTGATTCCATTCCTGGAAGAAAGCCTGCTGCTGAATGTGCCGTATACGATGGTCTGTGAAGACAACTGCGGCGGACAATTTCCGCTGAGCGGTAAGGACTGGAGTGTAGATGACGGCAGCTCGAAGGAAGATCGGATTGATCCGCGGCTGGCGGGACTCAAGGATTTTTTCAACAAATAATAAACCATTAGACAAACGTCGAATAAGGTTGACCTTAATAAGGAGGTGGGAACCATGGCAGTACCTCAACGGAGAACGTCCAAGACGCGCCGCGACAAACGCCGCACGCATTTCAAATTGGCTGTGCCGGGCATGGTAAAATGTGAACAATGCGGAGAATTGAAGCTTGCTCACCACGTATGTAAAGTTTGCGGAACATACAAATCAAGAGAAATCATCAAAGCGTAAGCACCATATTTTTTCTTAAAGTAGTACTTCATCTCTGGTGAGGTGCTATTTTTTTTGCCCAATGGCTACCTTTCTTTTTTGTGTAGGATGCTTTATACTAATTGTTAGTACCAGGTTCTAAACTGGATCGGAATATATTGTCTATAAATATGTGGCCTTTAGGGTCAGTTCTCCGGAAGAGGAGGCGTTAGATTATCGAACGTTTGCCTAAACGTGCGAGACAGCAGCAGCTCGCTAAGATGATAGAAGAGAATCCCTTTATGACGGATCAGGAGCTGACCCGTCAGCTGAAGGTTAGCATACAGACCATTCGTCTTGATCGGATGGAGCTGGGAATTCCGGAACTTAGGGAACGGATTAAGCTTATGGCTGAACGCTCCTACGATCAGGTTCGCTCGCTTCCGCTGCATGAAGTGATCGGGGATATTATTGATTTGCAGCTTGACCGAAGCGGCATCTCTATCTTTGAAATTCGCGAAGAGCATGTGTTCTCACGAACGGGCATTGCGCGCGGACACCATGTATTTGCTCAAGCCAATTCCCTTGCGGTGGCAGTCATCAATGATGAGATTGCCCTTACCAGCTCTGCAGATATCCGGTTTGTTCGCTCGGTGCATTTGGGAGAGAAATGCATTGCCAAGGCTTATGTCAGATCCGGGCAGGCCAGCAAAGTCAAAGCGAAAGTGGAAGTGTTCACTTACGTGGGCGAAGAAATGGTGTTTCAAGGGAACTTTGTCATTTATCGATCGGATGGCCACGAACAAAATGAAGGGGGACACAAAGCGTGAGAATCGCCATAGATGCCATGGGTGGAGATCATGCGCCGCTCTGTAATGTACAGGGGGCCATCTCGGCTGCGAAGGAGTGGCCGGATATTGAGGTGCTTCTCGTAGGTGACCGGGCTGTCCTTGAACCCCTGATGAATGAGAAGCCTGTGAATTTGAAGATTGAGCATGCATCTGAGGTTATTGAGGCCGAGGATGAACCTGTAAAGGCCGTGCGCCGAAAGAAAGATTCTTCCATGGTTGTTGCTGGCCGAATGGTCAAAGAGGGGACTGCGGATGCCATGATCTCGGCAGGAAATACCGGAGCTTTGATGACAACCGGGCTCCTGGTCGTTGGCCGGATGGAGGGTATTGAGCGGCCGGGACTTGCTCCGATGATCCCGACAATCGATGACCGCGGCGTGCTGGCGCTTGATTTGGGAGCCAATATGGATGCTGCACCTGAACATCTTGCACAGTATGCTATGATGGGGAGTATTTACCGCACCAAAGTACATGGTCTTAAGCAGCCTCGTGTCGGCCTATTGAATGTGGGCACTGAAGCTAAGAAGGGGAACGAGCTGACCAAAGCGGCTTATCCACTGCTTGAACAGCTTCCTGTTCATTTTGTTGGCAATGTCGAGGCTAGGGATGTGCTGTCTGGAGCATGCGACGTACTCGTCTGTGACGGATTTGCAGGGAATATTCTACTTAAATCCCTTGAAGGGACGGCGGGAACCCTTTTTTCAATTCTGAAGCAGGAATTTACGAAGACCTTCATGAATAAGATGGCGGCAGCGGTATTGATGCCTTCTTTGCGGGGGCTCAAGAGCAAGCTGGATTATAAGGAGCATGGAGGGGCACCTCTCCTTGGGCTGAGCGGGCTTGTTGTCAAGGGCCATGGTTCATCTGATGCCGGAGCCATTAAGAACGCTGTCCGCCAGGCAAGGGTGGCGCTGCAAAGTCGTTTGATTGAGAGCATATCACAGGAAATCAGCGGGAAGAGAGTGACGGAATAAATGAACTTACGGCCAGTGGGCATCATCGGTACAGGAAAATACGTTCCTGAAAAAGTGTTGACGAATGCAGATTTGGAGAAAATAGTAGAGACGAGTGACGAGTGGATTGTTTCGCGGACAGGGATTCGGGAGAGACATATTGCTGCTCCTGAAGAGGCTACATCGGATCTCGCGTATCAAGCGGCCTTGAAGGCGCTGGATTCTGCGGGTCTTGCTCCTGAGGATCTGGAGCTGATCATTGTAGCTACCGTTACACCGGACACTTTCTTCCCTTCTACAGCTTGTATTCTTCAAGATAAGCTGGGAGCGAAGAAGGCTGCGGCTTTTGATCTGTCTGCAGCCTGCTCGGGATTCGTGTATAGTCTCGCTACCGCCAATAACTTTATTGGCAGTGGGATGTATAACAATGCATTGGTTATCGGGGCAGACACCTTGTCTCGTATTACTGATTATAATGACCGCAACACCTGTGTGCTGTTCGGTGATGGGGCAGGAGCAGTAGTTCTTGGTCCCGTGCCGGAAGGCCGCGGCTTTAAATCCTTTGATTTAGGTGCTGAAGGCGCAGGGGGAAATCTGCTTAAGCTGGAAGCTGGCGGTTCCAGACTTCCTTCATCTGAAGATACGGTGAAGGAAGGCAAGCATTATATTTATATGAATGGCCGGGAAGTGTTCAAGTTCGCAGTTCGGGTCATGGGCGCTGCAACAGATGAGGTTCTGCGCAAGGCTGGGCTGGCCAAAGAGGATATCGATTTGTTTGTTCCGCATCAGGCGAACATTCGGATTATTCAATCTGCTATGCAGCGTTTGAATCTGCCGGAAGAGAAGTGCGTAATTAATGTAGATAAGTACGCCAATACCTCTGCAGCTTCAATTCCTTTGGCTTTGGTTGAAGCGGCTGAAGAAGGCCGGATTCAGGAAGGCGATAAGGTGCTGCTGGTTGGTTTCGGCGGCGGCTTGACCTGGGGAGCTTCTACGTTGGTATGGTAACCCTTGTGTGAACAAAACGGCTATCTTTATCTCTTATAGAGCAGCTTGACAGGACAAAGGATTGGGAGTGAAGCAATTCATATGGGTAAGATTGCATTTATATTTCCGGGACAAGGGTCTCAAGCTGTGGGGATGGGCAAGGATGTTTATGAAGCGGTCCCTTCAGCAAGAGAGACTTTCGAAGGCGCAAACCGGGTCCTTGGATTTGCATTAACAGATTTAATCTTCGAAGGCCCGGAAGGTGATCTCAAGCAGACCGCCAACACGCAGCCGGCTCTATTAACCACAAGTTATGCTTTGTATCAGGCACTGGCAGCCCAAGGCGTGCAGCCTGATTATGTAGCAGGACACAGCTTGGGAGAATATTCGGCATTAACAGCCGCAGGCGTACTGAGCTTTGAAGAGGCTGTCTCGGTTGTGCGGGCACGTGGTGAGTTTATGGAACAGGCTGTCCCAGGCGGGCAAGGCGCTATGGCGGCCGTGCTCGGAGGCGACCGTAAGGCACTGGCAGCGCTTTGTGCTGAAATTACGGCTTCCGGTCAGCTCGTCGAGCTGGCTAATATCAACTGTCCCGGACAAATTGTCATTTCTGGCAGCAAGGAAGGCGTGGATACGGCGGCACAGCGCATTAAGGAAATTGGTGCCAAGCGTGCGATTCTGCTTGAAGTGAGCGGACCTTTCCACTCCTCACTGATGAAGGGAGCTGCAGAGAAACTCCAAGAGAAGCTGGGACAAGTACAGTTCCGTAATGCGGATATTCCCGTAATTGCGAATGTTACAGCTCGTGAAACCCAGAGCGCTGAAGAAATTTCTCAGCTGCTCACTCTGCAGGTCTATTCCCCTGTTCTCTGGGACGATAGTGTTAGAAGCTTGATCTCGCTCGGGGTAGATACTTTCGTGGAAATCGGGCCTGGAGCTGTTCTCACAGGGCTGGTGAAGAAGATCGACAAGAGCGTTCGTACCTTGAATGTAAACGGCTTGGAGAGCTTGCAGCAGGTAGTAGAAGAGCTCAAGGCTTAGGGCTTGGTTTAACTATAGATTTTTCGCGTAAGCATGGGCCCGTGTAAATGCCATTTATTCGGATTTCCGGCTGCAGCAGCACCTTGGCGATGAAGTATCATCTAATCCATGATCTCGTCGTCTGAAGGAGCCGCTTACCCTAGGCATTCGCTTAGGTGGGCTGTAATTCGTATTATTTCATGAAGGGAGGAGAACTTATGAGCAAACCTCTTTCTGGAAAATCTGCTCTTGTTACTGGCGCTTCACGGGGCATTGGGCGCAGCATTGCGCTGGCTTTGGCCGAGGCAGGTGCCAATGTGGCCGTGAATTATGCGGGTAACGAGGAGGCTGCAGCCAAGGTAGTTGCCGAGATCGAAGCTCTAGGTGCTAAGGCGTTTGCCATCAAGGCGCATGTTGGCGACTTGAAGCAATTTGATGCCATGGTAGCTGGAGTTGTAGAGGCTTGGGGCAGTATTGACGTCCTGGTGAATAATGCAGGGATTACAAGAGACAATTTAATTATGCGAATGAAGGAAGAGGATTTCGACCAGGTTATTGAGACGAACCTGAAGGGTGTCTTCAATGGCATTAAAGCTGTAACTCGTCCGATGATGAAACAGCGTTCTGGCCGGATTATCAATATTTCTTCCGTGGTTGGCGTTCTTGGCAATGCTGGACAGGCCAATTATGTGGCAGCCAAGGCGGGTGTAATCGGACTGACAAAATCTTCGGCCCGGGAACTTGCTTCCCGGCAGATCACCGTGAACTGTGTCGCTCCGGGCTTTATTGAGACGGATATGACAAATGAGCTTCCGGAGGATTTGCGTGCTAAGATGTTGGAGGATATTCCGCTATCACGTCTAGGTCAGCCGGAGGAAGTTGCCAAGGTCGTGCTGTTCCTGGCCTCTGAAGATGCCAGCTACATGACGGGTCAAACCCTGCATGTAGACGGCGGGATGTACATGTAATTCCGCTTGTCTGGGGACACTTATGCTGGACTATGGCATTTTAACTTCAATTCTCGTATAATACCATGGAGGAGGTGAACCGGATGTCCGATGTATTGGAGCGTGTAAAACGCATCGTAGTAGACCGCTTGGGCGCTGATGAAGCTGAAGTCACACTGGAGGCTTCATTCAAAGACGACCTAGGGGCTGATTCCCTCGACGTTGTTGAATTGGTCATGGAATTGGAAGACGAATTCGATCTGGAAATTTCAGATGAAGATGCAGAGAAGATTACGACCGTAGGTGAAGTTGTGAATTACATACAATCACATACCTAAGTCATTCAAAGTCCCGTACCTCCTTTTGCAGGCGGGACTTCTCCTCATTTTTATCCTAATTTTTACAGAGCATGGAGTTCTATTTATCGAAAAATATTTGCACATGCAGTCTATACGAGGTGAGCGTGTTTGAAACATAGAGTGGTCGTGACAGGCATGGGCGTAATGACTGCGCTCGGACAGGAACTGGATACGTTCTGGGACAGCCTGATGAAGGGTAAGTCCGGTGTCAGCCTAATTGATGCTTTTGATGTAAGTGAATATCCTACAAAGATTGCTGCTTCCATAAAGGATTTCAATCCAGAGGATTATATGGATCGCAAAGAAGCCCGTAAAATGGACCGTTTCGTACAACTTGCGGTTGCTGCAGGCTCAAAAGCAATGCAGGACAGCGGTGTGGAGATCGGAAAGAATACGGATGCTGAGCGAATCGGTGTTTCTATCGGTTCAGGGATCGGTGGTCTGGGTACTTGGGAAGATCAGCATAATATTTTGTTGGAAAAAGGCCCTAAACGGGTCAGCCCGTTCTTTATTCCGATGATGATCGCCAACATGGCATCCGGCCAAATGTCGATCATGTTCGGAGCTAAAGGACCAAATACGACACAGGTTACGGCCTGTGCCACAGGCAGTCACTCCATCGGTGACTCTTTCCGGCTGATTCAGCGCGGTGACGCCGATGTGATGATTTGCGGCGGTGCGGAAGCTACGATCAGACCGACAGGTATGGCCGGCTTCTGTTCTATGCGTGCAATGTCTACACGCAATGATGAGCCTGAGAAGGCGAGCCGTCCATTCGATACGGGCCGCGATGGATTTGTAATGGGAGAAGGCGCAGGGATTCTGATTCTGGAGTCCTTAGAGCATGCCGAGCAGCGCGGAGCGCATATTTATGCCGAAGTTATCGGCTATGGTCTGAGCGCGGACGCCTACCATATCACAGAGCCCGATCCAGATGGAGCGGCTCGCTGCATGAAGATGGCTATCCGCGATGCCGGGATTCAGCCGGAAGAGATTGATTATATCAATGCTCACGGAACGTCGACTCCTGTGGGGGATCGTTCGGAGACACTGGCAGTGAAGAAGGCGCTCGGAGATCATGCGTATAAGGTAGCAGTGAGCTCGACCAAGTCCATGACGGGCCACCTGCTTGGAGCCGCTGGCGGCGTTGAAGCAGTTGTTTGCGGACTTGCCTTAACGCATGGATACATTCCGCCAACCATTAATCTGGAGAACCAGGATCCTGAATGTGACCTGGATTATGTACCTAATGTTGCCAGAAAGGCAGATCTTAAAGTAACTATGTCGAATTCCTTCGGGTTCGGCGGACACAATGCCACCATTATTTTGAAGAAATTTGATGCGTAAGGGGTCAGTCTGTTGAGTGGAGATCTGAAGCAGTTACAGCACAAACTTCAAATTCAATTTCATGACCGGCAGTTGTTAAAGCAAGCTTTCACCCACGCTTCTTATGTGAATGAGCATCGCTTCAGTCAGCACTCTGATAACGAGCGTCTGGAGTTCCTAGGAGATGCGGTGCTGGAGCTTACGGTTTCGGAATATTTGTATCGCCTATTTCCCGATCGGCCAGAAGGTGAGCTGACCAAGCTTCGGGCTTCTATCGTCTGTGAGCCTTCGCTGGTAAAATTTGCCGAAGGTCTTGATTTTGGGCAATATGTGCTTCTGGGTAAAGGGGAAGAACTGACTGGAGGACGGACCCGTCCAGCGTTGCTGGCGGATGTGTTTGAATCTTTTATTGGTGCTCTCTATCTGGACCAGGGCCTTGATCAGGTGATTGAATTCTTAAATCGTAATATATTCCCACAGCTCGTCTTGAACGGCAAAATGCAGATCACGGATTATAAGACTGAACTGCAGGAGCTGACGCAGCATCACAATTTAGGGGTGCTGGAATATCGAATTGTGGAAGAACGTGGACCGGCGCATGAACGTGAGTTCGTGTCCGAAGTATATATGGAAGGCCGCAGGCTAGGCAGGGGCGCCGGGCGCTCTAAGAAGGAAGCAGAGCAGCAGGCTGCTGCAGTAGCACTTGAGGAGCTTCGGGCAGCAGAATAAGTTTTGTCCAGGGACACCGCCCAAGAGGCGGTGTTCTTTTTTTGCTGTGAACAGGGGTAAATAAAGGCTTCGAGAGCAGCGGCTTCCAGCTTTTGAACACGCTCTACAACAAGGCTGCGGCTGTGTTACAATAGGCGTTAGAGGTGATTAGGATCGTATGTTTTTGAAGAGGATCGAATTGGCGGGCTTTAAATCATTCGCTGACAAAACCGAGATGGAGTTTGTCCGCGGAATTACGGCAGTAGTTGGCCCTAACGGCAGTGGAAAAAGTAATATCTCTGATGGGATTCGCTGGGTGCTAGGTGAGCAAAGTGCGAAATCTTTGCGCGGCGGGAAGATGGAAGATATTATTTTTGCCGGGAGTGACGCGCGCAAGGCCGTGAATTATGGTGAAGTATCATTAACGCTCGATAATACGGATCACGCGCTCTCCCTGGACTTTAGCGAGGTGACAGTCACTCGCCGGGTTCATCGCAGCGGGGACAGTGAGTATTATATTAATAAGCAATCCTGCCGTCTCAAGGACATTACAGAGCTGTTCATGGACACCGGTATCGGAAAAGAGGCTTATTCGATCATTGGTCAGGGCCGCATAGAAGAGATATTAAGCACGCGGTCGGAAGATCGGCGGGGAATTTTTGAAGAAGCTTCCGGTATCGTCAAATATAAAACCCGTAAGCGGGATGCTAGGAAAAAGCTGGACGATACGGAGCAAAATCTGCTTCGCATTCATGATCTGGTCAGTGAGCTAGAGGATCAAATCGGACCTCTTAAGGAGCAGTCTGAGAAGGCACTGCATTATAAGGAGCTGCGCGAGCAGCTAAAGGTCAAGGAGATCTCCCTATATGTGTTCCAGATTGAGCGTATCCATGAATCGTGGAGTGAAGCGAATCAGAAGCTGGACAAGCTGAAGGAAGAACAGCTGGCCTTGTCCACTATTGTTTCTGCCCACGATGCCAAGCTGGAGAAAGAAAGAGTGGCACTCAAAGATGTTGAAGAAGAGCTGGAACGGCTTCAACGTAATCTTCTGGAATACAGTGAGAATTTTGAGAAGAGCGAGGGACAGAAGGAAGTTCTGAAGGAGCGCTTCAAGAACCTTGAGCAGAATCGGCTTCAGCTTCAGCAATCGATAGAAGCGAACGAGGAGGTATATCACCGCCGCTCCCAAGAACTTGATGCAGCCAAGGAGAAGTATGAAGCTGCACGGAAGCTGCTGGTTGAGCTGCGTCAGGAGCTGTCAGCAGAGGAAGCCAAGCTGGCAGGGGTAACGGGTGGAATTAGCAGTGCACAGGAAGAGAGGCTTAAAGGCAGCCTCTTAGAGGTCATGAATGACATGGCACAGGCGCGCAATGATATTCGCAGCGCGGATCAGCAGAAGGAGGCCATCGAGAAGCGGATGGCTAAAGCCGAGGAAGACGGCACCAAATGGAATGAAGCTCAGGCGAAACTCTCTTCAAGCCGGGCAGAGCTGGAGAAATCACTCAAACGCTTGGCGAAGGAAATTTCGGATCTTCGCAGTAGCTATATTTCTGAAAGCGAGAAGGTCCACTCTTTGCAAAAGTTGGCCGAGGAGGGCCGTGAAGGGATCCGCAAATGGGAACAAAAACGCGAGGCATTAGTCTCACGCAGGGATACTATGAAGGAAATGCAGGATGATTATGATGGTTTTGCGCACGGGGTTAAAGAAGTGCTCAAGGCCTCCCGCAAATCAGTTCTGCAAGGAGTGCATGGTGCAGTAGCGGAGCTGATCTCAGTACCTCAGAAGCTGGAAATTGCTGTGGAGACCGCGCTCGGGGCTGCGATGCAGCATATTGTTATGGAGAACGAGGCGGTGTCCCGCCAGGCGATTTCCTTTCTAAAACAGCGTCAGCTCGGCCGCGCAACCTTTCTTCCGCTCGATGTTATTCGTCCCCGCCAGATTTCCGCTATGGACAAGCGGAATATGGAAGAGGCGGAGGGCTTCATTGGCATCGGAGCTGAGCTGGTGGGCTATGATGCCAGGTACAGCGACATTGTGGGGAGCTTGCTCGGGAATGTCGTATTTGCGGATACGCTTGAGCATGCCAATAAGATGGCAGCAAGAGGACAGTATCGATTCAGGGTTGTTACGCTGGAAGGCGATGTAGTTAATGCCGGGGGCTCCATGACGGGAGGCAGCCAGCATCGTAAGAACAGCAATCTGCTGGGCCGCGGACGCCAGCTGGAACAGCTGGATACAGATATCCGTCAAAGTGAAGAAATGATTGCGAAGCTTAAAGAAAGTCTGACGGACATTCAGGCCCAGATTCGCAAAGCTGAAGAGCAGCTTGAGCAGCTGCGCGAGCTTGGCGACCGTAAACGCAGTGAAGAGCAGGGAATCGCAGGCGATATGAAGCAGCTGGATCATGAATATCGCCATGTCACCGAGCAATTTGAGCTGTATGGTCAAGAAAAGGATCACTATCTGCAAGAGATCGAAGAGCAAAAGCAGCTGCGTGCAGTTGCAGAAGAGAAGCTGGTGAAGCTGCAGGACGAGGAGCAGACCATTCACCAAGCGATTCAGGCCGCCGAGTTTGCGCGTAAGGCCAGTGAGTCGGCGAAGGAGGAGCTGCAGTCCCAGCTGACCGATCTGAAGATCCGCGAAGGTAAGCTGGATCAAGAGACGCTGTCTTTGCAGGAACAGCTTGATCGGCTGCAGGAAGAATGTACAAGCCGCGGCAAGGAGCTGGAGCAAAGCCGCAGGATTCTGGCTTCCATTGAAGCGGATCTGAAGAATAACGAACGAGAAAGCGTCCGGCAGACCGAGGACTTGAATTCCTATAAGCTGAAGAAAAGCCAGGCCAGTGAACAGCTGGAGCTCAAGCGTGCGGCTCGTATTTCACTCTCCCGTATTCTGGAGGAAGGCGAGAACGAGACGAAGGAGCAGCGTGCGGCACTTCGCGCTGTGGAAGAACAGCTGCGCCAGACCGAGATCCAGGCTAACAGACTGGATGTAGAGCTAGATAATATTCTGAAAAAGCTGAGTGAGGATTATGAGCTCAGCTATGAGATGGCAAAGCTTCGCTATTCGGTTCCAGAGGATGCAACCATGGTTCAGGATGAGGTCAAAGAGCTCAAAAAACGCATTTCGGCGCTTGGTGAAGTGAACCTGGGTGCAATTGAAGAATATGAACGGGTGTCTGAACGCTATGAGTTTCTGAGCGAACAGAAGAACGACCTGGTTGAAGCCAAAGCTACCTTATATCAGGTAATCAAGGAAATGGATGATGAAATGTCGAAGCGCTTCAAGTCTACCTTTGATGCAATTCGCCGTGAATTTGTTATCGTGTTCTCCAAACTGTTTGGCGGAGGAAGAGCAGATTTGGTGCTGCTAGACCCGGAAAATTTATTGGAAACCGGAATTGATATTGTTGCACAGCCGCCAGGGAAGAAGCTGCAGAATTTGCAGCTGCTCTCCGGAGGCGAGCGTGCGCTTACTGCCATGGCGCTGCTGTTTGCCATTTTGCAGGTGAAGCCGGTTCCGTTCTGCGTGCTCGACGAGGTGGAGGCCGCGCTGGATGAAGCGAACGTGGTCCGCTTCGCACAATATTTACGCGAGTTTTCCGAACAGACGCAATTTATCGTCGTGACCCATCGCAAAGGAACGATGGAAGAAGCCGACGTCCTCTATGGAGTAACTATGGAAGAAGGCGGCGTTTCCAAGCTCGTCTCCGTGAAGCTGGAGGACGAAGAGGCGGAAATTGCTTAAGGTGTACGAGCATGTCATAATAAGTAAGAATAGAGATTTTCAACCTTAGGAATTACAAATTCAGCATAAGAGCATACATTAGAATCAGGTAGGCGCTCACCTAACAGCGCCTCCCGGATTTATTAGGGGGATACACATGAGTTTCTTCAAGAAACTGAAGGAGAGCATCGCGGCCAAGACGGAGTCGGTAACCAAGCAGTTTAAGGACGGACTAGAGAAGAGCCGAAAGGGATTTGTTGAGAAGGTTGCCGACTTGATCACACGGCGCAAAAAGATTGATGAGGAGTTCTTCGAAGAGCTTGAAGAAATCCTCATTGGTGCTGACGTTGGGGTAAACACGGTTATTAAATTAATTGACGATCTTCGCGTGGAAGTGAAGAAGCGGAAGATTGAGGACGCTGCTGAGCTACAGCCTATTTTGTCAGAGAAGCTTGTCGGGCTGCTCAAGGGAGATCAAGATAACTCTCTGCGTATGAATCCTGATGGAATCACAGTTATTCTGTTTGTTGGGGTTAATGGAGTAGGCAAGACGACAACGATTGGCAAGCTTGCCCATCATTTCAAGCAGCAGGGCAAGAAAGTGCTTATGGCAGCTGGTGACACGTTCCGCGCAGGTGCGATTGAGCAGCTGGAAGTGTGGGGGCAGCGCGTAGGGGTTGAGGTAATTAAGCAGCAGGCGGGCTCAGACCCGGCCGCAGTGATGTTCGATGCTGTTCAGGCCGCAAAACAGCGCGGCGCCGATATTTTGCTCTGTGATACCGCAGGAAGACTGCAGAACAAGAGCAACCTGATGGAGGAGCTCAACAAGATTTATCGCGTCATCCAGCGGGAAATTCCAGGCGCTCCTCATGAGGTGCTGATGGTGCTGGACGCAACTACAGGACAAAATGCACTCAGTCAGGCGAAGTTGTTTGGGGAGAAGAGCGGTGTTACCGGACTTGTGCTGACCAAGCTTGACGGTACCGCGAAGGGCGGGATTGTCGTAGCCATCAGGCAAGAGCTTAGTCTGCCTGTGAAGCTGGTCGGACTAGGTGAGAAGATGGAGGATTTACAGAAATTTGACTCCGAACAGTTTGTACATGGATTGTTCGCAGGGTTGATTGCAGAAGAAGACAGCAAGGAAAACACAGTTCAATAAAGGGTAAAAAAGAGGCTTGGAAAGGAGCGATACTTATGGCGAATACGTACACATACTCCCGTAAGGAGGAGGTGGCTAACGCCATCACCCACGGGATTGGAGCTTTGCTTAGCGTGGCTGCTCTCGTGCTGCTAATTGTTTTTGCGAGTACGAAGGGAACCGGCTGGCATCTTGGAAGCTACATTGTCTATGGGATTACTATGCTGATGTTGTATTCCTGTTCAACCATGGTTCACAGTCTCCGTGAGGGAAAGGTAAAGGATCTGTTTGAGTTTTTTGATCACTCTTCGATCTATCTGTATATTGCCGGAAGTTACACACCGTTCTTGCTCGTAGCCACTCGCGGGACACTTGGCTGGACTTTGTTCGGCATTGTATGGGGAATTGCGGTGTTTGGGGTTGTATTTAAAGCATTCTTCGTGAAGAAATTCCTGTTCATGTCCACGATTTTCTACATTGGCATGGGCTGGCTGATCATGATGATTTGGCCTCAGCTCTTAGCGACTGTTCCTGCAGGAGGGATCAACCTGCTCGTTGCCGGGGGGGTTCTGTATACGCTAGGGACCGTGTTCTATGTATGGCGGGGCTTCCCTTACCATCATGCCATCTGGCATTTGTTCGTGCTTGCCGGAAGTGTGCTGCATTTCTTCGCCATTTTGCTGTATCTGCTTCCAATCCGCTAACCCGATTTATCCATATGAACTGCTGGTTGAAGAAGATGTTAAGTAATTATGCTTGACATCTTCTTTTGAGTTATGTATGATAAGGAACGTTGATATCGCTGTAAAGTGTTTTTCCTTGACGGAGGGAGTGCCCGAATTTGAGTCAAGAGAATCGGCTTGAGAAGACAAACCGGATCAACCTGTTGTTTGACTTCTATGAATTGCTGCTGACAGAGAAGCAGCAGACGTTCCTTAAATATTATTTTCATGATGATTTCTCGCTAGGCGAGATTGCTTCGGAATTTGAAATTAGCCGCCAGGCGGTATATGAACATATTAAGCGTGCAGAGCAGATGCTTGAACTGTACGAAGAAAAGCTGGGTTTGTTGGAGAAGCAGCAGCGCCGCAATGAACTGATCGGTAAGCTGGGCTACTTGATTGAAGCTAACATAATAGACCCGAAGCCTAAGAAGGAAGTTAAAGAGCTCGTGAGTGAGCTTGAAGAATTATAAATGATAATTAACGTAAGGTAGAATAGAGTAATTTAGATAGGAGGTGACCGGAGCATGGCATTTGAAGGATTAACATCTAGGCTGCAGAGCGTATTCAGCAAGCTGCGCGGCAAGGGCAAGGTATCTGAGGATGATGTCAATGAGGCGATGCGCGAGGTGCGTCTGGCTTTGCTTGAAGCGGACGTTAACTTTAAAGTAGTCAAAGAGTTCATTGCAAAAGTCAAAGAGAAGGCTGTCGGCAGTGAAGTGATGGAAAGCTTTACGCCAGGCATGGTCATCATTGACATAGTAAACAAAGAACTGACTCAGCTTATGGGCGGCAGCCAGGAGAAGTTGGCCAAGAGCACTCGTCCGCCAACCGTAATTATGATGGCAGGTTTGCAGGGTGCTGGTAAAACTACAACCTCAGCCAAACTGGCCAAGTTGCTTCTTAAGAACAATCATCGGCCGATGCTGGTAGCAGGCGATATTTATCGTCCTGCGGCGATCAAGCAGCTGCAGGTGCTGGGTGAGCAGATCAAAGTTCCCGTATTCGCGCTTGGCGAAGGGATCAGCCCGGTAGAGATTGCTCGCCAGGCCCTGGAGCAGGCCAAGGAGAATGGCAACGACTACCTCATTATTGATACTGCGGGCCGTCTGCATGTCGATGAGGCGCTGATGGAAGAGCTGCGTCAGATTCATGAGACGGTCAAGCCGGACGAAGTACTGCTTGTAGTTGATGCTATGACAGGTCAAGATGCAGTTAATGTTGCGGAGAGCTTTAACAACCAGCTGTCCTTGACGGGGGTTGTGCTGACAAAGCTTGATGGTGATACGCGTGGTGGTGCGGCCCTTTCGGTTAAAGCGGTAACCGGCTGCCCGATCAAGTTTGCAGCCCTTGGTGAGAAGATTGATGCACTTGAGCCGTTCCACCCGGAACGGATGGCTTCCCGGATTCTAGGGATGGGGGACATGCTCTCTCTGATTGAGAAAGCACAGTCTAACATTGATGCCGAGAAAGCAAAGGAAATGGAGCGCAAAATGCGTAACGCCGAATTCACATTCGACGATTTCCTGGAGCAAATGGATCAAGTCAAGAAGCTGGGGCCACTGGACCAGATCATGGATATGATTCCTGGCATGGGCAAAGTGAAGCAAATGAAGGATCTCAAGGTTGATGAGAAGCAAATGGGTCGTGTGGAAGCTATCGTTCATTCAATGACGAAGGATGAGAAGCAAAATCCTGATATGATTAACCACAGCCGCCGCAAACGGATTGCCGCTGGCAGCGGTACAAACCTTGCGGATGTCAACCGGCTCATTAAGCAGTTTGATGAAATGCGCCGTATGATGAAGCAGTTCTCTGATATGATGGGCGGATCCAAAGGCGGTAAAGCGGCAAAGATGCTCCGCGGTCTTCAAGGCAAGGGCGGCAAAGGCTTGAAATTTCCTTTCCGCTAAAAGCCGGTAGCGGTATGATATAAAAAGTTTGATTCTTGTAAGGAGGTGAATTTTTCATGGCAGTTCGTATTCGTCTGAAACGTATGGGTGCTCACAAAGCTCCTTTCTACCGTGTGGTTGTTTCGAATTCTCGTTCCCCACGTGACGGTCGTTTTATCGAGGAAATCGGTTACTACAATCCGGTCGCTGAGCCGGCAGTAGTTAAGATTGATGAAGAGAAAGCTCTTAAATGGCTTCAAGACGGTGCTCAAGCTTCTGACACTGTTCGCAACCTGCTCAGCAAAGCTGGCGTGTTGAAGAAGTTCCACGAGCTTAAGCAGCAGAAATAATGGCTGATTCGGAGGGTCCTCTATGGAACAATTAGTCGGCGTTATTGCGAAGGCTTTAGTTGATCATCCGGACGATGTCCGTGTGAACGTCGTGGAGAAGGAACATCTTGTCGTTTATGAGCTTACCGTACATCCCGAGGATGTGGGGAAGGTGATCGGCAAGCAGGGCCGGATTGCCAAGGCGCTTCGCACGGTAGTTACATCGGCAGCTGTTAAGATGGATAAGCGGGTAACCGTGGACATCATATCTTAAAGATATACGAAAGCGGGTTAGGATGCATGTCCTAGCCCTTTTTCGTACATGCTGAAGATTATCTCATTATGGATTTATGAACTGGGAGGAAGACATGTCGGAATCATTACTGACTGTGGGAAAGCTTGTTAATACACACGGTATTCGTGGCGAGGTAAAGGTACTGCTTAGCACAGACTTTCCGGAGGTCCGTTTCTCACCGAAGAGTGAGCTGATGATCATTGATCCTGAATCAGGAAAGCAGATCAAGGTAACCGTGGAGGCATCTCGTCCATATAAACAGACCTATATCGTCAAATTTAAGGAATATGGCAATATTAATGATATCGAGCGCTACAAGGGGTGGGATATTAAGGTACCCAAAGACCAGTCTGTAGAGCTTCCGGAGAACGAGTATTATTTTCATGAAATTATCGGGTGCCAGGTGGTTACTGATGAAGGAGAGACATTGGGCACGATAAAGGAAATTCTGCGTCCTGGCGCTAATGATGTTTGGGTCGTGAAGCTTGCTACCGGCAAGGATTTGCTGCTGCCTGTCATTGACGATGTAGTGCTTGATGTTAACGTAAAGGACAAGCTGGTCAAGGTTCATCTCTTGGAAGGACTGCTGTAATGATGCGTGTAGATGTACTGACTCTTTTCCCTGAAATGTTCTCGGGTGTATTCGGCTCAAGCATTCTAGGAAAAGCACAGGATAAAGGCATTGTTTCGTTAAACGCGATCAACTTTCGCGATTATTCGGAGAGCAAACACGGCACTGTGGATGATACACCCTATGGTGGTGGTGGAGGAATGGTATTGAAGCCTGAACCGATCTTCCGAGCGGTTGAGGATGTACTGGGGCTTTCTTCACAAGCTGGAGTTCCAGATCCGAGTGCGGTCGGCCGGCCTCCACGGATCATTCTGATGTGTCCGCAGGGCGAGACCTTTACTCAGTCTAAGGCGGAAGAATTGTCCGCAGAGGAGCATCTCATCTTTATTTGCGGCCACTATGAAGGATATGACGAGCGGATACGTGAGCATTTGGTTACGGACGAGCTGTCTGTTGGAGATTATGTCTTAACTGGGGGCGAGCTTCCTGCTATGGTCGTAATCGATAGTGTGGTTAGGCTTCTTCCGGGTGTTCTTGGCAATGAGACAAGCGCTGTAACGGACTCCTTCAGTACTGGATTGCTGGAGTATCCGCACTATACTCGCCCTGTAGAATTTAGAGGTTGGAAGGTGCCTGATATTCTGCTAAGTGGTCACCATGCCAACGTTGCCGATTGGCGGAGGAAGGAAGCGCTGAGAAGAACTTGGCAGCGTCGTCCTGATCTTTTACAGCATATAGAGCTTTCTGCTAAGGACAAGAAGTGGCTAGATGAAATTCGGGCTGAAGAGACAGCGGGCAAATAACCTTTCTAAATAAATATGGAAGATATACGTATGAAATCCCTACCTGATTCCAAGTGGAATAGGCCGGGATTTTTTTTCATATGATTAAAATTACCTTCCTCGTGGTATTGTATCATGTTGAGGCCAAGTTGGAGGCGAGAGAGGAATATGAAGACATTTGATCTGAAGAAAGCGAAATATGATCCGAAACAGGAAGAGCAGGTACGTCGGAGTTTTTTCAAAAAGTTGAAGCGAGCAGCCGGGAAAATTCCGTTCACCAAAGATATTGTAGCACTATATTACTGCGCAACTGATCCGAAAACCCCGCTGTATGTTAAAGGTATTGCACTTGCGGCTCTGGCTTATTTCATCAGTCCGCTGGATGCAATCCCTGATGTTATTGCAGGACTTGGGTTTACAGACGATGCGGCTGCGATTGTTACGGTGATGAAGGTGGTAGGCAGTCATATTACCGATGAGCATCGCGATAAAGCGAGTGCTTTCCTAAGTGGTGAAACGGCATCTAAATCAAAAATGTAGCTGAGGGGCTCGTAAATTGCTCCGAAAGGAGCTTTTTGTATGCAGAAGAGAAAGATGTTTTCAATTGGCTGCTATTAGGGTAAATCATATAGGCAATGTTAAAACTGTATGGCACCAAGCAAGTGGGAGGACTGAAATGATATGGAATCGCAATTATATGACAAGCAGGTCTTATCTTGTTCTGAAAGGCTAGCAAATCCTGATCAACAGCAGAATCCAACACGGCGGCTGCGTACCGTTAATGATATTCTCAACTATTATGCCAAGCGTAAACAATCTGCATCTCATAAAATGAGTTCATAGTTGGAAGAACTGTGAATATTAGCTCTGAAGAAGACACCCGCTTATTTGAATATAAGCCGGGTGTTTATTTATGGAAAAATAGAAAAAGAGCTCCTATACAGGAGCTCCTTGCGCTTAATAAATTTTAAAACCAGCATTAAGCAGATCTTGGCCATTCAAAACAACGGCACCTAAAGTTTTTTTGACGTGAATCGGTTTATTGTTGGAAATATAAACAATCGTGCTATCTCCATCATTTAATTGATCGCTATAGACGGAGAATAGTATAGAGCCATTACTTTTAATGTCATAAGCTCCCTTAGACCCATCAGCTTTTTGCACTATGGAAACAGAATTTAAGGATTGGAGTTCAGATAATGTTACCCATTTGTCTTGTTTGTGGTTTGATCTAAATTCAATAGCCTGGGCTGCACCATAGTATGCGGTTTTGTAATCGAAAAGATTAGCCGCTTCGCGAATAGGCACATAGGTTGTACCTTTATAAAGAATTACATTTGATGAATTACTTTTAATTTGACCATTCACGATGATTTTAAACTTAGAGATCGTTGCTTGGATCGTACTTGGAGCTGCTGCAGCAACAGATGCTGTTCCCAGTAAAGCACATGTAGCCAGTGAAATAATTATTTTTTTCATTATGTATTCATCCCCCTATAAAATGGCTGTATATCTTTATTTTATTACCCACCGACTAGGCAAATGAATAGTGATTGAGATTTAATTATAAAATTAAATATTTAATACTATTGATCTAATATAATTAGGAACATTCCAGGCAGCTGAAGGAACAATTTGGTACCTTGGAACGGTTATATCCATTGAAATTGTTAAATAGATATACGTTTTACAACATTTAGATGTTAAGTGTTATTGACTAAATATCCTTAAGGTCCCAAAAAACTGTGAAAAACAAATAAAAAAGGGGAGAGTTATTTGTTGAATTAATTTAGTGTTGAATAAGATTATCTTTGTGGTCTGCGTTATGAATAATGAAGTAATAAAATAACCATTGAGGTTGATACAGTTATTAAGCTAAGTGTAGTTGTG
The DNA here is from genome assembly GCF_003060825.1 of Paenibacillus sp. CAA11. Classification (NCBI taxonomy): domain Bacteria; kingdom Bacillati; phylum Bacillota; class Bacilli; order Caryophanales; family Paenibacillaceae; genus Paenibacillus; species Paenibacillus sp. CAA11. The sequence goes on from NZ_CP028922.1 coordinate 1,822,259, forward strand.
GTTAGAAATTTTTTTATTGTAGGACAGTCGGTAATATATTGCAAGGGTGCGTGCCTATGACGTATAATTACCATATATCGGGAATGACGTACATAAATTTCACGTAAATTTACGGTGGAAAAGCGTAGTTTTACTATCGGGGTATGGCGCAGTCTGGTAGCGCGCACCCTTGGGGTGGGTGAGGCCGTGGGTTCAAATCCCGCTACTCCGATTTTAAACAGCAAAGCCCCCTGTCTAGCTTGAATGAACACAAGCTGGGCAGGGGGCTTTGCGCTGGTACCACATAGAGAAACCGCCAGCTAACACGAGCCTTCGCTCCCGTAAGCTGGCGATCTGAACATCTGGTAAACTGGAGGTTTACAGGGTCTGAAACATCGTAGTTTCCCGAGCATAATGTGATTTCTTGCCTGTATCTACATTGCGGATGCGCACATAAGTTTCGGTATATTTCTCAACAATGCCTCGTCCAACTTCACAGTACACTCCAGCGGGGTCTTCCTGCCATGCAGTAATGACTTTCTGGGACAATGCAGCTGCAAAGAACTCAATATTCGCGATAATCGTGTTTTGCATGTCTAGCTCCTTCTATTTGGTAAAGATTAATAAGTGCAATTCAACTATAATAATCACATTGTATCATTTATTGATGAAAGGGAAAACAAAATTAAGGGCCAGTATGTTACAAATTGTTGGAGGCAGTATTCGTTGCAGCCAGTTCTTGATTCCTAATCCTGGTCGAATAAATAGAATGAACTAAAGAAATGAATATTATAGGATCTAAGCTCAATGTAAAACTTTAGTTCAATCTATATAAATACCAAATTGATGTATCTAGAATTTTATTTTGGGCAGAATCATAAAAGATATGAAGCAAAAGGACCAGATGGCTAGATGTAATGAGCTGCTGAGAATGTTATGAGGGCATCAATACGATTTTACATACTACCTTCCGTATGATGGATTCCTCCTTTGATTTAATCATGCTTCCTGCTATATAGACGCTTGATATTAACAAAAGTTACTTCATAGTTGTGTTATGGTAATAGATTATTGAGTGTGGAATAGAATTATCTTGATCCCAGCATCTAAGTGTGTTAAAATTCAATTTGTTGTGAATTCGGTGGTCCTCTGCGGATAATGAGGGAGACATGGGAGTTCTCCGGAAGATGCAAGAACGCCTGAGTGGAAGGAGGGAGTCATAGATGAATATCGTCCAAGCGATTACTCAAGAACAACTTCGCAAGGATATCCCGAGCTTTCGTCCTGGTGACACTTTGAAAGTGTACGTAAAGGTTATCGAGGGAACTCGTGAGCGTATCCAGTTGTTTGAAGGTGTTGTAATCAAGCGTCGTGGCGGTGGAATTAGCGAAACTTACACAGTTCGTAAGATTTCTAACGGTGTAGGTGTGGAAAGAACTTTCCCGCTTCATTCCCCGAAAATCGATAAAATCGAAGTGGCTCGCCGTGGTAAAGTGCGTCGTGCGAAGCTCTATTATCTTCGTGAACTTCGCGGTAAAGCAGCGAGAATTAAAGAAGTACGTCGCTAATCTGAAGATTATCGACCATGAGAGGGGCTTGGGTAATCAAGCCCCTTTCGTTTATCCAAAAATAAAATGTGTGTATATAATCCAACAAAAAGCGAGGGCAGCCATTCATGGAACAGCAATATGAAGCGGAACAACCCGGCAAGGCATCTAAAAAGAACAAAAACGAAGCGTTGGAATGGGTCAAGGCTATTGTCATTGCAGTCGTGCTGGTTCTCTTGATTCGTTGGTTATTCTTCGCGCCCTTCATTGTTGACGGACCGTCTATGCAGCCTAATTTTCACACCGGAGAACGGATTATTGTGAATAAGATCCTGTATGACATTAGAAAGCCTAAGGCCGGTGAGGTTATTGTGTTCCATGTGCCATCGGAAGGAAGGGACTTTATCAAGCGGGTGATCGGAGTTCCCGGGGATACTGTCAAGGTTGATGGAGACAATGTTATTGTTAACGGGCAGGTTATTGATGAACCGTACATTAAAGAAGCGGTAGAAGCCAAACATAAGAATAATGAGCTGTACAATGATATGAATTTCCCTAATGACCAGGTCAAGGAAGATACTGTGCCTGAAGGCCATGTATTTGTACTGGGTGATAATCGTTCAGACAGTACAGACAGCCGCATGATCGGTTATGTTCCCTATAGTGACATTGTAGGCCGAGCGGATCTGGTTTTCTGGCCAATGAAGGATATTCATTTCATTAAACATTAAGCTAACACTTGACATATATTGTCAGCATAGCGGGAACTTGAGGTGAGTAGACAATGACGATTCAGTGGTTTCCCGGACATATGACCCGGGCTCGTCGGCAGATTCAAGAAAAGTTAAGTCTGATTGACGTGGTGATTGAATTAGTCGATGCACGTCTTCCGCTGTCCAGCAGAAATCCGATGATTGATGAGATTTTGCAAGGCAAACCGCGAATGATTGTAATGAATAAGGCGGATCTAGCTGATCCCTCGGTTACACGGGAATGGATTGAACATTTCAAATCGGAGGGCCACACAGCTGTTGCTGCAGATGCATCCAGCGGGCAGGGCATTAAGGAGATTCCTCTGAAGGCCAAAGAGCTGCTGAAAGAGAAGATTGATCGGCAAATTGCAAAAGGAATCAAGCCCCGACCGGTTCGAGCTTTAATCGTTGGCATTCCGAATGTGGGCAAGTCTACATTAATTAACCGGCTGGCTGGCAGAAGTATTGCAGCAACCGGGGACCGTCCTGGCGTGACGAAGGGACAACAGTGGATTAAGGTTGGCACCGATATGGAGCTGCTAGATACACCAGGGATTCTGTGGCCGAAATTCGAGGATCAGAATGTTGGCTATCGTCTGGCTGTAACTGGTGCAATTAAAGAGGAAATATTGAATGTTGAGGATATTGCCTTTTTTGCAGTGAAGTATTTAGCGCGTTATTATTGGCCAAACTTCCAGGAGCGCTTTGAGCTTCAGGAGGCACCAACAGATTATGAGAATCCGGATGAAATCGTAGCTGTTATGGAGGCAATAGGACGTAAAAGAGGTTGTATCGTCAGCGGAGGCCGAGTGGACTTGGAAAAAGCATCGGGCATTCTTCTCCGTGAATTGCGAGCAGGTAAAATGGGTCGCTTCTCTATGGAGGCACCATATTAATCGGATAGCGGGAAGGTACGGCCGCCAATATTTATTGGCGGCTATATTTATTTTAAATTATGGGAATCTGCGCAGGATACTGAAGGAAACAGGCGAAGCAGCCGATATAAATAATATGAGATTGTGCAGCAAGCTGAATACTTTTTCCTAACGGGGCTTGGGTCTTTTTCTGCTCATATGGTAATCTAGGAATAGATTCATAGATCAAAAGTATGAAGAAAGGACCGAAGGAAGCTTGAGAACCCGCGGAATTACCTTTTTGAATTATAGCTTTGATCCCAATCTGTGTGTCTCTAAGGAGACCAAAAACAAGCAAATACGGACGCTACCTTATGGCACTGTGAAAAAGAACTGTCTTGGCAAAGCAATAGGAGGAGCAGCATGAGTGACTTGCTAACGATAGAACGTGAATACTGGGGTAAGAACTACGAGCATATCGCGGGGATTGATGAGGTTGGCCGAGGCTGCCTGTTCGGGGACGTGGTAGCTGCTGCAGTGGTTTTGCCGAAAGAGCTGGTTCTAGAAGGAGTCAATGATTCCAAGAAGGTTACACCTAAGAAAAGAGAGGCTTTGTTCGAATTAATTATGGAGCATGCGTTGGCTGTAGGGATCGGCTATGTGGATGCGGCGACGATCGACCAGATAAATATCAAGCAGGCTACACGCCTTGCCATGAAGCAGGCAGTCGAGGGACTTCAGGTTGCCCCGGATTTTCTGCTTGTGGATGCGGAGAAAGTCGATGTTCAGTACCCTCAGCTGTCCGTCATTAAAGGTGATGCTACGAGCCAGTCTATTGCCGCAGCTTCGATCATTGCAAAGGTGACCCGGGACAGGCTTTGTCAAGGGGAATGGGATGCCAAGTATCCGGAGTATGGAATTGCGATACATAAAGGATATGCTACCAAGCTGCATAGGGAGCAGATTCTGGCACTAGGAGCTACTCCGATGCACCGGAAGAGCTTTATGCGCAACCTTTTTGTTGAACAGCAGGAGCTCTTCTAGTAGTGAGGTCATAATGAACTATGGGCACCTTGAATGGTGCTTTTTTTATAAATAGAAAAGGGGGTTGCCCTTATGAATATAGGACCTGTGGTGAGAAGCTTGATGGCGGGCGGCCAGGCATCGGATGCCAAGACACTGGAGCTGCGAACAGGACAGGTTGTCCGCGGAGTGGTGCTTAGCGTGTCGGACAACGGGCTTGAAGCGGTAGTCGAAGTGCAGGGGGTTCAGCTAAAAGCTGCATTAGAAACGCCGTTAGAGAAAGGACAAGCAATGATGATGCAGGTTCAGCCTCCCAATAAGGACGGGTTAACTGTACTTAAGCCTCTGCTCGCTGCACCTTCAGCTGTAGTAAGCGAGGCTGGAATTGCAGAGCTATTAAAGAATATGGGCCTTGAGGCAAACGCGCAAAATCGGGAGCTTGCTAAATTGATGCAAAGTCAGGGGATGCCCATGACGCGTGAGCAGGCACAGCAATTGCTCCAGACGCTCTCCGGGAAGGCTCCAGAGGTGCCTCTCGCCCAGTGGATCAATGCAGCTGCGATCGCCCAGCAGCGCGGACTTCCTGTAACAGGAGAAAGTCTTGCAGGCCTTCGTCAGGCCATATATGGGCCGCCTGTTCATCAGCTGATGGCTAATTTGGAAGAACAGGTGAGTCAGCTTCTAACAAGTACGCTTGAGTCATCAGGCGAGGCGAAGCCAACAGCTCCAGCAGCTCAAGCCACCCCAGTGGCTGTGCAACCTCCAGCTGCGGATTCCAAGGCTGGGAGTGCAGCTGTGATTTCTGGAAGCGGAGGCGGCGCACCAGCTCAGCAGGCAAGTGAGGCCTTGCTGAACAAGCTGCAAAATGTGCTGGGGCAGCTCCGTCAGGAGCTTGCACGGGCTGGAGGAGAGCAAGGGGCGGCTGCATCGTCCCAGCCGGCGGCAGCAGGCCAGGGGTCAAGTGCACCGCTGAGCGGCGCCGTAGGGCAGCGAGGGCCGACTCCAACGGCGGCTCAACCCGCCGCTGCCGGAGCCACCTCCGCCGCGCCCGTATCCGGCGCGGCGGCAGGCGCTGCAGGCGAAGCGGGCGCAGCCCCTTCGCCTCAAGGGCAAGCGCAGCCTACCCCCGCCACGGATTCGTGGGTAGGCCGCGTGCTGAAGCTGCTCGGTGTGGAGCACGAGCAGCAGACCGCCCGCGCGCTGGTGCTTGGCGCGCGGAATGCGGCGCAGCCTGCACCTTCGGCTGCGGAACAGAGCACGGCGCCTGCGCCTCAGCAGGCCGCCGGCACGGGTGATGCGCCTGCCCGGAATGTGGTGGGCGGGCAAAGCGGCGGCGCAGCTGAAGCGCCGCCTCAAGCGGCGCCGACTGCAGCGGCGGCGGCCAGCGGGCAGCCGCATCGCAGCCCGGCTGCGGTGCCTGGCACAGCGGATGCAGGGCGCGCCGCTGTTCTTGCGGCATTTGATCCGGATGCCGCGGCAGCTAAGCCGGATTCGATCAGCTCTGCAGTTCGGGATACGCTGAAGAGCATCCTGCTCCAGGTGATGGATTCACCGGATACACCTGCCCCACTGCAGGATGCGGCACGTCAGATGGTACAACAGCTAACGGGACAGCAGCTGCTCTTGAATACGGACCGCACCATGCCATTTGCTCAAGTCACAATGTTTATTCCATTTAAGGGTCCTGGCGGTGAAGAGACAGCGACGGTTCAGATTCAGTCGCGCCGGGGCCGTAAGGGAGAGCTTGACCCAAATAACTGTCGATTGTGGTTTGACCTGAAAATGTCCTCATTAGGCCAAGTTATGGTCGATGTCCAAGTTGCAGATCGCAAAGTGCTGCTGAATCTGCACAGTGAGCGTGAGGCGGTAGGCCAATTCCTGGAGAGCCGACAGGAGGAGATTGCTGAAGCTATTCAGAACGCAGGCTACCGGCTCGTGGCTTTGAAGACGGAAAGCATCCCTGTTGAAAGCCAAGCATCTGCAGGTTCTGAATCCTCGTTATCCTTTGTTCCGCCTTCCTATCAGGGGGTGGACTACCGAGTATGAGCGAATCATCTAGAGAGCCTGAATCAGGTTTGTCCAGAAAAAGGGCGGTAGCTCTCAAATATGAGCCCTCCCAGCATGAGGCTCCTGTCATTGCTGCGAAAGGACGGGGGCATCTGGCTGAACAAATCCTGGCCAAGGCTGAGGAGCATGGGATACCGGTTCAAGAGGATCCCGCATTGGTTGAAGTTTTATCCAAGCTCGACCTGGATCAGCAGATTCCTCCTGAGCTGTATACACTGGTTGCGGAGATTCTAAGCTTTATCTATCGCTCGGACCAGGCCGCAGGGAAGGGGCTGCTGCCATGAGCTACCGCCAGGAAGAGAAGCGAAAGGATACGCGCAAAGCCAAAGGCATGGCGGCTGAACAAGCGGCTGCAGCTTATCTGCAGTCCTTAGGCTATCGTATTATAGCGCGTAATTGGCGCTGTCGTAGCGGTGAGCTGGACATTATTGCAGAGCATTCTGAAACCTTGATTATTGTAGAGGTCCGCAGCCGAAGTGCGGCTTCATCCGCCTTCGGGACGCCTGCAGAATCCATTACAGCTCGGAAAATTCGCCAGGTGCGGGAGACAGCAGCTGTTTATTTACATCAGATGCAGGGGTACCACTTGAAGGTGAGGTTTGACGTAGTTGCCGTGCTTTTGGATAAGTCTAACGTCTGCTGCTCCGTAGAGCACATCCAAAATGCGTTTTAGACAGGTAGGAAGGGCGCTGGCAGGTCAGGTGAGAAAGCACGGGATCTTAGAGTTCTGACCGATGTCAGAGTTCTTGACTTGGAAGAGAAATACTTTTACAATACGAGCAGCAAGAGTTTCATAAAGAGAGAATAAGGAAGCACCTTTTCTTCGCGGGCAGTCAGCCAATATTGCGATAGGAAGGGTGTTTTTTGCGATGTACAGCAAAATGTTCAGCGCTTGCTTGTACGGGATTGACGGTGTGGTTGTTGAAGTAGAGGCCGATTTGAGCAATGGTTTGCCTATGACTACCATTATCGGATTGCCGGATTCAGCGGTTCGTGAAGCGGTAGAACGTGTCAGATCAGCAGTGAAAAATTGCGGTTATGAATATCCGCTTCAGCGGATTACAATTAATTTGGCTCCAGCAGATTTACGGAAGGAAGGCTCGGCCTTCGATCTGGCTATAGCGGCAGGGCTGTTGATGGCAACCGGACAGTTACAGCTGCCTAATACGAAGCGGCTGCTTATGATTGGCGAGCTGTCGCTTGATGGCACGCTGCGGCCTGTGCCAGGCGTGCTGCCGATGGTGGATTTAGCTAAGCGGCAAGGCTTTGAAGCGGTCCTGCTACCAGCCGATAATGCAGAGGAAGCACTGTTGATTGAAGGGGTTGAGGTGTATGGTCTCCGCCATCTAAATGAGCTGGGGGCCGCTCCTTCGGGAATGAAGGAAGGAGCAGCGGGGCATTTGGGTTCGCCACTATCAAAGCTCCGGGTGAAGAAAAGGCATGAAGATTTAAGAGCGCCAAGCCGTAATGAGCCGATTGAGGATTATGCAGATGTCCTAGGACAGCAGGCCGTCAAGCGAGCCCTGACTATTGCCGCAGCAGGGATGCATAACTTAATGCTGATTGGCCCTCCAGGGACGGGGAAGACGATGCTGATGAAGCGGCTGCCCGGGATACTGCCTCCGCTATCTGAAGAGGAAGCGCTTGAAGTTACGAAGATCTTCAGTGCGGCCGGGAAATATAAAGAGTTCTCCGGCGGCTTAATGACACAAAGGCCCTTTCGAGCGCCACATCATACCATATCGGCCGGGGGCTTGATAGGAGGAGGGGCTGTTCCTAAGCCCGGAGAGGTTAGCCTTGCTCATAAAGGTGTTCTGTTCCTTGATGAGCTACCAGAGTTTACAAGAAATGTTCTAGAAGTACTGCGGCAGCCTCTGGAGGATCGGAGGGTGACCATCAGCAGGGCCCGGGCTGCATTCACGTTCCCGGCGCATTTTATACTAGCTGCTTCGATGAATCCTTGTCACTGCGGCTTTCTGGGTTCAGAGCCTCCAATGCCTCGCTGTACCTGCAGCCCTGCGCGAATTGCCCAGTATCGGGACCGTATTTCAGGACCGCTTTTGGATCGGATCGATCTGCAGATTGAAGTGCCTCGGCCCAAAAGCTGGACCAGCCATGAACAGCCCATAACTACCGAAATAATGCGTCAGCAAGTACTGGCTGCACAGGAAGTTCAGAAGCAGCGGCTGTCTGCATGGGGTTTGAGCTGGAACAGTGAATTGACAGGTCAACTGCTCCGGCGGGTGGTTCAGCTCACCCGGGAAGCAGAGCTGCTGATGACCTCCTCGTTCGAAATGCTGGGCTTAAGCATGCGTGCATATGACCGAACTATAAAGATTGCCCGGACCATAGCAGATCTGGAAGGTCAAGAGGAAGTCACGGCCTCTCATGTGGCAGAGGCTATTCAGTATAGGCAGCTGGATCGCAGGGCTCAGGATCTGGTGAATGGATGAGGGCGGAGCTGATTTAAATAACATCGAAGAAAGAGCAGTCTAAAGCTGGGCTCTCCCTTTATTCGGGATTAAGTTGCCAAGCGATAGCTGCTCTTTTTTTATAGTAGATTAGAGTACGTTGAGTTCTACTTGAATATTGCCGCGAGTGGCCTGGGAATAAGGGCAGGCCTGATGAGCCCCTTCGACAAGTTTAAAAGCGGTGTCATGGTCTACACCTTTAACCAGAACATCCATTTTCACACCAATGCCGAAGCCGCCGTCTTCAACTTTACCGAAGCTCACAGTTGCTGTTACTTCTGTGCCTTCATGCTTAATTTGCTGCATGCGGGCCACCATGTTCAGCGCGCTATCGAAGCAGGCGGAGTAACCGGCTGCGAACAGCTGCTCAGGATTGGTGCCCTCGCCGCCAGCACCTCCCATTTCACGGGGGGTGCTAATGTTAAGGTGGAGCGAAGGGCTTGAGGATTCAACGTATCCGTTTCTTCCACCCACTGCTTTTACTGTTGTTTTATACATTTTTTGTTGAATAGTCATCATATTCATACACCTGTCTTTCAAAATTATATTTCATACAATTTAATTTATAACAATTATTACGATTTGTAAACTGTTTTGAGATATTATTTGTGTATTTTATGTGATAAAATAAATGAGCAAAGGCGGGTGAGACTAATGAAGACGAATGAAAAGGAAGGCTTGCTGAAGCTGGAGAACCAGCTTTGCTTTACTATATACGCATGCTCACGTGAAATAACGAAGCTGTATCAGCCTCATCTGGAAAAGCTAGGGGTAACTTATTCTCAGTATTTGGTGCTCCTTGTTTTGTGGGAACGAGGAGAGTGTACTGTGAAGGAGCTTGGGGAAGCTCTGTATCTTGATTCAGGAACGCTGACCCCGCTCCTTAAGCGGCTTCAATCGGCAGGCATCCTGAACCGCGAGCGTTCACCGCATGATGAACGAAAGGTTCTGATCACCCTAACCGAGAAGGGTAAGGAGCTGCGGGAGCAGGCGCTGAGTGTGCCGGAGGCCGTATTTGGCGGTGTATGCGGATCACCAGAGGAATTTGATCTGATCATGCGGCAATTCAAGGATTTGCTGAACCATGTTCACAGCCGCAACTTGGCCAAGTCCTAGCCCTTTATACTTTGCGTGTCCGAGATTTTGTGGATACGCTATTTTTTTGTCTTCTTTTTGCAATCGATCTCAAAATAGGAACAATATCATATCAAAATGATGTGTATAAATTATGAACTTTTTGAGGAAAGCGTTTTAAAAACATGATACAATAAGCTGGGTTTATCTTGTTTCTGCTCTTATACCGCTGTTGATAGGAGGATTCAAAGCCAAATGAATATCCATGAATATCAAGGAAAAGCAGTGCTGAAGCAGTATGGTGTTGCCGTGCCGGAAGGACGGGTGGCATTTTCTGTGGAGGAAGCCGTGGAAGCGGCAGCAGCTCTAGGCAGTTCAGTTGTTGTTGTTAAGGCGCAGATTCATGCCGGTGGCAGAGGAAAAGCCGGTGGGGTCAAGGTCGCTAAAAGCCTGGAAGAGGTCCGGACCTATGCTCAGGAAATTTTGGGCAAGGTGCTGGTAACTCATCAGACAGGTCCAGAGGGCAAAGAAGTCAAGCGGCTATTGATTGAACAGGGTTGTGATATTAAGAAAGAGTATTATATAGGAGTAGTTGTCGATCGGGCAACGGGAAGAGTTGTCATGATGGCCTCTGAAGAGGGCGGAACTGAGATTGAAGAGGTGGCTGCTGCAACTCCAGAGAAAATTTTCAAAGAAGTGATTGATCCGGTTCTTGGACTGCAGACTTTTCAAGCCCGCAGATTGGCATATGCTATTAATATCCCGAAGGAGCTGGTGGGCAAGACGGTGAAGTTCATGGCTGCGCTTTACGAGGCTTTTATCGATAAAGACTGCTCTATCGCAGAAATTAATCCGCTGGTGGTTACGGGTGACGGACAAGTAATGGCCTTGGATGCGAAATTGAACTTCGATTCGAATGCCTTGTTTAGACATAAGGATATTCTTGAGCTAAGGGATTTTGAAGAAGAGGATGCCAAGGAGATCGAAGCCTCCAAGTATGATCTAAGCTACATTGCACTCGAGGGCAATATTGGATGTATGGTTAATGGAGCAGGGCTTGCAATGGCAACGATGGACATCATTAAATATTACGGTGGAGAACCGGCGAATTTCCTGGATGTCGGAGGCGGAGCTACGGCCGAGAAGGTGACAGAGGCATTTAAAATCATCTTGTCGGACGGTAATGTCAAAGGGATCTTTGTGAATATTTTTGGCGGTATTATGCGCTGTGATGTGATTGCATCCGGTATTGTTGAGGCCGCTAAGCAGGTAGGTCTGAACCGTCCGCTCGTCGTGCGTCTGGAAGGTACCAACGTGGAGCTTGGAAAGAGCATCCTGGCAGGCTCGGGTCTTGACATCGTATCAGCGGATTCCATGGCTGACGGTGCGAATAAAATCGTAGAGCTTGTCTCTTAATCTACCATTCAGGAGGCTACGGATATGAGTATATTGATTGATAAGAATACGAAGGTCATTACTCAAGGGATCACTGGTGCGACAGGGTTATTCCATACCAAGGGGGCTCTTGAATACGGAACGCAGATGGTTGGCGGCGTAACTCCCGGCAAGGGCGGAACAACGATTGACATTGAGCTTGAAGGCGGCAGCTTTAAGACGCTTCCTATTTTTAATTCGGTAATCGAAGCTAAGCAGGCAACGGGAGCAACGGCCAGTGTTATTTATGTCCCTCCAGCCTTCGCAGCCGATTCTATTCTGGAGGCCGTTGAAGCGGATCTCGACCTTGTCATCTGTATAACGGAAGGGATTCCTGTGCTCGATATGGTCAAAGTCAAACGGTATATGAAAGGAAAACGTACGGTGCTTATCGGTCCGAACTGTCCTGGTGTGATTACACCTGGCGAATGCAAAATCGGAATCATGCCCGGCTATATTCATACTCCCGGCCATATTGGCGTAGTCTCTCGAAGCGGAACGCTTACTTATGAAGCTGTTCATCAGCTGACCACCAGGGGGCTAGGTCAATCTACTGCCGTGGGAATCGGCGGTGATCCAGTGAAGGGATCTGAATTCATTGATATATTGTCACGCTTTAACGAAGATCCGGATACGCATGCTGTGATTATGATTGGGGAAATTGGCGGAACAGCAGAAGAAGAAGCTGCTGAATGGGTAAGAGATCATATGACTAAACCTGTCGTTGGCTTTATTGGTGGCGTTACTGCTCCTCCGGGGAAAAGAATGGGGCATGCGGGAGCTATTATTTCCGGCGGTAAGGGCACGGCCAAGGAGAAGATTGCCAAGCTGGAAGCTTGCGGTATTAGGGTAGCCCCAACACCGGCAGAGATGGGTTCAACATTGGTTGAAGTGCTTGAGTCACAGGGCATTCTTCAAGCCTGCACGACACATTAGGAACATTTAGGAATATTGTTGTATAATATACTTATAAGGTAAGCAACCTTCTGACTCCAAGCGAGAAGAAAGGTTGCTTTTTTGCGTTTCAATTATTTTAGAACTGGAAGGCCGGTTCTTGTGCAAATTTAGGAGGTTATTATGAAGAAGAAGGATATTATGATCGGTCTCCATGAAAGTACAGGAATTGGATGGAAGACGATGTCACGCATTCTATCAAGTGAGGAGTGGCCTCATGCGCTTGAATTTGACATCGAAGACTGGAAGCGGCATGGTTTAAATGCGAGGCTAGCCGAACGGATGGAGAAGGAGTTTACGGCCGAATGGATTGAACAGCGTCTGGCGCGGATGACAGCAAACCATATTACTCCGCTGACACCACTAGATCAAGAATATTCTATATTAATGAAAGAAACGGTACGGCCACCCTGGGTGATCTATGCAAAAGGGCGGACCGAACTGCTAAATTCGCCGCGCTCCATTGCTATGGTAGGAACTCGGATACCCACTGCTTATGGTCGAAAGGTTGGGCAAATGCTTGCTGAATCTTTGGGGAATTCAGGGGTTACCATCGTAAGCGGAATGGCCAAAGGGATCGACGGGATTTGTCATGAATCGGCTGTCCGAAGTCCGGGATCTACCATCGCAGTCCTTGGCACAGCCATCGATAAGCCTTATCCTCCAGAGCATACGTCCCTTTATCATCAGATAGCTGAGTATGGCCTGGTGATTTCGGAATATCCTATTGGAACACCTCCACATCCTGGCCTCTTTCCCCAGCGTAACCGAATCATTGCCGGGATTACAAAAGGCACCATTGTAGTTGAAGCAGACGAAAGGAGCGGCTCTCTTATAACGGCAGATGCTGCCCTTGAGGCTAATCGGGATGTTTTCTCTGTCCCTGGGCCTATTACTTCACCTAAGAGTAAAGGAACTTTGAATCTGATCAAGCAGGGGGCCAAGCTGGTTACAGGACCAGAGGACGTGTTGGACGAATATGGATGGGCGAGAGCTGGTAGCAACGAACTCGCGAATATGCAGAATGGAAAGAAGTTGACAGAGAATGAAGATCGCATATACCATATGTTGGAGCAGGGGAATCGTGCTTTCGATGAGCTGCTGGCTTTGACAGGTTGGGAATTTGGACTTTTGCATTCAGTTCTGTTATCTTTAATCATAAAAAAGCAGGCTGTTCAGCTAGCCGGTTCAATTTATAAACTAGTGTAGCCCTGTTCGGGCTGGCCATAAACAAAGATTGTATTAGGTTTAATGTGAGAGGAGGAGGGCCTATGGCAGATTCACTTGTCATTGTGGAATCACCAGCCAAAGCTAAGACGATTGGCAAATACTTGGGCAGCAAGTATATTGTCAAGGCGTCGATGGGTCATGTTAGGGACCTGCCGAAAAGCCAAATTGGTGTTGAGGTAGAGAATGATTTCAACCCTAAGTATATAACGATTCGAGGGAAGGGCTCCGTTCTTAAAGAGTTGAAGGACGCCCGCAAAAAAGTAAAGAAAGTCTATCTGGCAGCTGACCCCGATCGTGAGGGGGAAGCCATTGCTTGGCATCTGGCTCACGTACTCGACTTGGATCAAACAGAGGACTGCCGGGTTGTATTCAATGAAATTACGAAGCAGGCGGTTAAGGATGCGTTCAAGACCCCCCGCAAGATTAATATGGATTTGGTAAACGCGCAGCAAGCAAGACGTATTCTGGACCGGCTGGTGGGGTATAAGATCAGTCCGTTGTTATGGAAGAAAGTAAAGAAAGGCTTATCCGCCGGACGCGTGCAATCTGTTGCTGTGAAGATTATTCTGGATCGTGAGAATGAAATTGCCGCTTTTGAGCCTGAAGAGTATTGGAGTATTACCGCCGGACTCAAAATCGCTGAAAGCACTTTCGAAGCCAAGTTTCATCAATATCAGGGTGAGAAGAAGGAGCTTTCCAGCGAAGCCGATGTGAAGCAAATCCTGCAGGCTATTGAGGGGGCTTCTTTTGTTGTTCAGAATGTGAAGGAAAAGGAACGTCTGCGTCATCCATCGCCGCCCTTTACGACAAGCTCTTTGCAGCAGGAGGCAGCACGTAAGTTGAACTTCAGAGCAGCAAAGACGATGTCGGTGGCTCAGCAGCTCTATGAGGGCGTAGATTTGGGCAAGGAAGGCACGGTAGGCTTGATTACCTATATGCGTACGGACTCTACTCGAATTGCTGCATCAGCTCAGGAAGAGGCGAGAGAGTACATTACAGGCAAGTATGGAGCCGACTACACGCCTGAAACACCGCGTCAATATTCGAAGAAAGCTGCAAATGCCCAGGATGCTCACGAGGCCATTAGACCGACTGCAGCTCTGCGTGACCCTGAATCGATCAAACCGATATTAAGCAGGGATCAATTCCGCCTGTATAAGCTGATTTGGGAACGCTTTATGGCGAGCCAAATGGCATCCGCCATTTTGGATACCTTATCCGTAGATATTCGGGCTAATGAGGTTACTTTCCGGGCCGTAGGATCCAAGGTCCGTTTTCCAGGCTTTATGAAGGTATATGTGGAAGGTAATGATGACGGGAACGCTGTAGAGGACGATAAATTCCTGCCTCCATTGAAATCAGGAGACGAGCTTGTTACGGAATCTATTGAACCGAAACAGCACTTTACCCAGCCGCCTCCGCGCTATACGGAGGCAAGGCTTGTGAAAACCTTGGAGGAGCTCGGAATTGGGCGGCCAAGCACCTATGCTCCAACCCTCGAAACTATTCAAAAGCGTGGATATGTTGCAGTAGAGGAGAAGAAGTTTATGCCCACAGAGCTCGGTGAGCTGGTTATTGAGCAGATGGAGCAATTTTTCCCGGAAATTCTGAATGTGGAATTTACCGCTAACATGGAGGGGGACCTCGACCATGTTGAAGAAGGATCAGAGGATTGGGTTCGGGTACTGAACGAGTTTTATGAATCCTTTGAGAAGCGCCTGGAAGTAGCAGAAGAGGAAATGAAGGAAATCGAGATTGAAGATGAAGTCTCGGATGAAATATGTGAGAAATGCGGAAACCCCATGGTTTACAAGCTTGGCCGTTTTGGCAAATTCCTCGCCTGCTCTGGCTTCCCGGATTGCCGGAATACTAAGCCTATCATTAAGGACATTGGTGTAACCTGTCCGAAATGTAAGGAAGGGCATGTTGTGGAGCGGCGCAGTAAAAAGGGTAGGGTCTTTTATGGCTGCAATCGGTATCCGGAGTGCGATTTCGTATCATGGGATAAGCCATCTACCAAGCCTTGTCCAAGCTGTGGTTCATTGATGGTGGAGAAGCGCAGCAAGCAGGGCATCAAATTGCAATGCACCTCTTGTGACCATTCGGAAATGGTTGAGGAAGATCAGGAAGAAACAGCTGAGTTGTAACATTAATGGAGGGTATGAAATTGACAGAACAACAGAGGGTTACCGTGATTGGCGCAGGCTTGGCCGGCAGTGAGGCGGCCTGGCAGATCGCTAAACGGGGAGTGCCTGTAACACTATACGAGATGCGTCCCGTTGTAAAAACGCCCGCGCACCATACCGACAAATTTGCTGAGCTGGTGTGCAGCAACTCGCTGCGGGCCAATGGCTTAACCAATGCGGTAGGCGTATTAAAAGAAGAAATGCGCATGCTGGACTCATTGGTTATCGGTGCAGCGGACCGCAATGCCGTTCCGGCAGGGGGGGCATTGGCCGTGGATCGTGACGGTTTCTCCGGCGAAATTACTAGCACGCTTCATGATCATCCGTTGATTACGGTAGTAAATGAAGAGATACAGGAGATTCCGTCAGAGGGCATCGTGGTTATTGCTACGGGGCCTTTGACCTCTCCGGCTCTCTCCGAGCAAATCAAGCGTCTTACCGGTGAAGAATATTTTTATTTCTACGACGCAGCAGCGCCGATCGTGGAGAAAGACTCCATTGATATGAATAAGGTATACTTGGCTTCCCGTTATGACAAGGGGGAGGCCGCTTATTTGAATTGCCCGATGACAGAGGAAGAATTCAATGCTTTTTATGATGCATTAATTACGGCAGAAGTTGCCCAGATTAAAGAGTTTGAGAAGGAGATTTACTTTGAGGGCTGTATGCCAATCGAAGTGATGATGAAACGCGGAAAGCAAACGGCGCTGTTTGGTCCAATGAAACCTGTTGGCCTTCCTAATCCGCACACAGGAACTTTGCCTCATGCTGTGGTTCAGCTCCGTCAGGACAACGCAGCAGGAACTTTATATAACCTAGTGGGATTCCAAACACATCTTAAGTGGGGAGAACAAAAACGCGTGTTCTCTATGATTCCTGGACTAGAAAATGCTGAGTTTGTTCGCTATGGAGTTATGCATCGCAATACTTTTATTAATTCTCCAAAGCTGCTTCAACCGACCTATCAGCTAAAAACCCGTCCTACCCTTTTCTTTGCTGGTCAGATGACAGGGGTTGAAGGATATGTGGAATCGGCGGCTTCCGGACTTATTGCTGGCATTAACGCTGCCAAAGCAGCTCAGTCGCAGGAAGGCATTGTGTTCCCAGAGGATACTACGCTTGGGAGTATGGCCAGATATATCACCACGGCAGACTTCAAGCATTTTCAGCCAATGAATGCGAATTTCGGACTGCTTCCGAAGCTTGAGCAGCGCATTCGCCAGAAGAAGGAGAAGAACGAGGCATTAGCGCATCGTGCACTGGATAGCTTGCGCAGCTTTATGTCAGGAGCGGCGGTTAATTAACGAAAGGAAGGTGTCTAAAGATGGATTTATCTTTTCACGCCACAACAATTTGTGCGGTTCGGCATAACGGCAAGGGAGCCATTGCCGGAGACGGACAGGTGACTTTTGGAGAAAGTGTGATCATGAAGCAAACCGCAAAAAAAGTGCGCAGACTGTATCGCGGCCAAGTGCTTGCCGGGTTTGCTGGCTCTGTAGCGGATGCGATCACACTGTTCGAGAAGTTTGAGGGCAAGCTGGAAGAGCATCATGGGAACCTTCAGCGTGCTGCCGTTGAGCTGGCAAAAGATTGGCGGCAGGACCGTGTTCTTAGGAAGCTGGAGGCGCTCATGATCGTTATGAACCATTCGGGAATGCTGCTTATCTCAGGAGGCGGCGAAATTATTGAACCTGATGATGATATTCTGGCTATTGGTTCAGGAGGTAACTTTGCTCTGTCAGCCGCTCGGGCTCTAAAGCGCAATGCAACTCAACTGGAAGCCAAGGACATGGTGAGAGAGGCGCTTCAAGTGGCTTCCGAGATCTGTGTGTACACGAACAGTAATATTGTCGTTGAAGAGTTATAGAATGAAATAGAGGTGTCCTAGGGCCAATTTAGGATGAACACTAGATAGGAGGGTCCCATGAACAGTCAATCCTTAACCCCAAGACAAATTGTGGCGGAGTTAGATAAATATATCGTTGGTCAAAAAACGGCGAAAAAATCAGTGGCTGTAGCTTTGCGTAATCGTTATCGCCGGAGCCGGCTGAGCGACGAGGTTCGCGATGAGATTGTTCCGAAGAATATTCTTATGATCGGTCCAACGGGAGTAGGTAAGACCGAAATTGCACGGCGGTTGGCGAAGCTCGTGGGTGCCCCGTTCGTCAAAGTGGAGGCTACCAAATTTACTGAGGTAGGTTATGTAGGCCGGGATGTAGAATCTATGGTACGAGACTTGATTGAAACCTCGATCCGTATGGTGCGAGCTGAGCGGACAGAGAAGGTTAGGGATAAGGCTGAGGAGCAGGCCAATGAGCGCTTAGTTCAAATCCTTGTTCCTTCGGAGCAGAAATCCAAAAATCAGCGAAATCCCTTCGAAATGATCTTTGGGAACCATCAGGCTAATCAGAATGGGGCTGACTCGGCTTCGAATGAAGAAGAGAAGCAGGATGCAGCTTTGGTGGAAAGGCGCCGTCAGGTACGCTTCCAGTTGCTCTCAGGCCAAATGGAGGATACCCTTGTCGAGATTGATGTAGAGGATAATACGCCTACTATGATGGATATGTTTGCCGGTCAAGGTGATCAGATGGGGATGAACATGCAGGAGATGCTTGGAAACCTCATGCCACGTAGAACCAAAAAGCGTAAATTATCCGTTAGAGAGGCTCGAAAGGTACTCACTCAAGAGGAAGCTAATAAGCTGATTGATCAAGAGGATGTCATTCAGGAATCGATTCATCGAGCAGAACAGTCGGGCATCATTTTCATTGATGAAATTGATAAAGTTGCAAGCCGCGGCCAAGGCTCAGGCCCTGATGTATCCAGAGAAGGGGTTCAGCGGGACATATTGCCTATTGTCGAGGGCTCTACCATCATGACCAAGTACGGTCCTGTCAAAACAGACTACATTCTCTTTATTGCGGCAGGTGCGTTCCACATTGCCAAACCGGCTGATTTAATTCCCGAGCTGCAAGGGCGTTTCCCCATTCGCGTAGAGCTCAATAGTCTAACTTTGGAAGATTTTGTGTCAATTTTAACAGAACCTAAGAACGCTCTAACAAAACAATATACGGAGCTGCTTCGGACGGAAGACATTGAAATTGAGTTTTCGCCGGAGGCTATACGCGAGATTGCCAGCATTGCAGCAACCGTAAATGCGAACAATGAGAACATTGGTGCCAGAAGGCTGCATACGATCTTAGAAAAGCTGTTAGAGGACTTATCCTTTGAGGCTCCAGAGCTAACCTTGGACCGCATGGTGATTACGCCACAGTATGTGCGCGAGAAGCTAGGGGATATTGCCCAAGACCGAGACTTAAGTCAGTATATTCTGTAAATTTAATATTTAATTTTAAACACCGACCTTTTTCCTACGTGAAGTAGGAGTAATGGTTGGTGTTTTTTTATTTTGTCGTGATTTGTAGGACCAAAACGTCGATAATTGACAGGATTTGATATGGTGAAACGAAATTATTATATAATCATACAAAATTCTACCATTTTAATTAAAAAGATAGTCCTTTTTTCTTATTGTATTATGACCCAAAGTCGAAGAAACTTAGGATATACGACTTTAATCAATTTTTTCCCAAATTAGGACAATAGAAAGACTTTAAATAGTTAAAAAATTGTCGAATGTAAGAGGTATTTATCAACTTTTGTAGAAATAATTACTTCACCTAAAAATGTATAGGATGAAAGGAGGGGGGAATTAAGATGCAGCTGCTGAATGGAACTACTTTTGATAAGATGCAAACAGCGATCCAGGCCGCTGATACTAGACAGCGTGTCTTGGCCAATAACATAGCAAATGTGGATACACCACACTTTAAGCGAGAAAATGTGTCCTTTGAATCATTGCTGCAAAATGAGCTGAATGGAGCAACTTCGGAGATTGAGGGGAAGCGTACAGACACTAGGCATTTTGTTATTGGTTCAACATCTGGACAAGTGCCTCAGCCGGTCGTTACGACAGACCAGAGCACTTCAATGAACAACAATATGAACAACGTAGATGTGGATCGTGAAATGTCATTGCTTGCAGAGAACCAGCTTCGGTACAACTCGTACATAGAGCAGGTGAACTATAGAATCAAGATGATGCGAACAGCAATCGAGGGGAGAGGCTAGTACATGAGGATTAGTAACAGTTTTGACATTAGTTCTTCGGCACTAACAGCACAGCGTCTACGCATGGACGTAATCTCTTCTAATATTGCAAATGCCGAAACAACTAGAGCCAAGGTGGAGAATGGTCAGGCGGTTCCTTACCGGAGAAAGATGGTAGTATTATCTTCCGATCAGCCCAATTCCTTCAGCAATGTGCTTCAGGGAGCGGTCAATGGTCAGAGCTCAGGTGGTCAAGGCGTAAAGGTAGCAGCAATAAAGGAAGATCAATCGCCGCTTAAGCCGGTATACAATCCGACGCACCCGGATGCCAACAGTGAAGGTTATGTATACATGCCGAATGTAGACATCTTGAAGGAAATGGTTGATATGATGTCTGCTTCCCGGTCTTATGAAGCTAATGTAACTGCATTTAACGCATCAAAGTCGATGGTTACCAAGGCGTTATCGATTGGTAAATAAGCTAATTACTTGACTCGATAGGAGGAAAAGTTATGATTCAAAATATTTCGTCAGCCCTGCAGCCGCTGCAAGCGATTAAGCCAGAAACTACTGGGCAAGCGGCAACACCAGCTGAGACAATTAAGGATTTTGGTTCTTATTTGAAAGATGCTATAGACGGCGTAGCCGGACAAGAACAAAATGTCGAGAAGCTGAACAACCAGTTCCTTTTGGGAGAAGTGGATGTTGATCAAGTTATGGTGGCATCGGAACAAGCACTATTAAGTTTGCAGCTTACCTCGCAGGTTCGTAATAAGGTGATTGAAGCCTATCAAGAGATTATGCGAACGCAAATGTAATATGTACAGCAAAGTTCCGGATGAGGTGACAATGTGAATGAGAGAATCGCCCAGTACAAAGACAGGGTTGTCCAGTACTGGAATCATTTCAGCAAAAAACAAAAGACACTATTAATCGCAACCGTCGTAATCATACTGACGGCCATCATTCTGCTCACCATGCAGTTCTCCAAAACGGAGTATGAAGTAGCGTTTACAGGGCTAGATTCCACAGATGCAGCTGGGATTATCAAGCAGCTGGATTCCAGCAGTGTTCCATATAAGCTGAGCCCGGATGGAACGAGCATTTCCGTTCCTAGTACACAGGCTGCTCGTGTAAAAGTTGATATCGGCTCACAAGGGATCGTCAAGAACGGTTCTATCGGCTTTAACGAGACATTTGGCTCCAGCTCGTCTCCCATCGGGATGACAGACAGCGAATTCAATGTGAAGTACAAGAGCGCGCTTAATGGTGAAGTTGAACAGCTCCTCAGAAGAATGCAGGGTGTTCAAGGTGCAAAAGTCCTAATTAATCTTCCGACCGAAAACGTATTTGCAAGTCCGGAAGAGCAAGAAAAAGCATCAGCTTCGGTAGTTATGGATTTCCAACCGGGCTTCCGCCCTACGCAAGACAATATTGACGGGTATTTCAATCTTGTGAAAACAGCTGTTCCGAATCTGCCGGTAGAGAATATTACCATTAACAGCAGTGACGACAGTGTATTGTTACCTTCAGGTAAAGGTGGTACATCCGCTAGTCTGACAGGTGCGGTACAAGAAAATATGGCGCTGCAGAAAAAATTTGAAAGTGATGTTAAAGCTGCGGTGAAGCAATTCCTTTCAAAGCTTACAGGGCCAGACAAGGTAGACGTACTGGTGGCTTCTAAACTGAACTTCGATCAGATTCGTGAGAACGACAAACTGGTTACTCCGGTAGACACGGAGAATATGAAAGGGATCGAAATCAGTGCCCAAAAAGTGCAGAACAGTTATACAGGTAAGGGAAGTGCAGATGGCGGAGTAGCTGGTACGGGTCAAGAAGAGGTACCAGGATATCCTTCCTCTACTTCTAGCGGAGATACAACCTCGGAGCAAAATTCATCGACGATAAACTATGAGGTCAATCATATCACCAAAGACATTATTGTTAGTCCTTACACTGTAAAAGATTTAACCATTAATGTTCTGGTTGAACCACCTGCAGGAAAAGAAACTTTGGATAAAACAACAAGTGATGCTATTCAGAACATTTTGAAGAATATTGTTGCTTCATATTTGGCTGATTCTGGAACTACTTATACAGACGCAGATCTAACTAAAAAAGTTTCGGTATTTTCCCAAGCTTTTGAAAGTGGCGATACAGAAACGACCTCGTCCGGTATTTCTAAAACGTTGCTTTGGGGTGGAATTGGAGCTGCTGCATTGTTGGTTGCAGCTGTTGCCGGCATTCTTATCTTTAGAAGCCGTAGACGGAAGCAAGAAGAAGAGATGGAAGAAGATCTTCCATTGCAAGTGCCGACAGAGTTCCCTTCAATCAGCTTGGAAACGATTGGGAATGAGGACCAAGTACGCAAACAATTGGAAACGTTGGCCAAGAAAAAACCGGAAGAATTCGTCAACCTGCTCCGCACTTGGCTTGCTGAGGACTAATAGAGGTGAACGCATTGTCTAAAACGAACGCTCAGGGGCTGACCGGCAAGCAGAAAGCTGCAATCTTATTGATTACGCTTGGACCGGAGGTTTCTGCACAAATTTTTAAACATCTAAGAGATGATGAAATTGAACAGTTAACACTGGAAATCGCAAACGTACGCAAGGTGGACAACGCTGAGAAAGAAATGATAATGGCTGAGTTCCATCAAATCTGCTTGGCACAGGAGTATATCTCCCAAGGTGGGATTAACTACGCGAAGGAAATTTTGGAGAAAGCTCTGGGTCAGCAGAAGGCTTCAGATATTATCAGCCGATTGACGGCAACCTTACAGGTTCGACCTTTCGATTTTGCTCGTAAGGCGGATCCGAATCAGATTCTTAATTTTATTCAGAATGAAAATGCCCAGACTATTGCTCTTGTCCTGTCCTATTTACAGTTTGAGCAGTCAGCTATCATTCTGTCCTCCCTGCCTCAGGAAAAACAAGCCGAAGTGGCCAGAAGAATTGCGGTAATGGACAGCACTTCACCGGAGGTTATTTCTCAGGTAGAGCGTGTTCTTGAGCAGAAGCTTTCCGCTACTGTAACTCAGGATTACACAACTGCTGGCGGCATTGAATCCATTGTGCAGATTTTGAATGGTGTTGACCGAGGAACGGAACGTACCATTCTCGATTCTCTCGAGATTCAAGATCCTGAATTGGCAGAAGAAATCAAAAAACGGATGTTTGTCTTCGAGGATATTGTCAATGTGGACAATCGTTCGATTCAGCGCATTATTCGTGACATTGATAACGCGGACTTGCAGCTGGCTCTCAAGGTGGCAAGCGAGGAAGTCCGGGAGGCGGTGTTCCGCAATATGTCCAAACGGATGGCGGACACCTTCAAGGAAGAAATGGAGTACATGGGGCCTGTGCGGCTGCGTGATGTGGAAGAAGCACAGACTCGCATTGTAGCTACCATCCGCAGATTGGAAGAATCAGGTGAAATTATAATCGCTCGCGGTGGAGGAGATGACATCATTGTCTAATTTGATTAAAGCTACCCAGTACATTCCTGTGGATAACTTGAAGCAATTGGACTTAGCCAAACGATACGAGACCTCCATGGACTCTGAGGCCGGCAGTAATGAACTGAATACTGCTGTTGATCATAGGATTAGTGAAGCTGAAGAGTCGCGCAAAGAGATTTTAGCAGACGCTAAAGAATTCGCCGACCGACAAATTCGTGAAGCTTCAGAGGAAGCGGAACGAATGTTGGCCGAAGCTCGTGAGCAGATTGAAGCCTGGTGGCAAGAGCGGCGTGAGCAGGATGAGCACTTCATTGAGGCTATAAAAGCAGAGGGCTTTCATGATGGTTATGAGGAAGGGAAAGCCCAGGCTGCTGCCAATCTTCAGCAAAAGATAGATGAAATGATGAGTGAAGCTCAGCGTGTACTAAGTGAGGCTCATGTTGCTAAAGATCAGATTATTCAGGAAGCGGAGCCTTTTCTTGTGGAGTTAAGCTGTGCGATCGCAGAGAAAGTCATCGATCGACAGCTTACCAACGAACCGGACTATGTGATTGAGCTCATTAAAGAAAATCTGGGGCGCAAACGGGAACAGGGGATCCTGACCTTGTGCGTAGCTCCGTCGCAGTTTGCCTTTGTACAAGCATCCAGAGAAGAACTTAGCTTGGTGATCGACTCTCAGGCGGAACTGCAAATACTGCCCGACTCTTCTGTAAAGGATATGGGCTGTGTGATCAGGTCTGCTTATGGAAGCGTTGATGCAAGAATTGATACACAATTGTCTGAGATTAAGAAGGAACTGCTGCGGATCTCACTGCAGCAGGAGGAGCGGGGGACTGAGTCATGAGGAATCCTGATCCTAACCAGTATATTGAGCATCTGAGATCCCTTGATCCTGTCAGGGTGAATGGGAAGGTGACCCAGGTTATCGGGCTTATGGTTGAATCCGAGGGACCGGACGCAAGTATTGGAGAGGTTTGTTATATCTACCCGAATAAAGCGACCGTCCCGTTGAAGGCGGAGGTCGTAGGGTTTAGAGACAATAAGGTGCTGCTGATGCCTCTAGGCGAACTGCACTCCATTGGTCCCGGATGTGATGTCGTAGGGACTGGCAAGCCATTGACGGTTCAAGTGGGCTCCGAGCTTCTGGGCAAGGTGCTTGATGGCTTGGGTCAGCCGCTTGATGAATCCATGCTGCCTTCAAGAATGGGGCATTATTCTACGTATAACAAGCCTAGCAATCCTCTTAACAGACCTCGCGTTCAAGAGCCGATCAGCATCGGTGTCAGAGCTATTGATGGACTGCTTACGATAGGTAAGGGGCAGCGGGTTGGTATTTTTGCCGGTTCTGGGGTAGGTAAAAGCACCCTGATGGGCATGATTGCCAGAAATACGGCAGCCGATGTGAATGTCATCGGTCTAATCGGGGAACGGGGCCGCGAAGTGCTCGATTTTATTGAGAGAGATTTAGGTCCGGAAGGCTTGGCTCGATCAGTTGTCATCGTAGCTACTTCAGACCAGCCGGCGCTCATTCGGATGAAGGGTGCGCTGATTGCTACGACGATCGCTGAATATTTCAGAGACCGCGGTCTGAATGTCATGCTCATGATGGATTCCGTAACACGGTATGCGATGGCTTTGCGTGAAGTCGGGCTTGCCGTTGGGGAGCCTCCCGCTATGCGCGGTTACACGCCATCGGTATTCGCCGCCCTTCCAAAGCTGCTCGAACGGGCAGGTACAGGTCCATCAGGCTCTATCACCGCTTTTTATACCGTTCTGGTTGATGGCGATGACATGAATGAGCCGATCGCTGATGCGGTTCGAGGCATTTTGGATGGACATATTGTGCTGAACAGAAATATCGCCAACCGTGGACATTTTCCAGCGATCGATATTCTGGCCAGCATCAGCCGTGTAATGAAGGATATTGCTCCAGAGGAGCAGACCGAAGCAGCTAATAATCTCAAACGTCTGCTAGCGGTATATAAGAACTCAGAGGATCTGATCAATATTGGAGCTTATCAAAAGGGCTCTAATCCCGAGATTGATGAAGCGATTGATTTCATTGATAGCATATGGAATTTCACCAAACAAAAAGTAGATGAGAAGACAACGCTGGCTGAGACTCAGCAGCAGTTGATTGCCGAATTCGCGAGAGGATGATCTAAGAAAGATGAAGTTCAACTACACTTATCAGAAAGTGCTGGATCTGAAAACGAACGAAAAAACGCAAGCGGAGTGGATGCTTTCGGCGGCAATTGGCGAGCTTCAAGCGGAGCAGCGCAGTTTGCTTCAGCTCCAGGAGGATCGGCAGCGAGTCATCGCCGCTATTCAAGAGATGGCGGAGAAGAGCTCGTCATTATCACAACTGCAGGAAATGCAGCAGTATGCTGACTACTTGGACCATTGTATTCAGAAGAAGATTGAAGACGTGGATTACGCCGAGCGGAAGGTAGAAGTCAAGCAGGCACAGCTCAATAACAAGATGCTAGATGAAAAAGTATGGCTGAAAGCTAAGGAGAAGGCTCTAAGTGTATTTCAGCAGCAAGTGCTCCTCCGGGAACAAAGTGAGCTGGATGAGATGGCTTCAGTCCGGTTTGCCATGAACACCCG
This sequence comes from Paenibacillus sp. CAA11, assembly GCF_003060825.1. NCBI lineage: Bacteria > Bacillati > Bacillota > Bacilli > Caryophanales > Paenibacillaceae > Paenibacillus > Paenibacillus sp. CAA11. The sequence goes on from NZ_CP028922.1 coordinate 1,848,010, forward strand.
CTGAGCGGATTGTGAAGGGCAGCAGGTGTAGGTTTGGTGCGAAGGAGGAGTAGGAATGGCACAGAATGACTTGGAAGAAGAGAAGGAATCCAGCGGCGGATTCGCACGATTTATGTTTTTTGTTACACCGATATTGTTCACGATAGTTCTATTAGGAGTCCTGCTCACCTTGCTAAATATGAATATTCGCAAGGAAGCGCTGAGTTTGTTGAACCAGATTCCAATTGTAAAGCAGTGGGTACCTGATCCTGAGGAATCCAGCACAGCAGATGGCAAAGCAAAGACTCAGGAGAAGAGCTCTGAAGCTACCATTAAGGAATTAAAGAGCAAAGTAGCGGAACAGGAAGATCAGCTGAAAAAGGCAAATGAAGCCGCAACTCAGCAGAAGACCCAGGTTCAGGACTTGCAGTCCCAATTGGATGCGGCGAAGACGGTTGAAGAAGAAAAGGCTGAAGAGAAGGCAGCGGAGGCCGATGAAGCATACCAGAAACAAGTGAAGAAGCTAGCTCAATTGTATGGTTCCATGAATGCGGGCAAAGCTGCTGCAATTATGGAAAATCTGACAACGGAAGAAAATGTACAGCTTCTTGGACTTATGTCATCTGACAGTAAAACAGCCATTCTCGAGAAAATGGATCCTAAAAAGGCCGCAGAAATTTCAATCCGGATGAAGGATAGCCAAAACTCAGAGAATCTGTCGATTGCCGCTCTACAATCACGACTCAAGAAGGAAGCGACTAATTCCGACTCAAGCACGTCCACTAGTTCTGTAACCGGTCTTGATTCGACACAATTAAGTCAGACCTTTGCAGCCATGAATGCGGACAAAGCAGCTAGTCTTCTGCTGGAGACCAACAAGATCAGCCCTCAGAAGACACTGAGCATCTTACATGCCGTGGATGATGCTACAAGATCAAAAATTCTTGAAGCTATGTCTACAGCAGACCCCGATCAAACAGCCAAAATCTTAAACAAGCTGGTAAGCAAATAATCTAACGTATGGAAGGAGGTGAAAAAATGAGTATAGTTGCAGCAAACGTATCTGCTAACACTTCCGGATCAGCTATTAATGCAACAGGTGGAAGCAGCAAAGGACAGGCAGTTGGTTCGACAGCCCCTGCTTTTAATCAGTCACTCCTTCAGCTGCTGCTAAGTGGGACTGCTACAGAACAAATAAATGCTGATTCAGTATCTGGACTCGCTCAACTAATGTCATCTCTTACATCAGCTGAAAATACAGTTGAAGAGATTCCTGAAGAGATCAAAGCAATTGGAGATTTACTACAGGGAATAGACAGTCTAGATGATGCAATTGAGCAGGATCCCTCTTTAATGGGATTGCTGCAAGGCTGGATTCAGCAGGTGATGAATTTTCTACAGCCTAGTTCAGCTAACAATGCTGAGGATAAGACAGCTGTATTGAAGCTGGCAGAGCAACCAGAAACACTACGATTTGCTGTTCAAGACACTTTAACACAACTTCTTGGGAAGTTAGGTAAGGAACAGGGGAACAAAAATTTTAAAGAGACGTCTAAACAACTTGTTCAAGCTCTTCAGCATCTAGTTTCTGGGACGGAGTTATCCAAATCATTCGATGCTACTGGTACTAGTAATGGTACTCCTAGTGATGTTCGAACTGTTACAGGACAATCTTTAGATCAGTTAGTTCAGGACAGTGGAAAACAATTGTCGGCGGAGACAACAGCAAGTGTGACTGCTAACGAGGATCAACCAGACGACCATCTTTTCTCTGGAAGCATTGTCACCGCTGGGCAGCTTCAGCTAAAGGATTCCTCTGCTACTATGACGGTTAGGACTCCTATTCAGGTGCCTGTCGAACGTTTTAGTCAGGAAATGGAAAAGTTTGTAGTGAACAAGTTGGAAATTGTTAAGCTTCAAGGAATGACTGAAGCCAAGATTTCTCTTACGCCTGAGCATCTCGGTCAAGTTGATGTGAAGATCTCCCTTCATAACGGAATGATCGTTGCTCAATTTGTAACCGAACATGCCTTTGCCAAAGACTCACTCGAACAGCAGATGGCACAGCTTCGAACCGCTTTGCAAACTCAAGGTTTGCAGGTGGATAAGATCGAGGTAACCCAGAACAGTTCTCTATCTTCGCATATGTATCAAGATGGGCGGCAACCTGGAAGTAGCGGCTCACAGCAGCGTCAAAACGGGAAGAAGCAGAGTGTCAAAGATGATGAAGGCTTGGCTACCATTGAGACACTAGAAGATTGGAATGAGTGGGTTCGGGAAGCCCGAAATAATGATGACGGCTACGGCAGCTCATTTACAGCTAAAGTATAATCTCGATAAATTCAAACAGAAAGGAGGAAGAACATGGCGGATTCAACATCTTATCCAAATGTAATGTGGCCCAATTATTCGACTGCTAACGTAAAACAGGCAGCATCAAAAGAGACTAAAACCATGGGGAAAGATCAATTTCTAAAATTATTGATTACCCAGTTGAGAAATCAGGATCCCATGCAGCCACTTGAAGATAAAGAATTTATTGCGCAAATGGCTCAATTCACCTCTGTCGAGCAATTGATGAATATTTCATCTGGGATCACTAATTTGAATCAATCCCTCGGCAGCATATCCGGTCTGATTGGCAAAAAGGTTACTTGGGTTGATGAGACAAGCAAAGACCCATTGGAATATTCAATGGATAAAGAGAAAAAGCCCTCAGTCTATTCATCCGGGACTGTAGATTCAATCGTTATACGTTCAGGTGTACAATATGCCAAAATTGGTGACAAGGAAGTTGCAATTGATAAGATCCTACAGATTGACAATCCACCTACAACTGTCCCTAAAGAGAGTGGAAATACTGGGGGGGAAGGTACACCATGAGTGAATCAATCTCTATAGGTAGTATTTATCCAGGAAGGATTCAGTCAAGTTTACCGCCACAACGTGCAACCAAACAAGACTTAACACCAACTCCAGGTTCCTCCTTCAAGGAAGCACTTCAGGATAGTTTGGTAAAGATCAGTAACCATGCTGCCAAAAGACTGGAGCAACGCGGTATTCAGCTGCGGCCTGAACAATTAGGTAAGATAGGGAGAGCTATCGATAACGCCGCCGAAAAAGGCGCCAAAGATTCCTTGATCTTAATGAAAGATATAGCGTTGATTGTGAATATAAACAATCGGACGGTTGTTACTGCAATGGATGGAAGCAGTATGAAAAATAATGTTTTCACTCAGATCGATAGTGCTGTGATTATTTAATACAATACTCGGCTGGCCCGGATACGGAAAGCCACTTAGGATTTGCAGATCGAATGAAGTAAATCCGCCAATAACTATATCAAGGAGGAATTGATTCAATGTTAAGATCGATGTATTCGGGTGTTTCGGGCATGCGCGGGTTTCAAACCAAGCTTGATGTAATTGGCAACAATATCGCCAATGTGAATACAGTAGGCTTTAAGTCTGGTCGAGTCATGTTTAAGGACATTATGAGTCAGACGATGAGTGGAGTTACCGCTCCGACTGAAGGAGAAGTTGGGGGAGTTAACGCTAAACAAGTTGGTTTGGGAGTATCCATTGGATCCATTGATACTCTGCACACTGCTGGCAGTGCTCAAACAACAAATAATCCTCTGGATATGCGGATTGACGGTGATGGTTTCTTCCTGGTGAAGCTCTCACAAGATCAGGAAACTCCTTATCTAACAAGAGCAGGGGATTTTCATTTGGATGCTGCTCGAAACTTGGTAACATCTGACGGAATGCTTGTTCTAGGTGCTGGAGGAGATCCGATTACAATTGAAGATACAGTAACTGCTTTTACCATTAGCCAAAACGGTACAATCGTGCAAAAGAATGAAGATGGTACAACTTCAGATGGTCCTCAGATTGGTGTGGCTAAAGTCACCAACCCTGAAGGGCTTGAGAAAATCGGAAGCAATATGTATCGCATGACTCTGAACGCCAATGCAGATGGCGAGCTGGAGGTGACCACAGCTAACAATGCTGAGGCCGGAACAGGCGCAATCATTGCAGGACAGCTAGAAATGTCTAACGTGGATCTTACTGGCGAATTCACGGAAATGATCGTGGCTCAGAGAGGATTCCAAGCAAACTCTCGGATTATTACAACTTCTGACGAGGTGCTTCAAGAAGTCGTTAATTTGAAACGCTAGTAATATAAAGCCGGGGAGAGGGGGAAACTTCCTTCCCCCCGCTAATCTCCGGAGGGCAGCATGATATCAGTAACGAAGCTGAATGGTTCGTCCTTGTGGCTTAATGCATTGATGATTGAATCCGTTGAAGAGACCCCTGACACTTACATTAACCTAGTGACGGGGAAGCGGATGATCGTGCTTCAAAGCGCCGAGGAAATCGTCAACATGGTAACGCAGTATTACAAAGCAATAGGGTTACACCCAGCAACTATTAAAGTGCAACAAACGGAGGAATTGTCATGAAGAAGATGGCCCCATGGCTGATCACGATATTGTTATCCATTACACTAATCGTATTGGCCGCCTTCCTGGTTATGAACAACATGAACAACAAAAATAACGCGAATACCACAACGAATAATACGAACACAGAAGCTGTAGTGAAGAAATTAACGGCCGAAGAAATTGTAAAAGTTACTTCAGTGATCGAAGGTATTAAAACAAATCTGTCTGATCCGAGCTATCTAGTAAAAATGGACTTTGCTTTCCAATTAAATGATGAAAAAGCGAAAGAAGCTTTTGACCAGATTGCGGTTTACAAAGTGAAGCCGATCATCATCAAGACACTCGCAGATTCAAAACCGGAAGAGTTAAATGGGGCTAAAGGTAAAGACCAGTTGTGCGCCAAACTGCTTGATCAGATTAACAAAATTCTTCCTGAGGGAAATGTGATTCAAGTCGAGATTACAGATTTTCAAATCACACAAATTTAAACTGAATACTCGATGAATTTATTTCTTGAAGGGGGTGAGTTATTTGGTAGATGTATTATCGCAGAATGAGATTGACGCATTACTCGCTGCATTGTCGTCAGGTGAGATGGATGCTGAGGAACTCAAGAAAGAAGAAACCCAACGAAAAATTCGTGCCTATGATTTTAAAAGAGCGGTTCGCTTTTCAAAAGATCATATTCGCAGCTTAACTAGAATACATGAGAACTTTGCAAGATTCCTAACTACTTATTTTTCAGCACAGCTTCGTACTTTTGTACAAATTAGTGTGGTTCAAGTAGAACAACTGCCTTATGACGAATTTATCAGATCAATACCTAAGATGACGATCCTTAACATTTTTGAAGCTGAACCATTGGAGGGCAGGATGGTTCTGGAGGTTCACCCAAATGTAGCCTATGCTATGTTAGATCGGTTATTAGGCGGAGTTGGCACCGCACCTTCCAAGATCAATTCACTTACAGAAATCGAAACAACGATTATGGAACGAATTTTCAGTCGTGCCTTCGAAAGTCTGCAAGAGGCTTGGAAAACGGTCATTGACCTGTCTCCAAGAATGGAAGCCTTAGAGACTAACCCACAATTTATGCAAATTGTATCTCCGAATGAGACGATTGCCTTGATCTCACTCAGTACAAAGATTGGTGATACTTCCGGAATGATCAATTTATGTATTCCGCATGTCGTCATCGAACCTATTATGCCTAAATTATCGGTACACCATTGGTTTGTCTCACAGAAAAAATCACGGGCTCCTGAGGAAATTGATGCACTTCAAGCCAGAGTAAGTAAAACAAAGCTGCCAATCGTTGCAGAACTTGGCGAGTCGCAGTTATCCATCAGAGAGTTTTTAGGCTTGTCTGTAGGAGATGTTATTTCGCTCAATAAGCAAGTTGGTGAAGGACTTTCTGTTCTGGTTGGCGAGAGATTGAAGTACGTTGGCAGTCCAGGCACCATAAAAGATCGAGTAGCCGTTCAAATTGATGAAATTGTCAACGAAGGAGTTGAAGAATTTGACGAGTAAAGACTATTTATCCCAAGAAGAGATCGATGCTCTGTTAAAGCAGGCAGGCGGCCAAGAGACGTCCGAACCATCCGTGGATGATTACCTGACTGCACTTGAGCAAGATGCCCTGGGCGAGATTGGGAACATCACTTTTGGCAGTGCAGCAACGGCTCTTTCAACTTTGCTTAGTAAAAAAGTAGATATTACTACCCCTAAGGTTTCTATCATCACTAGAAGCCAATTTGAAACTGAATTTCCCAAACCCCATGTAACTGTTCATGTGACTTATGTGGATGGATTTGAGGGGATCAATTCTTTGGTCATTAAGACGAGAGATGCTCAGGTCATTGCTGACTTGATGCTGGGCGGAGAAGGAAATCCCGCGGACGAAGAGTTGAACGAAATTCATATAAGCGCCGTGCAAGAAGCAATGAATCAAATGATGGGTTCCTCTGCAACTTCCATGTCTACGATCTTTAACCGGTTTGTTAACATTTCGCCACCAGGGATCGATATCTTGAACATGGAGAGCGGAGATGGCGTGGCCAGTCTCCCGCCCGATGAAACGCTCATCAAAATTTCATTCCGCTTGACCATCGGGGATTTGATTGATTCGACAATCATGCAGCTTCTTCCGGTACACTTTGCTAAGGAAATGGTCAATAATCTCATTGGAGGTTCTGCTCCTGAGAACAATCAGGCTGAAGCTCAAACAGCAGCCGCAACGGCAGCTGCCGAACCGGTGCAGCAACAGCAGCCTCAAGCACAGCAGCAGGCGCCGCAGCAGCCGCCGATGCAAGCACCTCAGCAGCCACAGGCTATGCCGCAACAGCCATACTACGAGCAGCCTATGATGCCGCAGCAGCCTTACTATGAGCAACCGATGCATCAGCCTCAGCATTATGGTGCGATGCCAGGACGGAACGTAAATGTTCAACCGGTACAGTTCTCAAATTTACAGTCACCAGCTTTTGATCATATTGATGAAAATAATTTGAACTTACTGATGGACATTCCCCTTAAAGTCACCGTAGAATTAGGAAGGACCCAGAAGCAGATTAAGGACATCCTTGAGCTGTCCCAAGGCTCTATTATTGAACTGGACAAGCTGGCAGGTGAACCTGTCGATATTCTGGTGAACAATAAGCTGATTGCCAAGGGTGAGGTTGTCGTTATCGATGAAAACTTCGGTGTCCGTGTCACGGATATCGTAAGTCAATGGGACCGAATACAAAAATTACAATAGAGAAGTACAGGGAGGATTTTTAATCAATGGCAAACCGAATTCTTATCGTAGACGATGCTGCATTTATGAGAATGATGATCCGGGACATTCTGACAAAGAACGGATTTGAAGTAGTAGGTGAGGCACAAGACGGCGCACAAGCGATTGAGAAATACAAAGAGCTGCGTCCAGATCTGATCACTATGGATATCACAATGCCAGAGATGGATGGAATTGCTGCACTTAAGGAAATCAAGAACATGGATCCGGCTGCTAAGGTAATTATGTGTTCCGCGATGGGCCAACAGGCAATGGTTATCGATGCGATTCAAGCAGGGGCAAAAGACTTTATCGTGAAGCCGTTCCAATCTGACCGGGTTATTGAAGCAATCAACAAGACCCTGGGCATTTAACTGTAAAATATGACTCCAAACAATAACGACTATAATCCAGTAACAAGTATCCTTACCGTTATTGTCGTTTTGGCCATTATCATTGCGCTTATCGTTCTTCTTATCCGCTTTCTTGGCAGACGAAATCAAATGTTCTCTAAGAGCCGGTCAATTCGCACACTTGGGGCAGTAGGGCTAGGACAGAATAAGTCGCTTCAAGTGATCGAAATCGGATCAAGCATTTACTTAGTGGGTGTTGGTGAGGATGTCACACTGGTTGACAAAATTTCGGATCCGCAGCAGGTGGCACAATTGGTAGGCGCTTTTGAAGAGGAAGCTGCCGATCTCGGCAGCTTATCCTCCATAGTGGCTACGCTCAAAACGCGATTCCGCAAGGGAGCTCCTGCAGTAGAAGAAGAACTCGACAGCACAACTTTTCACGAAGTCTTTGAAACAAAGCTGCGGGATTTGCCAAACCGCAAAAAGCAGATGGAAGAAATTCTGCAGGAGGAACAATCTACAGATCGGTTGAGGAATCCATGAAGAAGAAGCTTGTAATTATTGCATTATTGCTAATGTTATTCAGCGTGTTTGCGGCTACGGCCTCGGCAGCTGATCCGATTCCTGATATCAATATTCAAGTGGGGGATTCCGGCGGCAAGCCTAGCACCAGTTCACTTTCAATCCTGCTTATGGTGACCGTGCTCAGTGTGGCTCCAGCAATTCTGGTACTCATGACCAGCTTCACGCGTATTGTCGTGGTGTTAGGCTTTGTACGCAGTTCTCTGGGGACGCAGACCACCCCTCCCAATCAGGTGTTGGTAGGTCTTGCACTATTCCTTACTCTGTTTATTATGAGTCCAACCATTTCGGCAGTGAACGATGTAGCTTTACAGCCTTACCTTAAAGGGGAGATCACCCAGACCCAAGCCCTGGAAAAGGCAGCCGTACCGATGAAGAAATTCATGTATTCCCATACGCGTACCAAGGACCTGCAGCTCTTTATGAGTTACACCAAGACAGAGAAGCCAAATAGCTATCAAGATATTCCGCTGACTGTGCTTGTGCCGGCCTACGCGATTAGTGAGCTGAAGACGGCTTTTCAGATGGGCTTTATGATTTTCATTCCTTTTTTGATCATCGATATTGTGGTGTCTAGTACCTTAATGGCAATGGGGATGATGATGCTGCCTCCTGTTATGATCTCATTACCATTTAAAATCTTGCTATTCGTTTTAGTAGATGGATGGTACCTGGTCGTTAAATCACTCCTACAAAGTTTCGGCACATGACAATCGTTTAAAAACCGTATGAAACTATATTAACAACACCAAGGGGGACGGTTATGAGTTCGGAGTTTATTATCGGATTGGCCGGACAAGCCGTTTATACCGTACTGAAAGTTAGTGCTCCAATGCTGATCCTTGGACTTGTCGTTGGTTTGGTGATTAGTATATTTCAAGCTACGACTCAAATTCAGGAGCAGACGCTGGCTTTCGTGCCAAAGATCGTTGCAGTACTACTTGCGCTCCTGTTATTCGGCCCATGGATTTTGACAACACTTGTGGATTTTACTTACGGGATATTAAATAACTTGTCCAGTTATATTGGTTAGCGGCATGACAACAGAAATGGTGCTGCAAGGATTCTCTGTTTTTTTGCTTATTTTTTGTCGAATTACAGCATTTTTTGTAGTTTCTCCCGTGTTTTCATCGCGAAATGTGCCGAATACTTTTAAAGTAGGATTTGCCGGAATTATTTCTTTAATGATTTATTTGGTCTATGGGACCCAGCAAAGCGTACCGATGGATTTGACCTTCATCATTTTTATATTTAGAGAGATTCTCGTGGGATTACTTATAGGGTATGTTGCGTATTTAATGTTTACTGTAATTATGATGGCGGGTTCTTTTATTGATATTCAAATCGGTTTTGGTATGGCGAACATCATTGATCCAATGACCGGAGCCTCAGCTCCTGTCATCGGTAATTTTAAGTACATGGTTGGAATGTTAATGTTCCTAGGAATGAATGGTCATCATTATCTTCTGCAAGCAATCATTCGTAGTTACAATTGGATTCCCCTGAAGAATGAGGTTTTTTCCAGGCTTGCGGGTGGCAGTGTTGCTGAATTTTTGTTAAGAACATTCACTGAAGCGTTTATGATCGCTTTTCAAATGTCTGCACCACTTGTTGTAGCTTTATTCTTAACAGACGTAGCTCTCGGCTTCTTAGCTAAAACTGCACCGCAATTCAATGTATTTGTTATTGGAATTCCTCTTAAAATTATTGTTGGACTTGTTTTACTACTTTTGATGATGTCAAGTTTTGTACTAGCTTTCCAATATCTATTTGAAATTCTGTTTAAGTCTTTAGAAAATCTGCTTGGAACTCTTGGTAGCAGACCGCAGTAGGAAGGAAGGAATAGCATTGGCTTTGCGTTATGAACTCGACCTGCAATTGTTTTCAGGTGAGAAGACTGAGAAGGCCACACCAAAAAAACGGCAGGATGCCCGTAAAAAAGGCCAGGTAGCCAAAAGTATGGATGTGTCTGGAGGTCTGGTTCTACTTTCCGCTTTTCTTTGTCTGCTAGTCTTTGGTGACTATTACAAGAAACACTTAGTTTCATTGTATACTGATATTTTCTTGCACCGCTTAAGTATGGAAATAACTAAAGAAAGTGTAATAGCGATGTTTGGGAATATTGGAATGCAAGTCTTACTCTTACTCGCTCCAGTGCTGCTTACCGTCATGGTAGTAGGGATTATTGCCAACTATATTCAGGTTGGATTCCTACTAACGGGGGATCCTTTAAAACTAAAGTTTAGCAAGCTTGATCCGATCAAAGGTTTTAAAAATATTTTTTCGATGAGATCTATGGTCGAGTTCTTAAAGTCAGTCCTAAAATTAGTGATTATTGGCGTTCTTGTGTACATGACTTTGATGGATGAAAAAGAGAACATTTCTAAACTAGGTCACCTTGGAGCAGAGCAAACATTCTCCTATACGGCAAGTTTGACTATGAAGCTAGGACTTGAAATTGGCGTGGCCCTTCTAGTGCTGGCTGCCGCCGATTACATGTACCAGCGTTATTCACATGAGAAGAGCTTGAAGATGTCAAAACAGGACATCAAAGATGAGTACAAAAAAATGGAAGGCGATCCCCTGATCAAGGGGAAAATTCGCGAACGACAACGCCGGATGGCCATGCAGCGTATGATGCAGGAAGTGCCGAAGGCGGATGTCATTATCACAAACCCGACCCATTTTGCCGTCGCGTTGAAGTATGACGGATCTGAGATGGATGCGCCGCAGATCATTGCGAAAGGGCAGGATTATGTCGCGCTTCGGATTAAAGAAATAGCCAAAGAACATGGCGTTATAACTATGGAAAACAAGCCGCTTGCACGCGCTTTGTTCAGCAGGGCTGAAATCGGGGATTCGATTCCTGCAGATCTTTTCCAGGCTGTAGCTGAAGTGCTGGCTTATGTATACAAACTAAAAGGTAAAGTGAAATAATTTCGGGATCGGAGGCCATTAAGCGTGAAAATTAAAGATATTTCGATATTGGTGGGGATCATTGGCATTGTCATGATGATGATTCTCCCGATCCCGACATGGTTGCTCGACGTGCTGCTGGTGATCAATATATCGATTGCAATGATGATACTGCTGGTTGCGATGAACACGAAAGAAGCGTTGCAATTTTCTATCTTTCCAGCAATGCTGCTGATTACTACGATGTTCCGGCTGGCGCTTAACGTATCGACCACTAAGTTGATTCTTGGACAAGCTGACGCAGGTCACGTGGTAAGAACGTTCGGCAGTTGGGTATCCCAGGGAGAGCCTGTTGTCGGTTTTATCGTCTTCTTAATTCTAGTGGTTGTGCAATTTATCGTAATTACGAAGGGTTCTGAGCGCGTAGCGGAAGTAGCTGCGAGATTTACCCTGGATGCGATGCCCGGCAAACAGATGAGTATTGACGCGGATCTGAACGCGGGGCTGATCAATGAGAAGCAGGCGATGGAACGTCGGAGAAAGATTGAGCGTGAAGCTGACTTCTACGGAGCTATGGATGGTGCGAGTAAGTTTGTAAAAGGGGATGCTATCGCTTCGATCATTATTCTGATGATCAACCTCATTGGCGGATTTATTATTGGTGTATCCATTCATGGATTGCCGTTTATGGATGCCTTGTCGACTTATTCTCTCCTGACGATCGGGGACGGTCTGGTCAGCCAAATTCCAGCGCTGCTGATCTCCACCTCAGCGGGTCTTATCGTTACACGCGCTTCCTCGGAAGGCAACCTTGCAGAAGATATTACAGGGCAGCTGTTTGCTTACCCTAAGCTGATCTATATCGTTGCAGGAACGGTCGCACTGCTTGGGCTGTTCACGCCGATTGGCGTTCTGGCCACAATTCCTCTGGCGGGGCTGCTAGCAATTGCTGCATATCGGATGCAGAAGAATATGAACAAGCAGATCGTCGCTCAAGAGATTCAGGAGGAAGAGCAGCAGATCGAGGAAGTTCGCAGTCCGGAGAGTGTTATTAATCTCCTGCAGGTGGACCCGATCGAATTCGAGTTTGGCTATGGACTGATTCCACTGGCGGATACAGGCCAAGGCGGGGATTTGCTGGATCGAATTATTATGATCCGCCGTCAATGCGCATTGGAGCTTGGGCTTGTCGTACCGGTAATACGTATTCGCGACAATATTCAACTAAAACCGAACGAATACGTCATTAAAATTAAAGGGAATCAAGTAGGCAGTGGGGAATTGTTACTTAATCACTACCTGGCCATGAGCCCCGGATATGACGATGATTCTATTACCGGAATTGAGACTCAAGAACCAGCTTTTGGCTTACCTGCGCTTTGGATTGATGAGACGACCAAGGAGAGGGCAGAGCTTGCTGGGTATACGGTCGTAGATCCTCCTTCCGTGGTAGCTACTCATCTTACGGAGACTATCAAGAAGCATGCGGATGAGCTTCTCGGGCGGCAGGAGACGAAAGCGCTGGTCGACAATCTTCGCGAGAATTATCCAGTGCTGGTGGACGAGCTTATTCCTTCCGTACTTTCCATTGGGGATGTGCAGAAGGTACTGGGCAAATTGCTTCGAGAGAAAATATCGATTCGCGATCTGGTAACGATATTCGAAACTCTAGCCGACTATGGATCCTATACCAAAGACCCAGAAGTGTTAACCGAATATGTCCGTCAATCCCTATCCCGCCAAATTACTCAGCAGTTTACTCAGCAAGGCGAGACCATGCGGGTAATAACAGTTGGACCAACATTAGAGAAGAAAATAGCGGAAAGTGTACAGCAGACAGACCAGGGAAGCTATGTGGCTTTAGACCCCGTTTCTACCCAATCGGTTTATCAGAAATTAACAGAACAGATTAACCGCTTGATTCAAACAGGACAGCAGCCAATTGTGCTCGCATCGCCGACGATCCGTATGTATCTGCGGCAGATCATGGAGCGGACAATGAGAGATGTGCCGGTGCTGTCTTACAGTGAACTTGAGCCTAATGTTGAAATTCAGAGTGTCGGGGTGGTTAACCTTTGAGAGTAAAGAGATATATTGTTGATACCATGCCGGATGCCATGCTTAAAATTCGCACCGATCTAGGCAGCGATGCTGTCATTCTAAGTACAAAAGAGCTTAAGGTCGGCGGATTTCTAGGAATGTTTACGAAGAAGAAAATAGAAGTAATTGCTGCGACGGAAGCAGAAGACAAACCAAAGGTTCGGTCTGTGGCGAAGCCTAGGCAGGCGGCTGAGCAGACAGAGGAGATTCAGCCTGTGCTTCAGCCTGTGAGGGCGGGAGTACCCCAGGCTTACCGGAAGACAGCAGAGCTTCTTGGAGATAAGAAGCCTGCAGATAAGTCTTCCTCTTCCATACAACAGGAAGAAGCTTTGAATGCGAAGGTGGAGCAAACTGGAATACTAAGTGACCAAGGCTCAGAGACAGTCGTCCCTGAGCCCGCAATCCCTCCGCTTGAGAAGCGGGAGATCCTTGTAGAGCGAAATACAGGAACAGGGATGGACGCCAACAGCTTATTAATAGACGAAATTAGGCAGATGAAGTCTATGGTAAGCAAGCTTACAAGTCAGCAAGAAGGAGCTCGGGAGCTGCCAGAGACTCTTCAGCGAATAACCGAACGCATGTCCAGGCAGGGAATCATGCCTGAGCTTGCGGAGAGATGGCTGGCTCCCGTAGTAGAACGTTGGGAGAGCTCTGAGGGGCAAATGACCCATGCGGAGCTGGTAGCAGGAGTAGAAGAGCAAATTGATCAATTTCTCTTAGATAAGATAGGGAGCGGCATTTCGCCAAAGACGAAAATCGCTTATATTGCCGGGCCGACAGGCGTCGGAAAGACGACGACAATCGCCAAGCTGGCTGCAGATCAAATATTCAAGGCGGGGAAGAAGGTTGGCTTGATTACTGCGGATACTTACCGGATCTCAGCGGTAGAGCAGCTCAGAACCTACGCTTCGATCTTGAATGTTCCTCTAGAGGTCGTTCAGTCTCCTGGAGATATGCAGAGGGCAATGGCTCGCCTTGAGGACTGTGATCTGGTGCTGATGGACACAGCGGGAAGAAATTATCTCAATGAGCTGCATGTTGCTGAGCTCCACAGCTTGCTTTCTTTGTCTGAACAAAGCGAAACCTATCTTGTGCTGAGCTTAACGTCAAAAATGGAGGACATGAGAAAGATTACCGACCATTTTGGGAAATACGGTTTGGATAAAGTCATATTTACCAAGCTCGATGAAACCGAAAGTTGCGGTCCATTATTTAATTTGGTAGCCGATTACCCACTCTTGCTTTCTTACATTACGAATGGCCAGAATGTGCCGGATGATCTGCTATCTGTAAATAGGGAACTGCTGTTTCAAGAGCTTCTTGGAGATTTGGGAGCACCCTTGTCATGAGCGACCAGGCCCAATCCTTAAGACAACTGGTTTCAGCACAGGAGCAATCAGACATCAAGAAAGAAAACCGGAAGCGCGCCGCTCGGGTGATCACGGTCACTAGCGGCAAGGGAGGCGTAGGGAAATCTAATTTTACATTGAATTTTGCTTTGGCTTTGCAATCTCTCGGCAAGAAAGTACTGGTGTTCGACGCAGATATTGGGATGGGGAACATTGATGTTTTGATGGGGGCTAGGCCAAAGTACAGTCTTTATCATTTGCTAAAAGGCGAGAAGAAGCTAACGGAGATTGTGGAGTACGGAGCGGATAATCTACCATTCATTGCAGGTGGCTCGGGCATGGCGGATTTGTTCAGTTTGTCGGAGAGTGATCTCACTTATTTCACTGAGCAAATTGAACAAATCTCGAATGAGATGGACTATATTCTTTTTGATACAGGTGCGGGTTTATCTAAGGAGACTATGAAATTTATAGCAGCTGCTGATGAATGTCTCGTTGTAACCACGCCTGAGCCCACTTCTATTACGGATGCTTATGCACTAATTAAGGTAGTGCTTGGTGTAGAGCCGCAGAGTAACTTCAGATTGATCGTCAACCGGGTCTCAAACGCCAAGGAGGCCAGGCAGGTGCACGATAAAATTACGCTGGTGGCAAAGAAATTTTTAAATATCGAACTTCCTCTGCTGGGGTCAATAAGTGATGATCCGTATGTAATGCAGGCGGTTAAGCGTCAAGTCCCTTTCTCTACAGCGTATCCTCATTCATCTGCTTCCCGGGATATCAAGCTGATTGCCAAGCTTTATGCTGATATGAACACAAAAGGTAAAGCGGATGAGCAGGAAAGCACTTTGACAGGAATCAGAGGATTCATTCACAAATGGCTATCTAGAGCAAATTGATTCTTTAATAAGGACGAGGTGGGATCGCGAATGAAGCCATATCGGATTTTAGTCGTGGACGATTCTCCGTTTATGCGCAAAATTATTACCGATTTAATAGAGCAGGATAAGTCGTTCTGGGTTGAGCGAACTGCTGCTAATGGACGGGAAGCGCTGGAACGAATTGAGGAACTGTCTCCGGATTTGGTGACTATGGATGTGGAAATGCCGGAAATGAACGGTCTTGAAGCCCTGCGTCACATAATGAAAAAGCATCCCGTGCCTGTTATTATGCTCTCCGGTATTAATGAGCAGGGCATGAGAGAGACCATTATGGCTCTTGAGCTCGGTGCTTTTGACTTTATTCGGAAACCCTCGCTGTCTTCGAGCTCTCAAGGCATAGCTGAGGTGGGAGAGGCCCTGCGCGAACAAATACGTGCGGCTATGCTGAGTAAAGAACGCCGCTTGGCCAGAGAGCAGGCAATGGCACGGCAGGCGGAAGAGCCGAAGGCTCCTCCGCACCCTAGGGTGGAGCGACCTTCAGCTCTTCCCCCAGCAGTACCTGAACCCAAACGGCCTAAAATTAGCCCGCTGCCAGAACGAGCTCAGTCGGAGCCTTCCGAGCCGAAGAAGCCGGAAGTAAAGCAGCCTCCATTCGGGGCCGGTTCTACTAAAGCTGTTGATGATGTAAAAGCAAGCTCGCCCAAACCATCGGCAGCGAAGTCCCCAGCGCCGAAGCCTCCGGAGAGAAGCAAGCCGGTAGCAAAAGCGGTTCCGGAACCTAAAGCCGAACCTGTAAAGCGGGAGAACTCAGGCCGGATCGCCGGGCAGACAACAGCGGCGGGCGGAGCAGCTTACACGGATATCGTTGCTATCGGCTGCTCCACAGGTGGGCCGAAGGCGCTTAAGACGCTATTGGAACGTATTCCAGGAAACTTTCCAGCCCCGATCGCCATCGTTCAGCACATGCCTCCGAACTTTACCAAATCGCTGGCCCAGCGCCTTAACAGCCTATGTGCTTTAACGGTGGTGGAAGCTGAGGATGGAATGATTATGGAGAAGGGGACCGCCTATATTGCGCCTGGCGGACAGCATTTGACGATTGTCCCTGGTGCAGGTGGAACTTGCAAAATTTCGCTGAATCAAGGCGAGCTTCAAAGTGGGCATAGGCCATCTGTGGATGTGCTGTTTAGCTCGTTGCTTCCTTTGAGCCAGTTCCGGAGACATGCAGCTCTGCTCACCGGGATGGGCAGTGACGGAGCTAAAGCTATGAAGCGGTTATACGACGCTGGTGTTACCTCTACATTTGCAGAAAGTGAAGAAACCTGTGTAGTTTATGGAATGCCGCGTTCTGCAGTTGAGTTGAAGTGTGTCAGCCATGTCCTGCCACTTCAAGAAATTGCGCCAAAGCTTGTACAAATTGTGAAATAAGAGAAAATGGATCTCTTGGAGGAGGTGCCTCACCATGGACATGAATCAGTATTTATCCATGTTTATTGATGAGTCGAATGATCATCTGCAAGCGTTAAACGACAACATGATGCAATTGGAAGACAATCCTGAGGATATCAGCATTGTCCAGGTTATTTTCCGCTCAGCTCATACCCTTAAAGGGATGGCGGCGACGATGGGGTTTGAAGATTTAGCTTCATTGACACACCAAATGGAGAACGTATTGGACCTGGTGCGTAATGATAAGCTGAAGATGCAGGATTTTATTTTTGATACGCTCTTCAAAAGCCTTGATGCGCTGCAATCCATGGTTCAAGACATTACCGAAGGCGGAGAGGGAAAAGCCGATGTTACTTCTATAGTGGACTCTCTTCAGGCGATTGTTCGTGGCGAGGTTCCAGGCGAAGCCAAAGCGTCTGCACCAGCAAAAGCACCAGCTGCAAGCGCGAACTCGTCGATTGTGCTTGACGAGTTTCAGTATTCCGTCCTGGAGCAATCCATTGCTGAGGGGCATAAGGTCCTTTATGTTGATGTAGTCATCCGCGATGACTGTCAGCTTAAGGCCGTTAGAGCCTATCAGGTTTTTGATCTCATGGAGCGTAACGGTGAGGTCGTTAAATCCTTTCCTTCTGCACAAGACATTGAGCAAGACAAGTTTGACCGCAGTTTCTCCTTGTATTACATAACGCAGAAGGAAGCGGAAGAACTTAAAAATTTGATTTTGAATATCTCCGAGATTAGTGAAGCGAAGGTAGTTCAGCTGGATGCAGAGACGCTACAGCAGATGGCGCTGCCGCAAGCTGAAGCTGCAGCAGCGGTAGAAGCACCCCCAGCGGCTCCTCAGCCGGAGAAAGCTGAGAAGTCTTCTGCTCCTGCTCCTGCGAAGTCCAAAGGTGCCGAAGCAGCACCGAAACGGGCGGGCGGCGGTACGCCAGCCCCGTCTAGAACTATTCGGGTGGATATTGAACGTCTTGATGTACTTATGAACCTGTTTAGTGAACTGCTGATTGACCGGGTGCGGCTAGAGCAGCTGGCAGGAGAGATCAAGCGCAGTGAGCTTACGGAAACTGTTGAGCATATGACTAGGGTTAGCGGAGATTTGCAAAATATTGTGCTTAAGCTTCGGATGGTACCTGTGGATACCGTGTTTAACCGATTCCCTCGGATGGTTCGGGACTTGGCTAAATCACTTGACAAGAAAATTGATCTGATTATTACAGGAGCGGAAACTGAGCTCGATCGTACAGTTATTGATGAGATTGGTGATCCACTGGTTCACTTGCTCCGTAATGCTGTCGACCATGGGGTGGAGACAACGGCCGAAAGAATTGAAGCTGGCAAGCCTGAGACAGGCACCGTTCAGCTTCGCGCATTCCATAGTGGCAACCACGTGTTCATCGAGATTGAAGATGATGGCAAAGGAATTGACCGTGAGAAGGTAGCAGCCAAGGCGATCAAGAACGGCGTTATTACAGAAGAGCAAGCACAGGCAATGACAGATGATGAAGTCGCACTGCTTCTCTTTGCTCCTGGGTTCAGTACAGCAGAGAAAATTTCCGATATTTCCGGGCGTGGTGTGGGTCTGGATGTAGTTAAGTCTAAAATTGAATCCCTAAGCGGTACAGTGCAGGTAACTTCCAAGCTGGGATCGGGTTCTAAGTTCTCCGTTCAGCTTCCGCTGACCTTGTCGATTATTTCCGCAATGCTGATTAAGACTGGCGAAGAGAAGTATGCCATCCCGCTGTCCTCAATCGTTGAGACCGGAATGATCAAGCGAGCTCAAATCCGCGAAATTCATGGGTACAAGATGATACCATATCGTGATACCAACATTCCGCTATTATCATTAGCCGAGATATTCGACGTGCCAGGTTATGACGAAAGTCAGGAAGTGGAAACTGAGATTGTGGTTATTCGTAAAGGGGATCGCTTGGCGGCTTTGACCGTTGAGGAATTTGTTGGGCAGAACGAAGTCGTTATTAAGAATTTGGGCAAATACTTGCCTTCCATTCAGGGGGTTGCAGGGGCAACGATTCTTGGGGATGGACAGGTTGCTTTGATTATTGACCCTAATGCCTTCATTAAGTAATTTAAACAGATGAATTGCTTCGGAAAGAGAATTTAGGAGGAATCAACCATGGGACAGGAAATTAAAGTTATTGTTTTCAAGCTGGGACATGAGGAGTATGGTATTGATGTGGACAAAGTTCAAACCATCGAGCGCATTACGCCAATTACTCGTGTACCTAAGACATACAGCTTTGTAAAGGGTGTAATCAATCTGCGCGGCGTGGTGATACCGGTTATTGATCTGCGCGGCCGGTTTGGCCTTCCTGAAGCGGAGTATACCGATCAAACTCGCGTTATCATTGTGGCCGTAGAGGATATGGAAGTAGGATTTATTGTAGATTCGGCAAACGACGTAATTGATTTAGACACCGATGTGATCGACTCTCCGCCGGAAGTTGTCGGGGGCATCAAAGCGAAATACTTGCATGGCGTTGCCCGGATCTCTGAAGAGCGTCTTCTGATTATGCTCAACCTGTCTGAGGTGCTCAATAAAAGTGAGATTATTCAGCTGGAAGGCTTAGAGGGTTAGATTCATGGATTTGTTCAAGGACTTTGCGGACTTCAAGATGGATGTGCTGAAAGAGGTCGGAAATATCGGCGCGGGCAACGCTGCAACAGCTCTTTCAAGACTTCTTGATAAACCCATAGATATGGCGGTTCCCAAAGTTCAGATGCTGCCTTTTGAAGCTATTGCTGACAGGGTTGGTGGAGCTGAGAATATTGTGATTGCAGTGTTCTTCCGTGTAGAAGGAGAAGCTCCGGGTAATCTGTTTTTTATCCTAACACCGGAAGCCGGGAAGAATCTCTTGAGCCGACTTGCAGCGATTGATACGGAACAAGGAAGCGAGTTCTCTGAGATGGAATGGTCGGCTTTATCCGAGATCGGAAATATATTAGCAGGCTCGTATCTATCCTCGCTTGCTGATTTTACGAAGCTGTCCATGTCGCCTACAGTTCCGGCACTGGCTATGGATATGGCCGGAGCCATCTTAAGCTATGGATTACTCCAATTTGGTCAGATGGGTGACGATGCACTGTTGATTGATACAACATTTATTGAGGGACAGGAGGAAGTGGAAGGACAGTTCTTCCTCATTCCGGATCCGGATTCTTTCGATAAAATCTTCGCGGCTTTGGGAGTGCCTGTGAGCCATGATTGAAGAACAGCATATTGTTAAAGTCGGCATGGCAGAATTGGGAATGGTACAGAACCAGGGACTTATTCGTACAACAGGACTCGGATCATGTGTGGGACTTACCCTGCATGATCCTCAGCTTAAGCTGGGAGGCATGGTGCATGTGATGCTGCCATCTTCCGAAATTGCTAGAGAAGGCGCTTTGAATCTCGCAAAATATGCGGATACGGGTGTACCTGCCTTGTATGAGAAGCTTATTCAGGCAGGCGCTTCCGCCAAGAGACTTGTAGCAAAGATGGCGGGAGGCTCGCAGATGTTTAGCTTCGCAGGTACGGGAGATACGATGCGTATTGGCCCCCGAAATGTGGAGTCATGTAAGGCTAGTCTTGAAGAACTAGGGATTCCCTTGATTGCTGAAGATACTGGCGGCAATTATGGGAGAACGATAGAATTAGATTGTGAAACGGGTATACTATTTATACGCAGTATACAAAAGGGGATAAAGGAATTGTAGCCATGGCAGGAAAAATGATGTTTAACTGGTTATTCGGTGCAATCGGATTTATCATCACTTTTGCATTTTCATCTTCTTCTAATCTATTAACAACTTCTTTAATCAGAAGTCTTATCGCTTTTGTAGTTTGGTTTGTTATAGCCTTTGCATTGAGATGGGTTATTGGAGTTCTTAAGGAAGACCCTGCTGATTCAGCAAATCAAAAGGGGGATCAGGCGCATCAAGCGCAGGATGATAATTTAGGGATCAATGTGGATCTAAGCACACCGGATGAAACAGACGAACTAAATGATTTGCTAAAGCCCCAAGCAGCTCCTCAGGCTGAGTCTCAAGCGAGTAATTCCGATTTTGCCCCCTTGAATCCTCCAAGGCTGGCAACTAGCGTAGATAAGAATCCGGAAGAGCTGGTAAAGGCTGTTCGTCACCTGACAGAAGAATAAAGGGGTGGGGTAAATGAACGAGCGCAAAGGTTCTCCTTTAAGTTACGCTGATCTTTGGGAACGTTGGAAGGAAAAAGGCGACTTGGAGGCGAAGAAAGAGATTATCGAAAAATATCTGAATATCGTCGACTATGTAGCCGGACGTCTTGCGGTCGGTCTCCCCAAAAATGTTTCAAAAGATGATCTGTTCAGCAACGGAGTGATGGGGTTGATTGACGCCGTTGAGAAATTTGATTATAAAAGAGGTCTGCAATTTGAAACCTATGCCTCCTGGCGTGTGAGGGGCTCTATTCTAGACGGGTTGAGGCAAGGGGACTGGGTTCCACGCTCTGTCCGTGAGAAAGCAAAGCGCATTGAAGAAGGTTATCAGCAGCTGGAACAGCAATACTTAAGAAGCGTCACCGATTCGGAAATGAGCAGCTATCTTAATGTGTCGGAGAAAGAGTTCCAGCATATGCTTCAGGAGGTTGCCGTAATGACTTTGTGCTCGCTTGAGGATCCTATTCGTGAGGAAGAATCCGAGACGCGGCTGTCCGTGCTGGTTGATGATAAAGCAAAGAACCCGGACCACAAAGTCCAGGAATTTTATCTGCATGAATCGCTCACCAAAGGAATTGAGAAGCTGACCGAGAAAGAGCGGACGGTTGTCTCCTTGTTGTACTATGAGGATCTGTCGCTTAGTGAAATTGCGGAGGTAATGTCTCTATCACCTTCTCGGATTTCACAGCTGCACTCCAAAGCAATTCTGCGGCTTCGCGGCAGCCTTGAGAAACATCGCAGCCTCTTAATGCAAGAAGATTAAGAGGCTTGTGATTTGTAGGAGGGGTGCCAATTTGAAAAAGTTAGAAGAGTTAGAACAGTACTTGAGCACTGCAATGTCAGAAGATAAAACAGTTGCTTATCTACAGTTTATTAAGTATGAAGAAGACTTTGAGTGTACTATTGAGACTTTGGAGACCTTCCTACGAAATCAAGGTATTCACTACGGCATCCAGATGGATATTCTTCACCGGTTTGTAGAGAATCCAGCAGAGTACACTTATAGTCGGACACCGATAGCATTTGGAAGGGAACCCGTCGATGGTAAAGATGGAGTAATTAACTACTTGGTTGATATGGAAGAACACCGAAATACTCCGAAAGAATCAGAAGATGGAATAGTCGACTATAAAAATGTTATTCAGCTTAATAACGTTAAAAAGGGGCAACTGATCGCTACTCGAGACTTTCCAGTTCCTGGGGAACCGGGGATAGCTGTGACTGGTGAAGAGATCGCTTTCAAACCTGGAAAAGAATTACATTTTAAGGTTGGAAAAAATGTGGTTGTCAATTCTGAACAAACAGCTATGTATGCGGCTATTGATGGTTTGGTAACTCGAACGGACAAACTTAATGTATTTCCTGTTTACGAAATCAATGGAGACGTTGATTATAGTATCGGAAACATCGACTTTGTAGGTACCGTAGTTATAAGAGGAAATGTACTATCTGGTTTTAAAATCAGTGCCGGTGGTGACATTCGTATTACTGGGGGTATAGAGGGCGCAGAGCTCGAAGCTGAAGGTTCTATAGATATTTCTGGCGGCATTATAGGATATAATAAAGGATTGGTTAAGGCTGGTCAAAATGTGAAGAGTTCTTTTATTCAAGACGGAAACGTAGAGGCCGGAGTTGATGTGGTTGTCTCTCAGAGTATTATGCATTCAAATGTGCGTGCAAGAAGAGATGTAATCTGTCTAGGAACAAAGGGATTAATAGTTGGTGGGCATATACAAGCAGGTGAAAAAGTTGTTGCCCGGGTAATAGGTAATCCTATGTCAACAACCACTTCTATTGAAGTGGGGGTACTCCCTGAACTTCGCAACGAGCTTTCACTGTTAAAGCAGCAGCTTAAAGACGATACTCAGAATTTAGATAAAACTGAGAAGGCTCTTGTTCTTTTGGATCAATTAGCTTCTCACGGTAAATTAACCCCTGATAAATTAGCAATGAGAGCTAAATTAAGTCTAACAAAGAAGTCTGCTATTCAGCATCAAAGAGAATTAAAAGAACGAATATTAGAGATAGAAAAAACGCTTGAAAATACCGGAAGGGCTAAAGTTCAAGTGATGAGCATGATATATGGAGGTTCAAAAATAGCAATTGGAAGATATACTAGATTTATTAAGGACCCCATTTCTCGAATGACATTCTATTTTGCTGAAGGCGATATCGCAATGTCTTCATATGTTTAGCACGTGGCACAGCATTGATATTTAATTTGGAACAATCTTCATTGATGAGGTGGTCCTATGGATCTTAAGCCTGTTGAATTGCAGATTGCGGTTCCTCGAACTAGCGAAGCCAGCCGGGTTCAGCAAGATCAGCAGCATCGGCCTCTGCTGGATCAGCAGATGATTGCAGGACAGAATATCAAGCATGCAGACCAGCAGAGAACACGAAGTACGGGCATTGATGACTCAAGCAAGACGCAGATTCATGATCAGGATCACCGCGAATCCGGTTCGGGCCAGGAACAGCATTCCTCCCCCAATCAAGAGGAGCAGGCACCTCCGTCAAAGCCGGCCGAGCATCCTTACAAAGGTAAACACATTGACTTATCTTATTAAAAAATTTACAGCAAGTGGTGAGAGAAATGGATTTTTCCGCTCCATGGGTATATATCGTTCTGTTAGGTGCCGTTGTCTTGGTCTATTCGCTGCTTGCTCCGCAGCGTAAGCAGGCAGCGAGATCAAGTCAGGATACCGTCAGCGATGTAGAAGCAACATTAGAGCAGTATATGGCAGAGATGGAGCAGGACAATGACGAAATTGTGCAGCTGCTGACTCAGTTCAAGCAGGATACCGTCTCAAAGCAGTTATCCATGCAGGAGCAGATCAGCGAGCTTCGTCAGCGTTTGGCGGACACGGAGAAGCAGCATGCGGCATTGGAGCTTGTCGTTTCTACGCTTCAGCAGAATGGCTGGAAAGGAGCTTCCGTACCAGTAGCTGCACATTCCATGAACGCTCCAAGCCTGCCTGATGGGGCAACTGCAGAACCCGAGCAGCAGATTGAGGAACCATCACCGGCTGTTCCAACGGTCCGCGATCGCTATCCGCAGCTTTTCGAGCTTGATGCTCAAGGGAAGTCGATGGATGCCATTGCTAAAGCGGTGGGAATGCCCAGAGGTGAAGTTCAGCTGATCCTTCAGTTGGCCAAAAGGGAGGAATCCCTGTGAAGAACCGTAATTTTCTGATGGGTCTCGGAGCGGGATTGATCATTGGTGCTATCCTGCTGCAGCTGATGAATGTGGCTCAGAGTACAAATTCTAAATCACTATACACTGAGGAGCAGGTTAAACAAGCCGCTGAGAGTCTTGGTCTTAAGGTGTATGGAAGCGATGAAGAGGTGTATACCGAGCAGGAATGGAAAGAGAAAACCTCTGGGAATAAGGGACAGACAAGCAGGGGTACTGCTGCGAGTCCTTCAACGCCTGTTAAACCGTCCACTCCTAAGAAACCGTCGTCAACTTCGACGACTTCTCCCGCTACTCCTGTTAAGCCTGCAGAGCCCCAAAAGCCTACAGCGAAATCCAATTCTGCTTCAGAGGAGAAATCGGCCGAATCCATTTCCAAAGGCAGCATTTCCGTCAAGGTTACTTCCGGATCAACGTTAACGGATGTGGCAGCAAGGTTGGAGAAGGCAAACGTAATTTCCGACAAGAGCTCTTTTATAAAGTGGGCAAAAGCCAAAAAGCTGACGTCTGTGATTCAAACGGGAACCTATCAGTTCACTGAAGGGGAAGATTTCTCCTCGATTGCTAAAAAAATTACCACACGATCCAAATAACAAAGATCCCTCAAGGCCAAGTGGCTTAAAGGGATCTTTGTTATTTGGCAAAAATTTCGGTGTTATGATCCTTTCTTAAATTGGGTAAGGGCCCAAGAGGAGGCGATTGCACTGAGATATCTAAAATCGATAAGTCGGAGACGGCATCATGCTAATTCCCAGGAAGGCCCAAAGCTCCATTCCAGGATAAATCATCAGAGAGAAAGTATAAAAGCAAGGTTGACGGTGGATGATCGCTATGAGACGCGGAGATTAGCGGCTGACATTATGACAGGACTGCTGTTTATCATAGGCAGCATATGTATGTTCTATGAATCCCTATCCCATCTGGCCAGAAGCTTGTATCTTGCGGGAAGCTGTATGATGCTGGTGAAAGCTCTGGTCAATCTAGCTTATAGATTTCGGAGGAAAAAGAGCCGTTAGTCCCCGTAGCCTCTCTTCTACCCGCCCGGTTAAGAGAAGGGTCTATTGTCTGTGTTGCCTTCTCTAGAATCGGCATTGACTTTGAAGGTGGATGTGCTTGGTGTAATCCCCCGCCAGGAGAGATAGGTCCACATGCGAAGCAATCTCTCAATGGGGCCATTGCGGAATTTAGTCAGCCACAGCCTGCTGATGAGCGCTTGAATCAAATAGATGATGATAGCGAAGCCGATGCCTGCAACCACTCCAACTTTTCCAAAGAGGCCTAAGCCATATCCGTAAAATATTGTAGTACAGATCACGGTTTGCATTAAATAGTTGGTCATCGACATGCGTCCAATCGCTTCAAATTGGCGAATGGGCTGTGAATCCGATGAGAAATAAGAAAATACATAGGCGAATAAGTAGATGTAGCCCAAGCTGAGCATCTCACCTCCCAGCATAATCAGTGAGGAGCTGAAGTTCGATGTGTACAATACCCCAATGGCTTTTAGAATCAGGGCAGCTGGTAGTATCCATATAATTCTCTTGGCATATAAGGCCCGTTCCGCCTTAGGCTGGCTAAAGCGCTGCTTCTTGGCAGCCGCCATGCCAAACAAAAACATAGGAGCAGTAACCAAAGGCACTAGCACTACTAGAATCAAAGCCTCGCTTGTAGAAAGGCCGAGAGGATCTACGTTATTGCGGTGAAACATGATTTCATGATAGGAGCCTTCACGATTAACATGGATTGTCTGCTCAATATATTTATCCATAGATTGTTCCTTTGCGGGAGTGGCAGAGTCTTCACCATATATCATGACAGTCATAAGCGAGATAAGGACAATCCCCCAGATCAGCAGTGTTTTAGGTTTGCGGTTAATAAACAGAAGTAGAAAGAAACCAATCATACCATAGGCAAATAAGATATCTCCTTCCCACAGTAAGTAGGAATGCATAAACCCTGCCGCAATTAGAAACAAGAAGCGCCGTATAAGATAACGCCTATATTTTAACCCTTTGGCAGCGAGGCTGTCTTTCATTTTAATCAGGCTGTATCCGAATAAGAAGGTAAAGATCGGCATAAAGCTGTCTTCAACGAAGATGCGGAGAATTTGATGAAACGATTGATCCCAGAAGGAAGGATTGAAATACTCCAGCTTTTCCTTTCCATACATTCCGTATTGAAATATCAGCATATTGGCCATCAGAATACCAAGTAAGCTAAATCCTCGTAGAGCATCGACCAGCGTTACTCTTCCTTTAGACCCCAGTCCGTTATGACTATTTGTCATTTTCTATCACCTCGGTTCCAGCATAAAGTCTGCTGCTTAACGGAACTCAAATAAATGTCTAACAATATCTTAATTTTGAGAATAATTGTTTAGCTCCTGTTAAGCTTCCTCTGCTACGATAAGGGGGGTGAGGAAATTTGAACAATACAAAGATACTAATCATTGAAGATGAACAGGCAATTGTAAGCATGCTGGAAATGGTGCTCCGCAAGGAGGGGTTTACCCATATTATGTCCGCATCAACCTGTGAGGAGGGGCTAACGCTCATGGAGCGGGATGCAGCAGAGATCGTACTGCTGGATGTGATGCTGCCGGACGGAACAGGATTTGATCTCTGCCCGAAAATTCGAGCCCTTGGGGAGCCTCATATTATTTTCTTAACAGCACGGTCTTCTGATTTGGATGTCCTGACAGGCTTTGCTATCGGAGGGGACGATTATGTAACCAAGCCCTTTAACCCCCTTGAAATTGCGGCAAGGATCAAGGCGA
Source organism: Paenibacillus sp. CAA11 (assembly GCF_003060825.1). Classification (NCBI taxonomy): domain Bacteria; kingdom Bacillati; phylum Bacillota; class Bacilli; order Caryophanales; family Paenibacillaceae; genus Paenibacillus; species Paenibacillus sp. CAA11. Next base: position 1,875,013 of record NZ_CP028922.1, read on the forward strand.
GGCTTCGCCGGCCAGGATTCACTCCATTCTCTGCTTCAGCCTCAGTTGTCTCCAGGTACGCCTATGACCGATTTGTTGTGGATGAAACCGCGGGGGAGCTTGTAGTCGATGGAGAGCCGGTTGGCTGTCCTGCACAGGTTTTCCAGCTGCTGCTTTTCTTCTGTAAGAATCCCGGTATAGTGTTCTCTAAAGCTCAGCTATATGAAGCGGTATGGGGGATGGACGGGCTTGGAGACGACAACACGGTTATGGTGCATATCAGAAGAATACGTGAGCGGATTGAGCGGGACCCCAGTCAGCCGGAATATTTACTGACCGTACGCGGCCTCGGATACAAGCTGATTAAACCAAGGGGGACCGTATGAAGATTCATCGAAGAATGACGTTTCATTTTACATATCAGCTGTTGCTTTCTGCGGTCTTTATGGCTATCGTGCTAATCGTTATTTTCTTTGTAATCCTGCAAAAAGTCAGCAACGATGATCTTCGCAAAAACTTCCCTGTTGGAGCACTTGACATGATTGTAACCGAGACGCTTGTAGATGGGAACGATGTACATCTTCCAAGCTATTGGAGAACTACATTAGATAACAGAGAGATGTGGCTGCAAATTGTTAACATGGAAGGAGATGTCATTCTCGAGGCAGGCAAAGCAGGAGTGAATTTCCCGCATAAATATTCGGTCCGAGAAATGCTTGATATTCAGGAAAAGAAGCAAAGGGGCTCTTATCAGATTGAATCACAGCTGGACACCTCGAGCCAGAAGCCGGTTCTATTTCTTCTAGGGTATGAGAGTTCTACTCAGGAACTGGTGAACAGCTGGTTTAGCGAATATCAAAACAAAGGGCTCGTCCGAGAGGATCGTCAAGGGGCGCTGGAGCGTGCTTTGGAAGCTTCGGAGGCTTATATCCATGTTATAGATACGCAAGGGACCATTGTTCAGCGGCTTGGTCATCTTGAAGATCAAGAAGATCAGAACAAGAAGGTTTATCATCCGCTCGAAATTATAGCGATGCAGAACCAGCCTGGGAACTATGATACCTCCATAGCCGTACATCGTGATCTTTCATCCGGGAAAACATGGATAGCGCATTTTCCGCGATTGGAAAATGAAGAGAGCCAGCCCATCATGCAGAACCTCATTTGGTTTCTTGTGGGTATTGGAGCTGCCATGTTTCTGATCATACTAAGTGTGACGATATGGCACGGCTACCGGTATGGAGGTCCGCTGCTGCTGTTTAGCGGTTGGTTCGAACGGATGGGACAGGGCAGATATGATGAAGTTTTTACGGAGAAGGATAAAAAGCGGGTGTTTCGCAAGAACGGTAAGCTTCGAATTAAGTACCGCCTATATAGGGAAGCGATCCATTCCTTCTATGCTATGGCACATAAATTGGCGGAGATAGAAAGGGAGCGGAAGCGGCTGGATCAGAGCCGGGAAGAGTGGATGTCCGGTATTTCCCATGACCTCCGCACACCGCTTGCCAGTATCCAAGGATACGGTTATATGCTGGAGAAATCTCCGGGTGAATGGAGCCGCGAAGAGCTTGAAGAGATGGGGACAGTCATCCGTCAAAAGAGTGATTACATGCTCTCTATGATCTCGGATTTCTCGCTCTTCCTCAAGCTTAGAAGCGTCGATGAGGCATATTCCCGCAGGGAACGGCTGGAATTGGGAGAACTTGTGCGTAGAGCCGTGCTCAAGTATGTTAATGATGCGACGATCGGCCATGCTGAATTTGACTATCAAGAAAGCAATAAGGAAATTTGGCTGCTTGCCGACCCTAACGGGATAAAGAGGTTGATGGATAACCTGTTGTCCAATAGCATCAAGCATAATCCTGACGGAGTCCAGGTAACGGTCAGCACAGGTATAGCTAGTCAGAACGCCTTTATTCGAGTTGCCGATAATGGGAGCGGAATGGACGAGATGACGAAGGACAACTTGTTTGAGAGGTACTACCGGGGAACCAACACCTCGGAGTCGACCGAGGGCTCGGGACTTGGCATGAGCATTGCCAAAGCCATTGTGCAAGCAGCTGGGGGCAGCATCCGGGTTGAATCCGAGCTTGGAAGAGGCACCGAGATCACGGTTCTTCTCCCGCTAGAACCTCCAGCTTTCAAGGAATCAAAGTCAGAACCCGCATGATTAGCCGTAGTCTTCCATAGCTGAATCATATGAATGCTTACTTGCATCCGCTTTTCACTTATGATATAGTAATTGACGGTGTTAAAACGCACGCCGATCGATTTCGTGAAGGGTGCTTTCTGCAGTGCAGAGAGTCTTGACGGAAGATGACACCGGCGGAGGGAGCATCAAATAAAACCAATTAGGAGGTGCGTGAAGATGGCAGTAATCTCCATGAAACAACTGCTTGAGGCAGGCGTTCACTTCGGTCACCAAACTCGTCGTTGGAACCCGAAAATGGATCGTTATATCTTCACTGAAAGAAACGGTATTTACATTATCGACTTGCAAAAAACAGTTAAAAAGGTCGAGGAAGCTTACAACTTTGTAAAGAGCATTGCTGAAGAGAACGGAACAATTCTGTTCGTAGGTACTAAGAAGCAAGCCCAAGACTCTGTTAAAGAAGAAGCTGAACGCGCTGGTCAATTCTACATTAACCAACGTTGGCTCGGTGGTACTCTGACCAACTTCCAAACCATTCAAAAGCGGATCGACCGCTTGAAGAAGCTTGAAGCTTGGGAAGAAGACGGTACTTTCGCAGTACTGCCTAAGAAAGAAGTTATCCTTCTCCGCAAAGAGAAAGAGCGTCTTGAGAAATTCCTGGGCGGCATCAAGAACATGAAGGGCTTGCCAAGTGCACTCTTCGTTATCGACCCTCGTAAAGAGCGTATCGCTGTTGCGGAAGCTCGTAAATTGGGTATCCCAATCGTTGGTATCGTAGACACGAACTGCGATCCGGACGAAATCGACTACGTAATCCCAGGCAATGACGATGCAATCCGCGCCGTGAAATTGCTGACTGGTAAGATGGCGGATGCCGTAATCGAATCTCACCAAGGTGAGCAAACAGCTGAATAATAGCTGTTATCTATAAAGTGATAAATTAAATGAAAAGGGTGGTTGGTAGGTGCAATAAACCTCTCACTACCCTTTTTTTAAAGGAAAAAATGAAGGGGCCTGTAAGCCTCTTACCACGACAATGGAGGTTATTTAAATGGCAGTCGATGCAAAATCCGTAAAAGAATTGCGTGAAAAAACCGGCGCTGGTATGCTGGATTGTAAGAAAGCACTGGAAGAGGCAAATGGTGATCTGACCAAAGCCGCTGAATTGCTTCGTGAAAAAGGCTTGGCAGCAGCTGCAAACAAAGCTGGCCGTGTAGCTACTGAGGGTGTAGTTGAATCTTACATCCATGGCGGCGGACGCATTGGTGTTCTGGTTGAAATCAACTGTGAAACTGACTTCGTTGCAAAGACAGATCAATTCAAAGAGTTCGCTCGTGACGTAGCTATGCACATTGCTGCAGCAAGCCCTCGCTATGTTCGTCGTGAAGAAGTGCCTCAAGAAGAAGTGGATAAGGAAAAAGAAATCCTTAAGGCACAAGCTCTGAACGAAGGCAAGCCTGAGAAGATCGTTGAGAAGATGGTTGAAGGTCGTATTGGTAAATTCTACGAAGAATACTGCCTGCTTGAGCAGCCTTTCGTAAAAGATCCAGACAAAACAATCGCTACGCTGATCAATGAGAAAATCAGCACTATTGGTGAGAACATTTCTGTCCGTCGTTTTGTTCGTTATGAACTTGGTGAAGGCCTTGAGAAGAAAGTTGATAACTTCGTAGAAGAAGTTATGGCTCAAGTTAAGAAATAAGAACACACTATACTTACATTGAAATATCTATGAGGATGGAACACGCTGTGTTCCTTCTTTTTTAACCTGACGGCCAAGAGCCGTCCTTCAAAGTGGAGGGTATGCATTTGGAACAGCCTGTATTTAAACGTGTTGTCTTAAAGGTCAGCGGAGAATCGCTCGCCGGTCAGAACGGATACGGCATTGACGCCGAAACCATTTCATCCATTGCGCAGCAAGTCAAAGAAGTAGTGGAGCTTGGCGTTCAAGTGGCGATCGTATGCGGCGGCGGTAATATTTGGCGCGGCATCGCCGGCAGCGCAAAGGGGATCGACCGCGCTACAGCCGATTATATGGGCATGCTTGCCACCCTGATGAACTCACTTGCGCTTCAGGATGCTTTAGAGCAAATCGATGTGCCTACACGGGTGCAAACTTCAATTGCGATGCAGCAAATTGCTGAGCCTTATATTCGCCGCCGTGCCATCCGGCACTTGGAGAAGGGGCGCGTAGTCATTTTTGCAGCAGGTACGGGGAATCCGTTCTTCTCCACGGACACGACGGCTGCCCTCCGTGCAGCGGAAATTGAAGCGGAAGTTATCTTAATGGCGAAGAATAAAGTGGATGGCGTATATTCCGCTGATCCATTTGTAGATCCAACTGCGGAGAAATTTGAGCAGTTGACTTACATGGAAGTGCTTAACAAGAATTTGGGTGTCATGGACTCCACCGCTTCGTCCTTGTGTATGGATAATGACATTCCGCTTATTGTATTTGCCATTACGGAACAAGGTAACATTAAGCGCGTCGTACTCGGGGAAAAGATCGGGACGATCGTCAAAGGGAGTGTAGATTAATGCCACAAACGGTGAAGAAGAATGCCGAGGAGCGTATGGAGAAAGCGATTCAGGCATTGAGAAGAGATTTGGCTACCCTTCGTGCAGGCAGAGCTACTCCAGCTTTGCTGGATCGCATTCAGGTTGAATATTATGGGGCAGCTACGCCGGTTAACCAGCTGGCGAACATCAATACGCCAGACTCACGCACACTGCTGATTCAGCCATGGGACAAATCGTCTATGGCTGACATCGAGAAAGCTATCATGAAGTCTGATTTGGGTCTTACTCCGGCTAATGATGGTAATGTCATTCGTCTTACCATCCCGCCGCTGACTGAAGAGCGGCGCCTGGAACTGGTGAAGATGACGAAGAAGCACGGTGAGGAAGCGAAGGTAGCAATTCGGAACATTCGTCGTGATGCGAATGATGACATCAAGAAGATGGAAAAAACTGAATTGTCCGAAGATGAATCCCGCAGACATCAGGATGACATCCAGAAGACAACAGACAAATATATCGCGGAAGTGGACAAAGTGCTCGCTGCGAAAGAAAAAGAGATTCTGGAAGTGTAAGAGACTTTAACCAGCCCCGCCGTAACGGTGGGGTTTGTCTCTTTTTCATCACTGCTTGGAGGAAATAGAATGATCAATTTATTGCGGTCCTTATGGAAATCTGATCAGCCTCGCAAGACTGTGAGCTTGCAGCATGACAATATTCCCGAACATGTGGCCATCATTATGGACGGTAACGGACGTTGGGCCAACCGCCGGGGGCTACCGCGGATTATTGGCCATCAGAACGGCATGAAAGCTGTGAAGAGGGCTACGATTGCAGCGGACGAAATCGGCGTCAAGTATTTAACGATGTATGCTTTTTCTACAGAGAATTGGAAGCGTCCTAAAGACGAAGTGGATTTTCTCATGCGTTTGCCGCAAGAGTTTCTGGCGATAGAATTGGATGAGCTTGTAGAGAAGAATGTCCAGGTCAGGATGATGGGCCATACGGACCAGCTCCCGTCCTATACCATTGCGGCCATGGAAGAAGCTGCTGAACGGACAAAAGACAACACAGGTCTGGTGCTGAACTTTGCACTTAACTATGGTTCCCGAAGAGAAATTGCGGACAGTGTCAAGTCACTATGCAATGAAATTCAGGCAGGGCAGCTGAGTCTTGATGATATTACGGAAGACCATATCACTTCTCACCTTCTGTCTGCAGGAATTCCTGATCCTGATCTGTTGATCCGTACCGGCGGAGAGCTTCGACTCAGCAATTTCATGCTCTGGCAGCTGGCTTACAGTGAGCTTGTATTCTCAGATATTTATTGGCCAGAGTTTGGGAGAGAACATCTGCTTGAGGCAGTAGCGGAGTTTCAGCAGCGGACGCGCAGATACGGCGGATTAACGTAGCGGACGGAGGTAGTTATTTGAAACAGCGACTAATTACAGGTGTTTTAGCCGGTGTGTTTTTTTTAGGACTTTGTTTGATCGGCGGAATGCCTTACCAACTATTAATTATGCTAATGGCTCTTGTCGGCTATTATGAATTTGTCAAAATGACACAGCTTCCTTCATTTGGAGGAACAGCCTTAATTGGATATGCTGGTGTCTTTCTATATTTGTTCCCTTGGAATCGAGTGGATATGCCAGAGGGCTGGGACGTGACCCGGCTTACCTGGCTTCTGATGCTGTTATTTATGTCAGTTACGGTGTTTACTAAGAACCGGATAACCATTAAGGAGGCCTCCTTATTATTTTTAGGGGCAGTCTATATCGGCATCGGGTTCTCTTATATATCACAATCCCGAGTTACCGAGGACGGGAATGGACTGTTCTGGACCTTTCTGCTGCTTGTATCCATTTGGGGAAGTGATGCCGGTGCTTACTTTACAGGAAAGGCGATCGGCAAAACCAAGCTGTGGCCAGCGATCAGTCCCAACAAGACTGTGGAAGGCGCGATTGGCGGAGTGGTTATTGCCATTGTAATTTCCGTTATATTTGCGGTGTTCTCAGGCGGCCTCCTGTCGATTCCAAGAGCTGTTCTAGTGGGGTTAGCTGCAGCGGTTGTAGGCCAAATCGGCGATTTGATTCAATCGGCTTACAAACGAGTCTACGGGATTAAGGATTCAGGTAAAATACTACCGGGGCATGGAGGCATATTAGACCGGTGTGACAGCTGGATTACGGTCTTCCCATTTGTTCATCTTGTGATGCTGCTGCCGTTCTGATTGGGCCACACAAGTACATATCACATTTAAGCCACGAGGTGAATTATGAAAAAGCTAGCCCTAGTGGGCTCTACGGGTTCCATCGGGACACAGACCCTGGATGTCGTTGATAAGTATCCGGAACAATTTCAGATAGAAGGTTTGGCAGCAGGCTCCAATGTGAGCCTTTTTTTGGAGCAGCTGCACCGCTTCAAACCGAAAAAGGCGTCCGTAGGAACCAAACAGCTGGCGGACGAGCTTCGTCCATTGCTTCCAGCTGGAGTGGAACTGTTTTATGGAGAAGAGGGGCTGGTTGAGGTTGCTGCCGGGACGGATGCGGATATGGTGGTAACGGCGGTGATGGGCAGCGTGGGACTGCGCTCCACGCTTGCGGCCATTGACGAAGGAAAAACCATTGGGCTCGCTAACAAGGAGACATTGGTCACCGCTGGTCATCTGGTGACGTCGCTTGCCAAGAAGAAGGGGGTTTCCCTGCTTCCAATCGACAGCGAGCATTCGGCCATATTTCAATGTTTGAATGGCGAACACCGTAAAGAAGTCCAGCAAATTACGCTTACTGCATCTGGCGGATCATTCCGGCATTTGACCCGTGATGAATTGGCTTCTGTTACGGTCGAGGATGCACTGAGGCATCCAAACTGGTCGATGGGGGCCAAAATTACAATTGATTCTGCGACGATGGTGAATAAAGGACTGGAGGTCATTGAGGCACACTGGTTGTTTGACGCGCCTTATGATCAGATAGGTGTGCTGCTGCACCCGGAAAGCATCATTCACTCTTATGTTGAATTTGTAGATGGAAGCATTGTAGCACAGCTGGGAAGCCCTGATATGCGAGTACCTATTCAATATGCGCTTACGTATCCGGAACGCTGGCCATCTCCGGCGAAACGTCTTTCTTTAGCGGAGCTTGGAAGCCTGCATTTCAAGGAAATGGATTACAATAGGTTCCCATGTTTAAGACTGGCCTTCGAATGTGGTAGAATAGGTGGTACAGCCACCACCGTGTTTAACGCGGCCAATGAAGTTGCAGTGGCCCGTTTTCTGAATCGGGATATTTCATTCCTGCGGATCGAGTCTCTTATTGAAGAGGTGCTGGGCAAACATGATGTACAGGCAGAGCCGGATCTCGACAGTATTCAGGCTGCAGATGTCTGGGCAAGAGAACTGGCAGTTCGTTTGTAACCCACCCATAAGTCTTTGGTAAGCGGAATTCTCCTAATGGGAAATTGGTGCTTAGGGCAAGATGATTTGTCTATCGCCCTGGTGTGGCAAATTATAATTACCTACATCGGTTCAATCCTTGAGGACCGCCGAATATGGTTGTATCAGGAAGGACAAGGCAGACCTTAACCTAAAAGGAGAGTGCTATCAATTTGGAAATGCTGCAAATTATATTTCTGACCGTATTGATGTTCTTTATTCTCGTTACGGTGCATGAATGGGGCCATTATTACTTCGCCAAGAGGGCGGGGATTCTTGTAAGGGAGTTCGCCATTGGGTTTGGACCCAAGCTATTTTCTTATAAGCGGAATGAAACTCAGTTTACGCTGAGACTCCTTCCATTTGGCGGCTATGCCAGAATGGCGGGGGAGGATCCGGAGCTTGTTGAAGTCCAAGCAGGACAGACTGTTGCACTTCGATTGACAAATGATGAAGTAACCAAGATTTATTTGGATCGCTTGGACAGCCGCAAGAATGTGATTCGCGGTGAAGTCGTCCGTGTAGACTTGGAGAATCAGCTTCAAATTGAGCTGAATGTGGACGGCGAGGCGCAAGTTTATCCAGTACACAGACAAGCGATGCTCGTGTCCAAAGCCAAAGAAACGCAAATTGCGCCAAAAGATCGGCAATATGGAAGCAAGACTGTTGGACAGCGTGCACTTGCGATTTTTGCAGGCCCACTAATGAATTTTATCTTGGCTTTTATTCTTTTTTGGGTGCACATTCAAATGGCGGGCATCGCTTTGCCGCCGACCCATCTAGAAATCGGGGAAATGTCCAAGGGTATGCCTGCCATAGAAGCAGGTCTGAAGACTGGCGATGTTATAGAGAGCATTAATGGTGTGAAGGTTGGAACGGATGCTCAGAAGATGATTGATATGATCTCTACATCCAAAGACAAACCTATGCAGTGGCAGATTCGCAGAGGGGAAGAAGTTCGTGATGTGACCATTACGCCGCGTGAGGTCGCAGGACAAGAAGGTGGCAAGATCGGTTCGACGATCATTACCTACATTCCAACCCGCAGCGCCTCGTTCGGTGAGAGCTTCACGGAGTCGGGCCGCGCGATGGTGGATACCACTGACGCGATCTTCGTAGGCTTTAAGAAGCTTATCAACAAGTTCTCTATGAATGATCTTGGAGGACCAGTGCGGACCTTTGAAGTTACCGGGCAGATTGCCAAGCAAGGGATCGCGCAGTTAACACAATGGGCTGCTATTCTTAGCTTGTATTTGGGGATATTTAACCTGCTTCCTATTCCGGCCTTGGATGGAAGCCGCCTTATCTTTATCGGGGTGGAAGCCGTGCGCGGGAAGCCAATTGATCCGAATCGGGAAGGAATGGTGCATTTTATAGGGTTTGCCGCATTATTCCTGCTGATGATTGCAGTGACTTACAACGATATACTTCGCTTAATTAGCGGTTAACGGGCAATGTGAGAATAGAGTAGGGCTTTCGGCAACTGTGCTGCTTCCTGGGATGAACCCAAGAGCATAAGTCCGAAGGCCCTTGTTGCTTGAAGGGTAAGGAAAGGGGAGAGAGAGATGAACGGAGCCGCAGATAAAAGAAACAGGCTGGAGCTGTTAATGAAGCAGACGGGAATATCGGCGAGTCTGATTGATCCCTATTTTTTAGATGGATGGATAGAGCAGGTAGAAGTCAGTAGAAGCAATAAAGAATGGAGAATTATTATCCATAAGGATACGCTGGTTCCGGCTCAAATCTACCGCACTTTCTGCTTGCAGGTAAGAGAGAGAATGGAACATATTGCTCGGATCACTTTCGACTTCAGATACAGTCCTTCTATTTCTTCAAAGGACATTGTAACCGAGTATTGGAAGCTCTTTTTAGAGTGGGTTCAGCGGGAGGTTCCATCCGTGAACGGATGGATGCTGCGGGCTGCTTTTGAAGTGGATGGCGATTTGGTCATTGTGAGCCTATCGGATTCCATGTCCCTGGAGCTTGCTAAGAAAAAGGGAATTGACAGAGCCATTCCTGCCTTTTACGAGCAATATTTTGGTCTATCCCTTCGTGTTAAGCTGCAGACGAGTGAGAACAGCGCGGAAGCCTTCGAGGAATTCCAGCAGCGGATTGTGGAGGAGAACCGTGAGGTTATTCAGCAGCTGATGGAGAGCATAGAAGCTGAAGTGGCCGCTGAGGTTGATGATGATGGAGAAGAGGTCAAGCTTCAGGTGGGATATGACATCAAGGAGCAGCCTGTGCCTCTGAAGGATATTCAGGATGAAGAGAAGAAAATCGCTATTCAAGGGACTATCTTTGGCCTTGAGAGCAAAGAGCTGCGCAACGGAAACACTTTGTTTACCTTCTGCATCACGGACTTTAGCGACTCACTTCAAATGAAGATGTTTGCTAAGACGAAGGAAGACCTTAAGATTATGGGCAAGCTGGCGAACGGCAAATGGGTGAAGGCCAGAGGCCGCGTGGAATATGACCGCTTTATGCAAATCCCTGAGCTTGTGATGATCCCTTCGGATTTGTGTGAAGTAGGCGCACCTGCAGGCAGAAAAGACAATGCCGCTGAGAAGAGAGTGGAATTTCACCTGCATAGTACGATGAGTACAATGGATGCAGTTACACCGATTGACCAATATATCAAGACAGCTGCGAAATGGGGCCATAAGGCTATAGCAGTTACGGATCACGGAGGAGTTCAGTGTTATCCGGATGCGGCAAAAGCTGCCAAGAAGAACGGGATTAAGATGATTTATGGTGTAGAAGCCAATGTAGTTAATGACAATGTAGCCGTGGTTCTACAGCCGAAGCCAATCGAGCTGAAAACTGCGACTTATATTGTATTTGACATAGAAACTACGGGGCTGTCGGTGACCCAGAACAAAATTATTGAAATTGCGGCGGTAAAAATGCAGGACGGCAAGGAAATAGACCGTTATGCAACCTTCGTAAATCCACATGAACGGATTCCGTACAATATTCAGCAGCTTACAAATATTAATGATGATATGGTCAAAGATGCTCCTGATGTGCATCCTGTGCTGCTGGAGTTCGTTAAATTTGCGGGCGACAGCATTCTCGTAGCGCACAACGCCAGATTTGACGTTGACTTTGTCAATGCCAAGCTGAAGGAGCTTGGTGAACCGCAGCTGACAAATCCGGTGCTGGATACGCTGGAGCTGGCGAGACTGCTGTTTCCAAGTCTTAAGAATCACCGTTTGAACACCCTTGCGGCTAAGTACAAGGTCTCCCTGGAGAACCATCACCGTGCGATCGACGATACCTTGGCTCTTGGCGAGATTCTCATAGGCTTACTTGCCGATGCTGAGAAAATGCAGGGGATTACAATGCTCGATCGGCTTAATGATCATGTCGGTAAGGATCTGTCCAACACTCGTCCATTTCACTGCGGGATTTATGCGCTGAATCCGGTAGGCAAGAAGAACCTATTCAAGCTGGTCTCTATGTCGCATACGGATTATTTTCACCGGGTAGCGTGTATTCCAAAGTCCAAGCTTAAGGAAATGCGGGAGGGCCTGCTCATTATATCCGGCTGTGAGAAGGGTGAATTTTTCGAAGCGGTTCTGAATAAATCGATGGAAGAAGCTGAGGAGATTGCAGGCTTCTATGATGTTCTGGAGATTCAGCCTTTAACGATGTATATGCATCTTGTGGAAAAAGGTCTGGTAGGCAGCAAAGAAGAGCTGGAGACTGCGATCCGAAAGGTATGTGAGATCGGGCAGAAGCTGGACAAGCCGGTTATTGCCACAGGCAATGTCCACTACTTGGAGCCTCGCGACAAACTGTTCCGTGACATCACGATTCATGGAATTACAGGCTATAGTCCGCTGAAGGATATCCGGAAGCCGGATGCACATTTCCGGACGACGGATGAAATGCTTGAGGAATTCTCGTTCCTAGGGAAGGAGAAGGCACAGGAAGTGGTCGTTACGAACACTGCGGCACTTGCAGATCGGTTCGAGGAGCTGGAGCTGTTTCCTTCCAAGCTGTTTACCCCGATTATGGAAGGGGCCGATGAAGAGATTAGAAACACCTGCTATAACACGGCTAAATCCCTATATGGCGAGGATTTGCCAGAAGTGGTTGTAGCCCGCCTTGAAAAAGAGCTGGAGCCGATTATCAAATATGGCTTCTCCGCGAACTATTTGATTTCCGAGCGGCTGGTGAAGAAGTCTAACCAGGACGGATACTTGGTAGGCTCCCGGGGATCTGTCGGCTCTTCCGTAGTCGCAACATTCCTTGGAATTTCGGAGGTAAATCCTCTTCCGGCTCATTATCTGTGTCTTAATTCCGAGTGCCGCTATAGCGAATGGTTCCTGGACGGCAGCGTACCCTCCGGCTTTGACCTTCCAGATAAGGATTGTCCGAAGTGCGGGAACCCTCTAAAAGGCGAAGGACAAGATATTCCGTTCGAGACTTTTCTCGGATTTAAAGGGGATAAGGTTCCTGATATCGACTTGAACTTCTCCGGGGAATATCAGCCTGTTGCGCATAACTATACAAAGGTCTTGTTCGGCGAGAAGAGTGTATTCCGGGCCGGAACGATTGGTACAGTCGCAGAGAAGACAGCATTTGGCTTTACTAAGAAATATGAAGAGGATCATGGCAAGAAATGGCGCGGAGCCGAGCTGAGCAGGCTTGCCGCCGGCTGTACGGGCGTCAAGCGCAGCACTGGCCAGCATCCTGGCGGGATCGTAGTTGTCCCTGACTACATGGAGGTAGACGACATTACACCTGTTCAATACCCGGCGGATGATACGAGCTCTGAGTGGAAGACCACTCACTTTGATTATCATGCCTTTGATGCAAACCTGCTCAAGCTGGATATTCTGGGTCATGATGATCCGACGATGATGCGTATGCTGCAGGATTTAACGGGCGTGGACCCGACGACCATTCCCATGAATGATCCGAAGGTTATGAGCATGTTTAACTCCACTGAAGCATTGGGCGTGACTCCTCAGCAGATTCGCACGCCGGTGGCGACATACGGGGTGCCGGAGATGGGGACGAAATTTGTTCGGCAGATGCTTGTGGAATCTCAGCCATCCTCATTTGCGGATTTGCTGCAAATTTCCGGATTATCTCATGGAACAGGGGTTTGGCTCGGCAACGCCCAGGAGCTGATCAAGAATGGAACTTGCAACATCAAGACCGTAATTGGCTGCCGGGATGATATCATGCTGTTTCTCATCTATAAGGCGGGAATGGATGCCGGCCTGGCGTTTAAAATTACGGAAAGCGTTCGTAAGGGGAAGGGCCTCACGCCCGAATGGATTGAAGAGATGAAGAAGTGTAAGGTGCCTCAGTGGTACATTGACTCTTGCCTGAAAATTCAATATATGTTCCCTAAGGCGCACGCCGCTGCATATGTTATTTCAGCAGTGCGTACGGCTTATTTTAAGCTGTATCATCCGATTGAATATTATGCAACTTACTTTACCGTACGGGCAGAGGACTTTGATATTGAACTTTGCTGCCAGGGGTATGAAGCTATTTACCGCAAGATCGAAGAAATTGAGCAGAAGGGCTTTCAGGCGCTGCCGAAGGAGAAGGCAATGCTCCCAATCCTGGAGATGGCTCTTGAGATGACGGCACGAGGATTTAGATTTAAAACCATCGATCTGTATCGCTCGGATGCAACGAAGTACACGGTAGACGGAGATGCACTCATTCCTCCTTTCTCAGCGCTTGCCGGGATCGGGGAGAATGCCGCGCGCAACATTGCAGCGGCCAAGGAGCAGGGAGAATTCCTGTCGATCGAAGATTTCCAGCAGAAGTCCAAAGCCAGTAAGACTGTTGTTGAGCTGCTGGCTCAGCTTGGCTGCTTCCGCGGATTGCCTGAGAGCAATCAGCTGTCGTTGTTCTAAGTATTATGTCTTTTTCTCCCACAAGTGTACCTTCGTCAAAATGGCGATATATCAAGGGTTTGGCGTTCTGAAGTAAGGTACCTTCACTTGTCAGCTCATACGGGTTATGATATAATTTTTCTGGTAATCATGGAGATAGAACCGTTGTTTAAAGAGTGGGGCGACCCACTCTTTACTCTTTGGTATATAGGAATGAATGGCTATGGAGGTAGGTACGTTTGAGTACACCGAAGATCAAAGCGACTGTAGAGGAAATGATTCACCCCTATTTGACGGAAAATGGCTTTGAACTAGTTGATGTGGAATATGTGAAAGAGGGAAGCAACTGGTTTTTGCGTATTTTTGTGGACAAGGAAGGCGGCATCGATATTGATGACTGCGGGCGGATTAGCGAAGTGGTTAGTGAGATGCTGGACAAGAATGACCCGATTCCCTCAGCTTATTTTCTCGAGGTTTCATCTCCCGGTGCTGAACGTCCTTTGAAAAAACCTGAGGATGTTCGCAAATCCGTTGGAAAGGACGTATTTGTGACTACATACGAATCCTTGGACGGTCAGAAGGAATTTGAAGGACGGTTGCTTTCGTTTGACAATGACGATCTGGTCATTGAGAGCGGGAAGAAGCAGTACACAATTCCTTACTCCAAAGTGGCCAGCGCCAGACTGGCTATTATTTTTTAAGCTAAAGATCAGCTTGGTATTCTTGAAAGGGGGAGCTTGAAGCAAATGAGTATGGATTTTATTGAAGCTATGAATGAGTTGGAAAGAGAGAAAGGAATCAGCAAAGACATTTTGTTCGAAGCGATCGAAGCGGCGTTGATTTCCAGCTACAAGCGAAATTTTAACACCGCCCAGAATGTCCGTGTTGATATGAACAGACATACTGGGGCTATTAAGGTATTTGCGCGCAAGCTGGTTGTTGAGGAAGTGCTGGATCCGCGCACGGAAATTTCTGTGCCTGCAGCACGTGAGATCAATCCGGGATTTCAGCTTGATGATGTCGCCGAGATTGAGGTAACTCCTCGGGATTTTGGCCGTATTGCGGCTCAGACAGCTAAACAGGTTGTAACACAGCGTATTCGTGAAGCCGAGCGTGGGCTGATTTACAATGCCTTTGTGGACAAGGAAGAAGATATCGTGACCGGCATTGTACAGCGTCAGGATTTGCGCAATATCTATGTAGACCTGGGTAAGGTAGAGGCTCATTTGCCTTTGAATGAGCTGATGCCGAACGAGAAATTCAAACATGGTGACCGGATTAAAGCATTCATTACTAAAGTAGAGAATACCACGAAGGGGCCGCAAATTTTGCTGTCCAGAACACATCCAGGTCTTCTTAAGCGTCTGTTTGAACTGGAAGTTCCGGAAATCTATGATGGCGTTGTAGAGATTCGTTCGGTGGCTCGTGAAGCTGGGTTCCGCTCCAAAATCGCGGTATACTCGCGTAATGAGGAAGTTGATCCGGTAGGCTCCTGTGTCGGTCCGAAGGGCCAGCGCGTACAGACTATCGTTAACGAGCTGCGGGGCGAGAAGATTGATATCGTCCGCTACTCTGAAGATGTCCAAGAATATGTAGCCAATGCGCTTAGTCCTTCTAAGGTACTGGAAGTTCAAGTGTTCGAAGCTGAGAAGATGGCCAGAGTTATTGTGCCGGATTATCAACTGTCTCTTGCGATTGGAATTAAAGGCCAGAATGCAAGGCTTGCTGCAAAGCTGACCAGCTGGAAGATTGATATCAAGAGCGAGACACAGGCGGAACAGGAATTTGGCAGACCGATCTCGTCCGGTGGAGAAATGCACCAGGATTCTGTGTCTGTCGACTAATATGGATCTGAAAGCGGGGGGGCCAAGATGAAATCTAAAAAGATACCGCTTCGGAAGTGTGTGGCCTGTCAGGAAATGATGCCGAAGAAACAACTGATTCGAGTGGTCAAGACGCCCGAAGGGGAGATCATGATTGATCTGACCGGAAAGAAATCAGGCCGCGGTGCATATTTGTGCGGAAGTGAGGCTTGCTTTAGACTTGCTCAGAAGAACCGTGCGCTTGATCGCGCATTGAAGGCACAGGTGCAGCCAGAGATTTATGAGCAGCTTGCCAGGGAATTCCTGGAAGTCGAAGAACAGTTTATTGCTGGCCAAAACGGAAGTGATGATGATGAGTAATCCATTGTCTCAGCTCGGTTTGGCCATGCGTGCCGGCAAGGTGGTATCTGGAGACGAGATCGTTCTCAAAGCGATTCGTTCCAAAGAAGCCAAGCTGGTCATTGTTGCAGGGAATTCCTCGCTCAATACACAAAAGAAGTTTCGTGATAAATGTGGAACTTATAAAGTACCTTTGCTGATCGGATTTGATCGGGAGCACCTCGGCGCCAGCGTCGGCAAACCTGAAAGGGTGGTGCTCGCGCTGACGGACCAAGGATTCGCAAATCTGTTGCGTAAAACCGTGAGTAATACGTCGGAGGTGGAGTATATTGAGTAAACAAGATAACAAAGATAAGTTGAGAGTGTATGAATACGCTAAATCACTGAATATGAGCAGCAAAGAAATTATTACGATTCTTAAACGTCTGGATATCCCGGTGAATAACCATATGAGTGTTATGGAAAATAGCGCTGTTGCTCGGGTCGAGCAGTTTTTCAAGGATATCAAGAGTAGTGCAGCTGTGAAGAAGGCAGGTTCAGGTTCCGTCGAAGCTTCTGCTCAATCGGCGGTTTCGGCTTCTGCAGGAGGAAGCCATAAACCGAATACCTCAGGCAGCTCTTCTGGCAGCCAGCGGCATGGAGCTTCGATCAGCGCCGACCAGACGAAAGAAGGCAATTCGAGCAATAACAAAATTCAAATGGAAAAGCAGGTAAGCATGAATAAAAATACAACAACAAACAACCAACGTAGCGGCGCAGCGTCGTCGCAATCAAATCATAACAGTCAACAAGGCGGACAACGTCAAAATTCTGGAGCTCGCAGCTCCCAGCAAGGCGGCCAGAACCGCAGCGGCGGTCAAGGTCAAAGTCAAGGCGGGGCTTCCCGTCCAAACCCAAATCGTCCCGGCCAGAGTCGGCCGGCTCAAGGTCAAGGCGGTCAGCAGAATTCCCGTCCTCAATCCGGCGGGGGCGGGCAAAGTCGTGGAGGCCAAGGCCAAACTCGTTCCAACTCTGATGGAGCAAGGAAGAATAATAACAATAACGGAAGACCTGGACAAAAACGGTTTGATGATAACAGAAACGGCGGGAACTTCCGTGGTAACAATCGTGGCGGTAAAGGCGGCCGAGGTGGTAAGGCCCAGCCTCAGGAACGCCGTGAGAAGATTGATAACACGCCAAAGAAGATTATCGTACGTGGAGATATGACAGTCGGTGAGACGGCGAAGCTGCTTCACAAAGATGCTTCTGAAGTTATTAAGAAGCTCATCGGCATGGGTGTTATGGCAACGATCAACCAAGAACTAGACATTGACACCATTCTGCTGCTGGCAGGTGAATTCGGAGTTGAGGTCGAAGTGAAGATTCCGGTTGAGGAAGACCGTTTTGAGACCGTTGAAGAAAATGATGAACCGGCTGATTTGAAGGAACGTCCTCCTGTTGTAACTATCATGGGGCACGTTGACCATGGTAAGACCACCCTTCTCGATGCCATTCGTTCAACGAATGTTACTGGCGGCGAAGCTGGCGGAATTACGCAGCATATCGGTGCTTACCAGGTTGAGATTAACAACAAGAAGATTACGTTCCTGGATACTCCAGGTCACGAAGCTTTCACGGCCATGCGTGCCCGCGGTGCACAGATCACGGATATTACGATTATTGTGGTAGCGGCAGATGACGGTGTAATGCCTCAGACCGTGGAAGCCATTAACCATGCTAAGGCTGCAGGATTGCCTATTATTGTGGCAGTCAACAAGATTGATAAGCCGGGTGCAAATCCTGACAAGGTGAAGCAGGAGCTTACTGAATATGAGCTTGTGCCGGAAGAATGGGGCGGAGATACGATCTTTGTTAACGTGTCCGCCAAGCAAAGAATGGGTCTGGAAGATCTGCTTGAAATGATTCTCCTCGTAGCCGAGGTTAATGATTATAAGGCAAATCCAGATAAACGTGCACGCGGTACCGTGATTGAAGCTGAGCTGGATAAAGGACGGGGTCCGGTTGCACGTGTGTTGGTACAGCACGGAACACTGAAGGTTGGAGATGCCTTTGTTGCAGGGAACTGCTTCGGTCGTGTTCGGGCTATGGTTAACGATAAGGGACGCCGGCTTAAGGAAGCAGGGCCTTCTACTCCGGTTGAGATTACGGGTCTGACAGAGGTTCCTGGTGCTGGTGATCCGTTCATGGTATTTGAGGACGAGCGCAAAGCGCGTTCCATTGCTGACAAACGTGCGATCACCCAGCGTCAATCGGAGCTTAACACCAATACGCGTGTTACGCTGGATGACCTGTTCAACGCAATTAAAGAAGGCGAAATTAAAGACCTTAACGTTATTATTAAAGGTGACGTACAAGGCTCGGTAGAAGCCTTGAAGGGTTCTCTTGCCAAGATTGAAGTTGAAGGCGTACGAGTTAAGATTATTCATAGCGGTGCAGGTGCCATCACAGAGTCTGATATTATACTGGCAGCAGCATCCAACGCGATTGTGATTGGTTTCAACGTTCGTCCGGATGCTCAAGCGAAGCAGACAGCTGAGCAGGAGAAGGTAGATATTCGCTTGCATCGTGTTATCTATAATGTAATTGAAGAAATCGAGCAGGCGATGAAGGGTATGCTGGATCCAGTATACAAAGAGAGCGTAATTGGCCATGCGG
Source organism: Paenibacillus sp. CAA11 (assembly GCF_003060825.1). Classification (NCBI taxonomy): domain Bacteria; kingdom Bacillati; phylum Bacillota; class Bacilli; order Caryophanales; family Paenibacillaceae; genus Paenibacillus; species Paenibacillus sp. CAA11. Next base: position 1,893,775 of record NZ_CP028922.1, read on the forward strand.
AAGTACGTAATACCTTCAAAATCAGCAAGGTGGGTACAATTGCCGGCTGTATGGTTACCTCCGGTAAGATTTCTCGCTCTGCAGAAGCGCGGCTTATCCGCGACGGCATAGTTATCTTTGAGGGTAAGATCGACTCGCTCAAACGCTTCAAGGATGATGCCAAGGAAGTAGCACAAGGTTACGAGTGCGGAATCACGCTTGATAATTACAATGATCTCAAAGAAGGCGATGTTATCGAAGCCTTCATCATGGAGACGGTTGAACGTTAATCTGTAGCATCAAGGATGAAATTAAGCTTATACAACCATAATGACATTAGCGGCAAAAGCCGCCTTGAAAGCATCGGCTCCACTTGGGCCGGTGCTTTCAAGGATAGATAGAGAGGTGTACATCATGGCTAATAATCGTGCAGGCCGTGTAGGTGAGCAAATCAAGAAGGAGCTGAGCGTACTTATTCAGAGTGGGCTTAAGGATCCGCGGATTGGATTTGTCACCGTTACCGGTGTTGACGTAACAAACGACTTGTCCCAGGCTAAAGTATATTTGAGTGTATTCGGAGATGAAGAACAGAAGAATAATTCTCTGAAGGGACTTGAGAAAGCGACCGGATTTTTGCGTAGCGAGTTGGGCAAAGCGATCCGGCTGCGCCACACGCCAGAACTGATCTTTAAGATTGATGAGTCAATTGCCTATGGCAGCCGGATTGAGAAGCTGCTGGGTGAAATTACCAAAGAAGATACCAATTGAAGTAAAGGAGACGGCGATGCAGACCAATGAACGGGAGCTCCTGAATGCCGTGGCATTCATCAAAGAGCATGATGATTTCCTCGTAGTGTCGCATGTACAGCCGGACGGAGACGCAGTCAGTTCCACCCTAGCGGTGGGCTGGCTTCTGTCATGTCTGGGCAAAAAATACACCATGATCAATGAGGGCCCCATCCCACGCAGAATGAGTTATCTGTGGCATGCGGATCAAATTCTCAACTTGTCTGAAACTTCTCCAGGACGTACATATAAGTACATTATTTGTGTAGACTGTGCTGACTTTCAGCGGGTTGGTGAAACCAAAAACTGCTTTGAGGAGGGTGCCCTGATACTAAATATTGACCATCATCCGACGAATGATGCTTACGGCTCTGTCAATTTAATCCGGCCACAAGCCGCAGCTACTGCTGAGATCTTGTTTGATTTGCTCCTTGCATTTGACTTTCCGCTGGATGTTGATGCAGCGACGGCGATTTACACGGGGCTGCTGACAGATACAGGGGGCTTCCGGTATTCCAATACTACGCCAGAGGTTATGAGAATTGCCTCCAAACTGTTGGAGTATGGGGTGGATGGTCCAGGCCTATCCGAAAAGCTGCTTGAACAGATGACATTTTCCCAGCTTAAGATCTTGACTCGTGCGCTCAATAAGCTGGAGCGTACAGAGGATGGCAGAATAAGCTGGGTGAGTATTACAGATGAAGATTTGGCCGAATGTGGAGCTATTCACGAGGATCTTGAGGGGATCGTTAACTATCCGCGCAATGTGATGGGTGTTGAAGTAGGCATGCTGTTTAAGGTGATCAATGACCGTGCGGTGAAAGTTAGCATGCGTTCAGCAGGAAATGTGGATGTAGCCGCTGTATGTCAAAGTTTTGGAGGCGGCGGCCATACAAGAGCGGCCGGGGCGCGTCTGGAAGGCACATTGGATGAAGTAGTGGCGCGTGTTGTAGAGCGGGTGAAGGAACAGCTATGAGTCATACTTATGAAGGGATTCTTCCGGTATGGAAGCCTGCGGGTTTTACTTCCCACGATGTAGTGGCCAAAGCCCGGGGTATCTTGAAAATGAAGCGAATTGGACATACCGGAACACTTGATCCTTTGGTCACAGGCGTATTGCCCCTCTGTCTTGGACGGGCTACGCGAATGGTGGAGTATCTTCAGGAATTGCCCAAAGAGTACGAAGCCAAGCTTGTGCTGGGATTAGCCACAGATACTGAGGACTTGTCCGGCCAGGAATTAGAACGCAGCGAGAACGTTCAAGTTACCGAGCAAGAAATTCGAAGTGTGATTCGATCATTTGAAGGTACAATTTCTCAAATTCCTCCCATGTATTCGGCACTGAAGCAGAATGGAAAACGACTGTATGAATTAGCAAGAGAAGGGAAGACGGTAGAACGCCAGCCAAGAGAAGTGACAATTCATCAGATTGAATTGATAGACATCGATATGAGCAAGTCTCTTCCGGAGGTTTCCTTCCGCGCTCTATGCTCAAAGGGCACATACATTCGGACACTATGTGTGGATATCGGAAAAGCGTTAGGTGTTCCAGCTGCTATGGCGGAATTGAGACGGACAATGTCTGCAGGAATCCCGGATTCCAGCTGCCTGACCTTGGAACAGATTGAGGAGGCCGTGCGCGACGGCAGTCTTGCAGCAAAGCTGCTCCCTGTGGATCAAGCTGTGACCCAGCTGCCTTCTGCCGAGGTAAGTGAAGAGAAGGTGCGAGCCGCTCTTCAAGGACAGCGCCTGTCTGCATCTGTAGTGAATCCTTTGCCAGATCGCGGAGAAGCGCTTCGTTTGTACGATCCGAACGGTAGGTTTCTAGGGATTTATCTACGGGAAGCGGAATCTGGTGCTATAGCTCCAGTCAAGGTATTTGCCCAGAACGAAGCCTGATTGCCTGGCAGCATAAAAGTTAAGGGACTTTGGAACAGGCTGCAGGTATAATCCAGTAAATTGCAGGTGAATTATGAAATGCAGACGATAACGATAAAGTATCCGCTCACGCAAAATGATATTCAGTCTTATGCTAAGCCGCAGGTAGTGGCTATCGGTCAGTTTGACGGATTGCACTTGGGGCATGAGGCAGTCATTAAGTCCGCAGTGGCCTTGGCTCATCAGAAGGAATTGCCGGTCTCTGTTATGACCTTCTATCCTCATCCCAAAGAGGTTATGAAGAAGGGAGATTATGACGGTTATCTCACGCCTCCTAAAGAGAAGGAAGAGCTTCTGAGAAGCATGGGCGTAGATTATTTATATATTATTGAATTTAATGAAGCCTTTTCTCAAGTGAGTCCGCAGTGTTTTGTCTATGACATGCTGCTTCCGCTCCAGATCGATACTGCTGTAGTAGGGTTTGACTTTAGATTTGGATACCGAGGAGAAGGCCATGCTGATATGCTTCGTAAACTTGGAGCTGGCAAGATGGAGGTAGAGACCGTGCCGGCCTTTTTGTTAGAAGGCGAGAAGGTTAGCAGCTCTGGCATCCGCAAATGGCTGAAGGAAGGCAAGGTCGATCTTGCGGCGGTATGGCTGGGCCGGCCATATGTTCTTCGCGGTTCTGTTGTGGATGGGGAGAAGCGAGGCCGACTTATTGGTTTCCCGACAGCGAATGTAGAGCTGTCCGAGCATTTTGTCTTGCCTGCAAACGGTGTATATGCGGTATTGGCGTCAACAGGGGAGACATGGCTGCCTGGCGTAATGAACATTGGTGTGAAGCCGACCTTTCATAGCGGGGAGCTAAAGCCGAAGGTTGAGGTGCATTTGCTCGACTTTAGCGGCGATTTGTACACGCAGGAATTAACGGTACAGCTGATAGATTTTCTCCGGGAAGAGCGGAAGTTTGGCTCAGTGGACGAACTGATCGCACAAATTGGACGAGATGCGGAGACTGCAAGATTGAAGCTTCAATAACCGCACTTATATTTACTTTATAAGAGCAGTTATGATATACTAGTCTATGTTGTTCAATTCAAGGGCTATTTATTTCCCTTCTATAATTGAACCAACATATTAACCTTGGCTTGGTTATATGCTCTCACCGGCGGTAACGAGGCTAATGGCGATTATTATGAAGGAGGTGAACAGGATGGCACTGTCTCAAGAACGTAAACAACAGTTGATCGAAGCACACAAAACTCATGAATCCGATACTGGATCCCCAGAGGTGCAAATTGCTATCCTTACGGAGAACATTACTAACCTGACAGACCACTTGCGTACGCATAAGAAGGATCATCATTCCCGTCGCGGTCTTCTGAAGATGGTAGGTCAACGTCGTAAGCTTCTAGCTTACTTGAAGAACAAAGACGTAAAACGTTACAGCGCATTGATCGAGAAGCTCGGTCTGCGTCGCTAATTTCTTTTGATTCTTACCGAAAGCAGCCTGGTTGCCGCCGGATCGCTTGTATATGAAGCGAACGGCGGCGGCTCGGTTGCTTTTTAGTGTAATTATGATTTGCTCTCAAGCAGGAAATAATGAGAGCAGTACCGAACATTATTTTTATCCTTAAAGGAGGGATTTCATGGAGAAACATGTAAAAATGGAGCTGGGAGGCAGACCTTTAGTGCTTGAAACCGGCCGTTTGGCAAAACAAGCCAACGCAGCCGTGATGGTACGCTATGGAGAAACCTCTGTACTGTGTACAGTTACCGCATCTTCAGAGCCTAAAGATCTGGATTTCTTCCCGCTAACCGTTAACTATGAAGAGAAGCTGTACGCTGTAGGTAAAATTCCTGGCGGATTCATTAAGCGTGAAGGCCGTCCAAGTGAGAAGGCCATTCTTGCCAGCCGTCTGACAGACCGTCCGATTCGCCCGCTGTTCCCGGAAGGCTTCCGGAATGACGTTCAAATCGTTAACCTGGTGATGAGCGTTGATCAAGATTGCTCTCCAGAGATTGCTGCTATGATTGGTACCTCTGCGGCGCTGAGTATTTCAGATGTTCCGTTTGACGGACCTATTGGCGGCGTTGCCGTAGGGCGCGTGAACGGTGAATTTGTCATCAACCCGGATATTGCACAGCAGGAAGTCAGCGATATCTACCTGGTCGTTGCCGGTACCAAAGACGCGATCATGATGGTAGAAGCTGAGGCGAACGAAGTTCCTGAGGAAGTTATGCTGGAAGCGATTATGTTCGGCCATGATGAAATCAAGAAAATCGTAGCCACCATTGAAGAGCTTGTACAGATCGCCGGCAAAGAGAAGATGGAAGTAAAGCTTCATGCTGTAGATGCTGAGGTTAATCGCGAGGTTCGCGCATTTGCTGCAGAGCGTCTGGTAGAAGCCGTGAAGATTGCTGAGAAGCATGCACGACAAGATGCAATTGACGTGATTAATGATGAGACTGTGGCCTTCTTTGAGCAGAAGTACATAGAATCACCAGAGCTCCTTAGCGATGTGAAAGAAGTTCTGCATGATATCGTCAAAGAAGAAGTACGCCGCTTGATTACGCATGACAAAGTGCGCCCTGATGGCCGTAAATTGGACGAAATCCGTCCGATCGAATGCGATATCAGCCTGCTCCCGCGCACACATGGCTCAGGCTTGTTCACCCGTGGACAAACTCAAGCACTCAGCGTATGTACACTCGGTGCTCTTGGCGATGTTCAAATTCTGGATGGCATCCACCCTGAAGAAACCAAGCGCTTTATGCATCACTATAACTTCCCGCCGTTCAGCGTAGGTGAAGCTCGCCCGCTTCGTGCTCCAGGACGTCGCGAGATCGGTCACGGTGCGCTCGGAGAGAGAGCCTTGTCCAAGGTCATTCCACCGGAGTCTGAATTCCCTTACACCATTCGTCTGGTATCTGAAGTTTTAGAATCGAACGGTTCCACTTCGCAGGCAAGTATTTGCGCAAGCACCTTGGCGATGATGGATGCTGGTGTACCGATTAAAGCACCTGTAGCCGGAGTAGCGATGGGTCTGATTAAGGACGAGGAGCATGTATCTATCCTGACAGATATTCAAGGTATGGAAGATCACTTGGGGGATATGGACTTTAAGGTTGCTGGCACGAAGGAAGGCGTAACCGCAATCCAAATGGATATCAAAATCGCTGGCATTGATCGTCAAATCCTGAATGATGCACTTACCCAAGCACGTGAAGGAAGAATGCACATTCTCTCTAAGATGACAGAAGTGATCGAGAAGCCGAAGGAATCTCTTTCACAGTATGCGCCTAAGATTCTGATCATGAATATTAACCCGGACAAAATCCGTGATGTCATTGGTGCAGGCGGAAAGATCATCAATAAGATTATTGAAGAAACCGGTGTTAAGATTGATATTGAGCAGGACGGCCGCGTGTTTATCGCTTCTTCGAACCAGGAGATGAATGAGAAGGCCCGCTCTATTATTGAAGGGATTGTCAAAGAAGTGGTTGTCGGTGAAATCTATACCGGGACCGTTAAACGTATTGAGAAATTTGGTGCATTTGTTGAAATCCTTCCAGGCAAGGATGGCCTCGTGCATATTTCGCAAATCTCTACGGAACGCGTAGGCAAAGTGGAAGATGTACTGGCTATTGGTGATGTGATTACAGTAAAGGTAACGGAAATCGACCAGCAGGGACGGGTCAATCTTTCCCGCAAGGCGGTTCTTACCCCAGAGGCACCTGAGAAATAAGCAACCTTCCGAAGCTTTTCGGCAGGGCGGGAAAAGAGGCAGAATCTATTCTGGCTCTTTTTTTATATGCCCGGATTTAACTCGATGCCCGTACATAATTTTTTCTGATTTCACATACAATGGGACAAAGTTGATATGTGAAGGGAGCTAGAGCCGTGAATCGAAAAAAAGCGGCTGCAATAACGGCGGGTCTGGTAACCGCGATGCTGGCTGGATATTTTGGAGATGTTCAAGCTTACATAGACACTGTGAATTGGAAGACGGAGACGGCCAGTCAGCCGGTATTTTTCATGCAGAGTGAGGATCCGGTTAAGGATGATGCCTTAATGAGCCGAATTCGTCAGGAGGCGGAAGGCCTGCGCATTGAGCCGATTGATGCTGTAGTGGATAGGGTGTGGAAGGCGATCCCTGGCTACAGTGGACGTGAGGTTGATGTGGAGGAAACCTACCGGCGGATTACTGAGGGAGGAACGGCTCCATATAGCGCGGATAAGCCAATCCCATTTGTATTTCGTGAGATCAAGCCAAAAGTTTCTCTGAACGATCTGGAGGCTCAGCCCATTTATCGGGGAAATAAGGCTAAGCCGATGGCAGCGCTTATGATTAATGTAGCATGGGGCAATGAGTATCTGCCTTCCATATTGAATACATTGGATGAAGAGAAAGTGAAGGCTACTTTTTTCCTTGATGGAAGCTGGTTGTCTAAGAACGTAGAGCTGGCTAAAGAAATACAGCGGCGCGGTCATCAGCTGGAGAATCATGCTTATTCTCACCCGAATATGAGCCAGGTTAGCAGTGAGCGGGCACGACTGGAGATTACCAAGACCAAAAAGCTGCTATCCGAAAAACTGGGTGTCACCAACCGCTGGTTTGCTCCTCCTTCGGGGGATTTTGATGCAAGGACTGTGAAAATTGCCGCCGAAGAGGGACTGAAAACGGTGCTGTGGACCGTGGATACCGTGGATTGGCGCAATCCCTCTCCAGATTCAGTCATCGCTAAAATTAGCAAACAGGCAGAGGCGGGATCTTTAATTCTAATGCACCCCACAGCATCAACACAGGGGTCGATAAAAGGCATCATTCGGGTTTTGAAATCCAAGGGTTATACTGTCGGCACTGTGGAGGAGACTCTGTCTGAAAATCGGGTAACGGATGCGGGGAGTTGAGTAAACCCACAATTTTTGTTAATATCAGAAAGACTCGGGCTTATAAAAAATACCCGAAATCCGAACGAATCGTATCGGAGAATAATGATCAATAGATGCCGCAATGCGGCATGGAACTCTAGGAGGTCCTTTCGTGATTAGAACACAACTTAAAAATGGCCTGCGTGTGGTTCTTGAGCAGATACCGACCTGCCGTTCGGTATCTTTTGGCATTTGGGTGAAGACCGGCTCCCGGAATGAGAGTGTGGAAAGGAACGGAATATCTCATTTCATTGAGCACATGCTGTTCAAAGGAACAGAGCGCTATAATGCAAAGGAAATTGCTGAGCAGTTTGATGCGATCGGGGGAAATGTGAACGCTTTTACCTCGAAAGAGTATACCTGTTACTATGCTAAAGTGTTGGACGAGCATCTGCCCATTGCTGTCGATGTGCTGTCAGACATGTTCTTCCGCTCTCTGCTGGATGAAGAGGAATTGCGCAAGGAGAAGAACGTCATTTTGGAGGAAATCTCAATGTATGAGGATACTCCGGATGATATGGTGCATGATTTAGTCTCGGAGGCAGCGTACGGACAGCATTCCTTGGCACTTCCGATTCTAGGCACGGAAGAACGACTGGAGGCTATGAATCCGTCACATTTGCGCGCTTATATGCGGGAGAAGTATACACTAAGCAATACGGTTATCAGTGTGGCGGGTAACATTAATGACCAGCTGCTGGAACTGCTTGAGAAGTATTTTGGCGAGTTCGATGTGCAAGGTGAGGCTGACGATTTGCAGGCTCCTGATTTTCTGGGGGAACTGAAATTCCACCGCAAGAAAACAGAACAGAACCATATCTGTCTTTCCTTCCAGGGCCTGCCTATCGATAGTGAGCGTCAATATGCCATGGTGCTCCTTAACAATGCACTGGGCGGGGGAATGAGCTCTAGACTGTTCCAGGAAATTCGGGAGAAGCGAGGCCTGGCCTATTCCGTCTATTCCTATCACAGCTCCTATTCGGACAGCGGGTTATTTACAGTGTATGCCGGTACGGCGCCTAAGCAGACTAAGGATGTGCTGGACTTGACCCAGCAGCTTCTGTATGAGGTAGCGACGAAAGGCATTACCGAGGATGAGCTGCATAAAGGGAAGGAACAGCTGAAGGGAAGCCTAATCTTGAGCTTGGAGAGCACTGGTAGCCGGATGAATCGGCTAGGTAAGAATGAACTAATGCTTGGCAGACATTATACGCTTGATGAAATGATTCAACGAATTGAAGCGGTTCAGATGGACGATGTAGACTATGTAATTAATCATATGTTTGCCAAACCATATGCATTAGCTATGGTAGGTGCATCGGACCGTGTGATTGCAGGAGTAAGGAGAGATGAAATTGTCATACCTGGTACAAATTAAACGTATTGAAGGAAATGAGGATATTGAGCTTCCCCGTAAAATGTCCGAGCTGGCTTCCGGATTCGATCTGTACGCGGCGGTTACGGAAGAAGTGACGCTGGCTCCTGGTCAGCGCAGCTTGATTCCCTCGGGATTCGCCTTGTCTATGCCAGCGGGTCTTGAAGCACAGGTCCGTCCACGCAGTGGACTGGCTCTTAAACATGGAATTACTTGCCTGAATACGCCAGGCACGATCGATGCCGATTATCGAGGAGAAATTAAGGTGCTGCTGATTAATTTAGGAGAAGAGCCGTTTGTTATTAAGCGTAATGAACGTATTGCGCAAATGGTGTTTCAAGCGGTGCCCGAAGTTGAGCTGCAGCAGGTGGAGGAGCTTAGCGTGACAGCACGCGGTGCGGGTGGCTTTGGTCATACCGGACGCAGTTAACTAAATATAGCCTGAACGTAAGCCCGGCGTCCATAGTACCTGTTTAGGTCTATGGACGCCGGGCTTTTATTATAGGTTATCGTGCTTTTTGCGGCTGGTTTTTTCACCCATAGCATATGAACTGCATAAGATGAATCTATATTGGGCTAGTTTGGAAAGGAAGTGGCATCTAATGCTTACCGGGTTGACCTTTGTCTTTCTGGGCGGAGATGCGCGGCAGCTGGAAATTATCCGTAAATGTGTGGAATTAGACGCAGCTGTGAAGATTGTTGGCTTCGATCAGCTTGAACCTAAAATTACAGGAGTACAGGAAGAGGAGAAGGTTAGCCGAGAGCTTTTATCTTCGGCAGATGTGCTCGTACTTCCAATTGTAGGTACGAATGAGAATGGGGAAGTCTCGGCCCCCTTCTCAGATAAGACGTTGGCCCTGCTTGATGAACATTTGGCCGCGCTGCCCAAACATGCACTGGTCTATACAGGAATGGCAAAAAACTACTTAAGGACTTTATGTGAACAGCATGGCATTAGGCTTATCGAAATGCTGGAGCGCGATGATGTGGCCATTTACAATTCAATTCCGACTGCCGAAGGGGCCTTAATGATCGCGATTCAAAATACGAACATAACGATTCATGGGTCGAACTGTATAGTTTTGGGAATGGGGAGGACAGGGTTTACGATGGCTCGCACGCTCCAGGGAATGGGAGCTAACGTGAAGATAGGCGTAAGGCGGAGCGAGCACTATGCCCGCGCTCTGGAAATGGGCTGGAAGCCTTTTATGACAGCGGATTTGGCCGCTCAGTCGAGCGACATTGACTTGCTTTTTAATACAATTCCGACTATGATAGTCACAGCGCAAATCATCTCAAAAATGCCTCGTAAGACGGTCATTATCGACCTTGCTTCCGCCCCTGGAGGGACGGATTTCCGCTTCGCTGAGAAGCGTGGAATTAAGGCGATGTTGGCGCCAGGCTTACCCGGAATCGTCGCTCCCAAAACCGCTGGTATCATATTGGCGAATTGTATTTGTCAATCGGTCATGGAGGAGTATAAGACTCGGGGGGATGAAATGTGAATTGGACTGGTAAAACCATTGGTTATGCTGTAACAGGATCGCACTGCACCTTGGAGGAAGTCATGCCGCAGGTACAGCGCTTTGTAGATCTCGGCGCACAGGTGGTTCCAATTGTATCAACGTCAGTGATGAATACAGATACTCGATTTGGCACAGCAGATAACTGGCAAAAGCAGTTGAAAGACATTACAGGGAATGATATTATTTCTACAATTGTTGATGCTGAGCCGCTAGGACCATCCAAGCGGTTGGATGTGCTGGTAATCGCTCCTTGCACAGGAAACACGACCAGCAAGCTGGCAAACGCTATGACAGACAGTCCTGTATTAATGGCTGCAAAAGCTATGCTTCGCAATCTAAGACCTGTAGTTCTGGCGCTATCTACGAACGATGGACTCGGCTTAAATGCAGCCAACATCGCCAAGCTGCTCGTAGCAAAGAACATTTATTTTGTTCCGTTCGGTCAAGACAGTCCAGTAGCCAAGCCGAATTCGCTGGTTGCGGACATGAATTTGATTCCAGAAGCCTGCTATGCTGCTATGCAAGGCAAACAGTATCAGCCGATGCTTGTTCAACGTGTCCAATCTTAATAACATAGCTGATTCACTAAATTTACCATATAGATAGTAAAAGAGAGGGAGACGTGCCAGATGAGTAAAACGAAATTTAATGTCGCGGTCGTTGGCGCGACTGGAGCAGTTGGGGAACAGATTATCGGATTATTAGAGAAACGTGATTTTCCAATCGATAAGCTGAAGCTGCTGTCATCTGCCCGTTCTGCAGGAAGCGTCGTGACGTTCAAGGGACAGGAGATTACCGTTGAAGAAGCTGGCCCGGACAGTTTTGAAGGCATTGACATTGCTCTGTTCAGCGCAGGCGGAGATGTGTCGAAGGCACTGGCTCCACATGCTGTTCGTCATGGTGCCGTCTGCATCGACAATACGAACGCATTTCGGATGGACCCTAATACACCGCTTGTTGTGCCTGAAGTCAATTCTGAACAGATCGCTAAGCATCAGGGAATTATCGCTAATCCGAATTGCTCGACAATTCAAATGGTAGCAGCCTTGAAACCTTTGTATGACCGATTTGGGATTTCCAGGATTATTGTTTCTACTTATCAAGCGGTCTCGGGCGCGGGCAGCCGTGCCATTGAAGAGCTCAATCGTCAAAGCAAAGAGGTGCTTGAGTCGGGATCGACGACTCCTGATATTTTGCCTGTAGGGTCATTGCCGGTTAAGCATCAGATTGCCTTCAACGCAATACCGCAAATTGATAAGTTTCAGGATAACGGCTATACTCTGGAAGAAATGAAGATGGTTCGGGAGACAAAGAAAATTTTCGGCGACGAATCCGTTGAGGTAACGGCAACATGTGTCCGCATCCCTGTGGTGTATGGTCATTCCGAGTCTGTATATGTAGAACTGAAGAACGACTATGAGCTGGACGAGGTTAGAAAACTGCTGTCCGAAGCTCCTGGAATCGTTGTTGTGGATGATCCGACCACCCAATCCTATCCGCTTGCAACAGAAGCGGCAGGGAAGAACGAGGTGTTTGTAGGCCGAATTCGCCGCGATTTGACGAATAGCAAAGGCTTGAATCTGTGGATTGTTTCAGACAACCTGCTCAAGGGTGCTGCCTGGAATGCCGTGCAGATTGCAGAGACTTTTGTCTCCCAAGCATAAATATAAAAAGGTTTGAATAAGGATCGGCCGAGCAATCGGCCGTCTTTTCTTGCACTTTACATTGGAGGTTTGTTCCATGCGCATAATGGTGCAAAAGTTCGGGGGTACATCGATGGCTACTTCCGAAGCAAGAGAACAAGTAATTGGCCATATTCAAAGAGAACTGGAGCGGGGATATCGCCTAGTGGTTGTAGTATCGGCGATGGGTCGCAAGGGAGATCCTTACGCAACAGACACACTCCTGGACCTTATAGAGAAGAATGGGAATGCTCTACCTACAAGGGAAAGAGATCTCCTGATGTGCTGCGGCGAGATTATCTCGGCAACGACATTATGCAGTCTTCTGGAAGCAAGGTCGATTACAGCAAGCGTACTTACGGGAGCACAGGCTGGTTTTAAGACAGATGACACATACGGAAATGCGCGTATTCTGGATGTTGTACCAAGCCGAATTCTGGACGATCTGGAGCACAAAGATGTTGTGATCGTGACGGGGTTTCAAGGACAAAGTGCGAGTGGCGAGTTTACAACCCTTGGCCGCGGCGGCAGTGACACATCGGCAACAGCCCTGGGTGCGGCTCTTCATGCTGAGATGGTCGATATCTATACCGATGTGAATGGTATTTTAACGGCAGATCCTAGGATTGTACAGGATGCCAAACCGCTCGCGTATGTCAGCTATACTGAAATATGCAATATGGCTCACCAAGGCGCCAAGGTTATTCATCCTAGAGCGGTCGAAATTGCGATGCAGGCCGGAGTTCCGATTAGGGTCAGATCTACCTTTAGCGACAGTGAAGGAACGCTTGTAGCGAACCCAGAGGGCTTCAAGGATGTTCAGACAGGGATGATTGATCGTCTTGTAACAGGCATTGCTTATGTCGGTAATGTGACTCAAATTACGGTCGAATCGGATGAGCGAAGACATCATTTACAGCTGCAGGTATTCAAGACCATGGCAGAGCATGGGATCAGTGTCGATTTTATTAATGTAACCCCAAGCGGTGTTGTATATACCGTCTTTGATGATCAAGCAGAGCGGGCTGCGGCTGAGCTGGAGAAGCTAGGATTATTGCCTAAGATGTTGAAGGGCTGTGCCAAGGTATCCGTCATTGGCGGCGGTATTAATGGGGTTCCCGGCATTATGGCTAAGATTGTAGAGGCCTTGACCGAGCATGATATTCAAATATTGCAGTCGGCAGACTCCAATACGACGATCTGGGTTCTGGTAAATAAAGAGGATATGGTACCGGCATTGCGGGCACTTCATACTAAATTTGAACTGCACATGTAGAGTGCGTGAATAAACAAGCAGGAGGGGTACAGGTGGATTTCGGAAGATTAATTACAGCGATGGTTACACCATTTGACGACAATGGGAACATTGATTGGGATCAAACAGCCAAGCTTGTGGACTATTTGATTGAGGAGCAGAAGGCCGACACCCTGGTTGTATGCGGTACGACAGGCGAGTCACCGACGCTTACGGAGGAAGAGAAGCTCCACATGCTTGATTTTGCAGTGAAGCATGCGGCTGGCCGTTGCAAAATTATCGCCGGTACTGGCAGCAACAGCACCGCTCATTCTATTCATTTAACCCGTGAGGCAGAGAAGCTTGGGGTTGATGGAGCATTGCTCGTTGTACCTTATTACAACAAGCCGAATCAAGAGGGCTTATACCGTCATTTTGAAGCGATTGCCAAGTCAACATCCCTGCCAATCATGCTGTATAACATTCCAAGCCGGGCGGTTATCAATATGACGGCCGAGACTACGCTGCGCTTGGCAGAACTGCGTAATGTAGTGGCCGTGAAGGAATGCGCGTCGATTGAACAGGTGGCTACGATTGCTGCTATGGCACCGTCACATTTCAAAGTGTATTCCGGTGATGATTCAGCAGCGCTTCCAGCATTGTCTGTAGGTGCATATGGTATTGTCAGCGTAGCAAGTCACATTCGCGGGCCTCAAATGCAGGAGATGATTGGTGCATATGTGAACGGGGAGATTCAGACAGCTGCCAAGCTTCACCAAGAGCTGCTGCCTATCTTCAAAGGCCTGTTTGCTTGTCCGCATCCGGTGCCTAATCCAGTGGCTATAAAGGTGGCTCTGAACGAGCTAGGCATCCGGGTTGGTTCTGTTCGCCTTCCTCTTGTGCAAGCGACAGAGGAAGAGGCGGCTTTTGTCAGAGAGCTGCTTCACTAATCACTAATATAATCAATGATTTGCATTTACAGGATAACCTGCTAAAAACCGATACTCCCTCAGGGAGCATCGGTTTTTTCCTTTTGTGAGAAGGTATATATAAAAATACGGCTTAGTTCCTGACTTGTATTTTGGCAATTTAATCATGTATAATGGGTTCAAGTGACTGGGTGCGGTATATATTTGAATATTTATATAAGAACAAACTTCCAACGGAAAGTTCTTCAACGCAGGTGGCCGCGAGCAGCGGAAGTTTATTCTTGCGACGACAGAGTCTTTTTATGAGAAGTAGGCTCTTCTTATATCGAAACAACAATATGACGTCCAAACTTATAGGAGGGTTAGATTCACTTGTCCAAAAAAAATAATACTGATAAATTAACGATCTTCGCGCTGGGCGGTGTGGCAGAAATCGGTAAGAACATGTACGTTGTCCAATACGGGAATGATATCGTTGTCATTGATGCCGGGCTTAAGTTCCCAGAAGAGGACATGCTTGGAATTGATATTGTCATTCCTGATATTACTTACTTGACGGAGAATCGTGATAAGGTAAGAGGAATTGTGCTAACACATGGTCACGAAGATCACATCGGTGGTCTGCCTTATGTGCTTAGAAACTTGAATGTGCCTGTTTATGGCACCAAGCTTACACTGGGCCTAGTAGAGAACAAACTGAAGGAAGCGAACCTGCTGGGAGAGACCAAACGAATTCTGATTAACGCTGATTCGGAGATTCAGCTGGGCGGCTCGCTCAAAGCAACTTTCTTCAAGACAAACCATAGTATTCCGGATTCTGTTGGTGTATGCATCGAAACTCCGGAAGGCAATGTAGTGCATACCGGTGACTTTAAGTTTGACCATACACCTGTCAATGGTCAATTTGCGGATTTACAGCGGATGGCTGAAATTGGCAGCAAGGGAGTACTTGCCCTGCTGTCAGACAGTACAAATGCTGAGAAACCAGGATTTACTCCTTCTGAGAAGAATGTCGGCCTTGTTCTTGACGACATTTTCCGCAAGGCACAACAGCGGGTAGTGGTTGCAACCTTCGCTTCAAACGTTCACCGTGTACAGCAGGTTATTGATGCTGCCTATAATACGAACCGTAAAGTAACCATTATTGGAAGAAGTATGGTGAATGTAGTAAGCATCGCTTCCGAACTTGGTTATTTGAATGTACCTGACGGCATTCTGATCGAGCCGGAAGAAGTAAACAAGATGGCAGCGGATCGGGTTGTCATCTTATGTACAGGCTCCCAGGGCGAACCGATGTCCGCACTTACGCGGATGGCCCGTTCTACTCACCGCAAGGTGGATATTTTGCCAGGCGATACGGTTATCATTGCAGCTACTCCTGTTCCAGGAAATGAAAAATATGTGGGACGAACTATCGACGAATTATTCCGTTTGGGGGCAGAAGTTATCTATAGCGGCTCCAATTCGGGAGTGCACGTATCTGGACACGGTAGCCAGGAAGAGCTTAAGCTTATGCTGAATCTGATGCGTCCGAAGTTCTTCATCCCGATTCACGGGGAATACCGCATGCTTCGCAGACATGCACTGCTAGGGGAAGCAGTAGGAATTCAATCCGAGGATATCTTCCTCATTGATATCGGTGATACCATCGAGATTCAAAATGGCGTGGCCCGTAAAGCCGGTAAAGTGCCTGCGGGTAACGTTCTGATTGATGGTCTTGGCGTGGGTGATGTCGGCAATATCGTGCTTCGTGACCGCAAGCTGCTGTCGCAGGACGGTATCCTGGTAGTCGTAGTTACCTTGAGCAAGCAGGATGGCAAAATTGTCTCCGGTCCGGATATTATCTCGAGAGGATTTGTCTATGTGCGTGAGTCCGAAGGTCTTTTGGATGAGGCCAACCGGATCGTATCCAGCACACTGGAGAAGCTGATGAGTGAGAAGGTTAACGAGTGGGCTTCCTTAAAGACTAATGTCAAAGAAGCGCTGGGACGTTTCCTTTATGAGCAAACCCGCCGCAGACCGATGATTTTGCCAATTATTATGGAAGTTTAATCTAGGGTATAACACTTTAACGGATTAGGCACACAGTCGCCTCTTCTCTGACAGAACATTGGACGGTTCTGATGGAGAAGAGGCTTTATGTATTTGGGGGTCTTTTTGTTCTGAGCTGGTTTTGTATAGAGCGGGGAAGATGTTCGGCATACTAATGTCAGTTACGTAATCTTTAGCTGCCTGACAGCGAAAGCGAAAGGAAGAGATGGATGAGTGAACAGCCGCAAAAACAGTCTCCGGATACGGAAACGGTTCCTCCCCAAGTAAGCGCACCTGTAGAACAAAAGCCGCCGGTTGCAGAGTATATTCAACAATTTGGCCAAACAGCCGTTCCACCAGCCGAAACGTCCAATATATTTTGTCTAACTATAATCGGTCAGATTGAGGGGCATCTTGTGCTGCCTCCCCAAAATAAGACAACCAAATACGAGCACCTCATTCCTCAGCTTGTAGCTGCAGAGCAGAGTGCTAAAATTGAGGGAATTCTCATTATGCTAAATACCGTAGGCGGGGATGTGGAGGCAGGACTTGCGATTGCTGAGATGATTGCCTCATTGTCTAAGCCCACCGTAACGGTGGTTATTGGGGGCGGACACAGCATTGGAGTGCCTATTGCGGTATCGTCGGACTATTCTTTCATAGCTGAAAGTGCAACGATGACGATTCACCCGATTCGGATGACTGGCCTTGTGATCGGAGTACCGCAGACTTTTGAATATATAGAGAAAATGCAGGAAAGGGTTGTTCGTTTTGTAACCGCCCATTCTCGCATTAGCGAAGAGCTGTTCAAGGACTTGATGTTCAAGACCGGGGAGTTGAATCGAGACATTGGAACAGCTGTAGGGGGGATAGATGCAGTAAAATATGGCTTAATCGACGGTATAGGCGGAATCGGAGAGGCGATGGTTAAGCTGAATCAACTGGTTGAAGCAAAACGCCAGGCGCCTGCAGGGGGGCTGACACAATGACGGTTTATACCATCATTCCCGAGGAGATGCTTTGGGAGGGCCATGAGGAGCAAGAGGTTTATACAGAAATGGAGGTCAATGGAGTTCTGCTTCAAGTGCGTATTGAGCCGGATCGTAGAGCTACCATTGTAAGGCTATTAAGATGCAGTCTGGACGATTATTTGAATCCTGCTTATGCTCCGGGTTCGGAAGTTATTTTTGCCCCAGCACTAAGAGCAAGAAGCTAAATCTGCATAGGTAAAATGGATGTTGGCTCCCAGGTGATTATGCTATAATAGTCATCTGGGGGTGTTCCGATTGGCCGGCAAAAAGCGAAAGAAAAAACGCGCCACATTAGCTGGTGCATTGAAATATGAAATATACGGGATCATCCTAATTACACTCTCGATTATTGCCCTGTCGGGGGAAGCTGCGGTTGGAAGATCGTTATCCAAGATGGCTGCACTGCTATTGGGCAAATTCTACTTTGTCATTCCATTAGTAGGTATATACATAGGTCTATATGTCATGATTAAGCGAAAATGGCCTAACGGCTGGAATCAGCGGCTAAGCGGCACTTTGTTATTGGTGCTTACCTTGGCTTTGAACAGCACCATCTCTGCAATGGGGCAGAAGCTGTTGCCGCTGGTGGGCCTTACACCGGGGCACATTTTCACCCAGGTTAGGCTGGATTTGCAGCATGCGCTCAGTGCGCCGGATTACGGCGGGGCAGTAGCGATCTTTAATCTGGATATTAGCGGGGGCTATGTGGGGGCTGCCGAATTTGCCCTACTCAGCATGCTCTTCGGACTTGCAGGAAGCAAGTTAATTATGATCGTCATGTATGCTGTCAGCTTCATGCTGATTACGAGCCTCTCATTTGTGGACCTGGCGCAAATGGCCCGCAGTGGGATTGGCAACCTTGCCAAGCTTGCTGGGAAAAAGATGAGAATGATGAAGCCGGTTCCTGTCTCCTCAAAGGCCTCAAAGGCCTCAAAGGCCTCAAAGGCCAAGCCTGTTATTCGAGAGCCTGAGTATGTGGATGATGATGATGAGGACTACGAGGAAGAAGTGGCTCAACATCAGAAGGCAAAGGCTAAGCCAGCTTTCTTCCAGCTGCTTGGATTAAAGGACCGTCATAGGGATGTATCTGATGATGAAGCTCATGAGCGGTATCAAGAGGACAGCATCTCCGAGAATGAACAGGCCAGAGTGATCAATTGGAATGACGTCAGTTATGACCACGAGAATCACGAGGATGCCGAACCAATCATGAAGCCGGGGAGGGAGGATTCCGGTCTCATTATTCGGGACTTCTTCGATCATATCCAGAATGAGGACCGTTCTCTGGATGACGATAAGGAAGCTTGGCCGGAGGAGGAGCATCTGGCAGATGCTGCGGATGATGTGCATAGGCTGGAGGATTCAGAGCTATCCCCAGCGCCCCCAGACTCTTATGATCCAGCAGTAGAAGGAGCGCAGGTGGCGGAGCCGGGGGAGCCTCCTCCGCAGCCAGCTGTATCTGAGGGAGAACAGCCTCCAGTTCCTCCGAAGCCCGCTCCAAAGCCGTATAAATTGCCGCCATTTAGGCTTCTGTCGAAGCCAACCAATGGAGGCAAAGCCGGGGATCAGGCGGATTACATGAGCACTGCCCGCAAGCTGGAGGCTACGCTCGAAAGCTTTGGGGTAAGGGCGCGTGTGCTTGAGGTTGTTCGGGGTCCGGCAGTAACCCGGTACGAGATTCAGCCGGATATTGGAGTGAAAGTCAGCCGTATTGTTAATTTGACAGATGATATTGCGCTAGCCTTGGCCGCAAAGGATATTCGAATGGAAGCTCCAATCCCGGGAAAATCGGCAATTGGAATTGAGGTTCCTAATAATGAAGTGTCCGTAGTTACGATGAGAGAGGTTATGGAGACACCAACTTTTCAGGAAGCCGAAGCTAAACTTACGATTGCTTTTGGACGGGATATTTCAGGTCAGACGATTGTGGGTAACTTGGCTAAGATGCCCCATTTGCTTGTTGCAGGAGCTACAGGCTCAGGGAAGTCGGTATGCATTAACGGGATTATTACCAGTATTCTATATAAGGCCAAGCCGGACGAAGTGAAATTTATGATGGTGGATCCTAAGATGGTCGAGCTCAATGTATATAATGGCATCCCTCATTTGCTCGCTCCCGTAGTCACCGATCCGAAGAGAGCTTCGCTCGCACTCAAGAAGATCGTGGTTGAGATGGAGAAACGCTATGAGCTGTTCTCCAAGTCAGGTACGCGGAATGTAGAAGGCTATAATAATCTGATGAAGGACAACCCATCCGCCATTTTGCCTTATATTGTTGTTATTGTGGATGAGCTTGCCGATCTGATGATGGTCGCCGCCGGGGATGTAGAGGATGCGATAGCCCGGCTGGCCCAAATGGCCCGTGCTGCAGGTATCCATCTCATTATTGCAACACAGCGCCCATCTGTAGATGTTATCACCGGCGTGATCAAGGCTAATATTCCATCCCGGATTGCCTTTGGCGTATCTTCACAGGTCGATTCACGAACGATCCTCGATATGGCAGGAGCCGAGAAGCTGCTTGGCCGGGGGGATATGCTCTTTATGCCCATGGGGGCTTCCAAGCCAGTCCGTGTGCAAGGTGCTTTCATGAGCGATCAGGAAGTGGAGAATATTGT
Source organism: Paenibacillus sp. CAA11 (assembly GCF_003060825.1). Taxonomy (NCBI): domain Bacteria; kingdom Bacillati; phylum Bacillota; class Bacilli; order Caryophanales; family Paenibacillaceae; genus Paenibacillus; species Paenibacillus sp. CAA11. The sequence continues at coordinate 1,913,780 of NZ_CP028922.1, forward strand.
GAATTTTGTCCGCGATCAGGGACAAGCTGAATACGATGAAAGTCTGGTGCCTGAAGTGGATGAGACGATCCAGGAGCCGGAAGAACAATTGGACGAGCTGTACGATCAAGCAGTTCAAATAGTTGTGGAGGCCAAACAGGCGTCGGTATCACTTCTTCAGCGCAGAATGAGAGTAGGCTATACGCGCGCCGCAAGGCTGATTGATTCTATGGAAGCCAGAGGCGTTGTCGGTCCGTATGAAGGAAGCAAACCGCGAGAGGTGCTCATTTCGGTGGAACAGTACCGTCAGAGTAAGATTAGCTCATAGCAAACCTAATCCATAGCTTTTTGGCCCTGCCGGGTTTCCGGTAGGGCCTTTTTTGGCTGTGACCGGCGGTTCAGCGGAGCTGCAGGAAGAGTCATGCATAGGAAGCGGCATCGCATGTCATACTAAAGTTACCCACCCTTGGTTAAACCCACAAGAGAAAGGTAGAGCTAAACATATGAAAAACCTAAAGTTCTGGTTAATCACTGGTTTATCGCTGCTTCTGATTTTTACGGCTGTGAGCGTATATCAAATCCAGAAGGCACCGGTAGCCCGTAAGATGCCCGTTCAGGAGAAAGCTGAGCCTGTCTTCAGCAATCAAGTTCTCCAAACCGGCGCATTCGGTCAAGATGTGTATGAGCTTCAGGGTCGTTTGGAGTTTTTAGGGTTTTATCATGGAAAGCAGGACAGTCACTTTGGTACGTCCACGCGGACAGCTGTAATGGAGTTCCAGAAAGCATTTGGGATGAAGGCGGATGGAGTTGCGGGTGGACAAACTAAGCTTAAGCTTTACAATGCAACTAAGCATTGGCGCCCTAAAGCATCCTCTTATAATCCGAATCCTGACGCCAACGCGGGAGCCGCAGCTTCGGAGGGGAATGCCGCACAGTCTGCGACTGAGAAGAATTCTGGAGGAGGCAAAGATGCCTCCATGGCGTCTGCCAATTCGCTTGGACTCACTGAGAATGATCTGAAAATCATGGCCAATGCCGTGAACGGTGAGGCTCGCGGGGAGCCGTTTGAGGGACAGGTGGCTGTTGCAGCTGTTATCCTCAACCGGGTGAAATCCCCGAGTTTCCCCAATACGGTGTCTGGAGTAATCTTTCAGCCAGGAGCGTTCACCGCAGTTGCTGATGGCCAGATCTGGCTAGAGCCGAATGAGTCATCCAAGAAGGCGGTTAGACAAGCATTAAGCGGATGGGATCCAACTGACGGCTGTATTTACTATTTCAATCCGGAAACGGCCACTTCGAAGTGGATTTGGTCTCGTCCTCAAGTGAAAACCATCGGTGCGCATATCTTTTGTATGTAAAAAATATAGCTTGACAAGAAGCAACCAACCGCACTTAAGTCTGGTTGCTTCTTTCCTTTGGGTTGGTATAGAATGGAACTACATTTTACAAAAAACGAAGTTACAGTCTCTAAGTAAAGGGGTTATGACCTTTGAATACGCCTAAGTTCGAACGGGGACAAGTGAAGCATATCCGCATTCATGTGTTGCCAACAAAACGCTTTAAAACCTTCGCTGTTTCATTATATGCAGGGATTCCACTGCAAGAAGACACGGTAACTCCTACTGCCCTGACTCCATTTGTCCTAAGACGCGGTACATCCTCCTATCCGGAGACGACTCAGTTCAGGGAGCAGTTGGAGCTTCTTTACGGTGCAGGCTTTGGATTTGATGTGTACAAACGCGGAAATTACCAGATTGTTCAGCTGCGGATGGATACGATCAATGATTCCTTTGTCAATACAAATGAATCTTTGCTTGACCGTACTCTCGCCTTTATGGGAGAGGTTGTCACAAGTCCGGTAACCGAACACAGTAGCTTTAGAACAGCTTATGTATCGGCAGAGAAGGAGACCATTCGCAAGAAGCTCGAATCAATCATTAATGATAAAATTCGTTATGCGGCAGAACGCTGCATTGAAGAAATGTTCGAGGGCGATGCTTACAGGCTGCATCCGTTGGGACGCCGGGAAGATCTGGAACAGATTTCTCCTGGGAATCTCTATGCTTCATATCAGAAATGGCTGCAGGAAGCCAGCCTTGACTTATATGTTGTCGGGGATACTACACTAGATGAAGTAACCAAGCTGGTTGAACGAAGCTTCGATGTAAATCGTGATCAAGCAGTTGATTACAAAACGTTATCTTTTGACTATACACCGCGCGAGGTGAAAACAGTTATTGAGCGTCTGGATGTGAATCAAGGAAAGCTCAATATGGGGCTTCGCACGCCTATTTCATACGGTGATGACCGATATGCCGCAGCACTGATGTATAGCGGAATCCTAGGAAGCTACCCACATTCCAAGCTGTTTGTTAATGTTAGAGAGAAAGAAAGTTTAGCTTATTACGCTGCGTCTCGTTATGACGGGCATAAAGGACTGGCCACGATTCAATCCGGTATTGAGATTGAGAATTATGAGAAGGCGCTGAATATCATCAAAGAACAGTTGGCCAGTCTGCGGGAAGGCTCCATCAGTGACCTGGAGATGTCCCAAACGAAGGCGATGATCCGCAACCAGTTGCGTGAAATGCAGGATTCTGCTTTTGAAATGATTGCCTATGATTTCAATCGTGTAATTTCCGGCAAGGAGCGCACGGCTGAAGAACTGCTTGCTCAGGTAGAGCAGGTTACGAAGCAGGATATCGTGGCGGCATCCGAAACTTTCCACTTAGATACGATTTATTTCTTGACAGGACAGAAGGAGGGATGACCGTTGGATAACATCATATATGACCGGCTGCAAGAGACAATTTATCATGAGACTATGGATAACGGGCTCGAAGTTTATGTGCTTCCGAAGCCTGGTTTTTCCAAGACTTATGCTACATTTTCCACGAAGTATGGCTCAGTCGATAATCACTTTCAGGTGGAAGGCCAGAAGGAGACTCAGGTTCCAGACGGGATCGCTCACTTTTTGGAGCATAAGATGTTTGAAGAGCCTGAAGGTGATATCTTTGCAACTTTTGCTTCAAACGGTGCTTCTGCCAATGCGTTCACAAGCTTTGATCAGACCGTGTACCTCTTCTCGGCAACTGACCACATTCATGAGAATTTGGAGACTCTGATTAACTTTGTGCAGCATCCGTACTTTACAGACCAAAATGTAGACAAGGAAAAAGGAATTATCGGCCAAGAGATTCAAATGTACCAGGATAACCCGGATTGGCGTGTGTACTTTGGCTTAATCGAGGCAATGTACAAAACCCATCCTGTGCATATTGATATCGCTGGGACGGTAGAATCCATTGGAACCATCACCAAAGAAACGTTGTATACCTGCTACCACACTTTCTATCATCCAAGCAATATGATCCTGTTTGTAGTTGGCGGGGTAAATCCGCAGGAAGTGATGGATTTGGTCCGTGCGAACCAGGCTGCCAAAGATTACAAACCGCAGGGGCAAATCCAACGCATATTTGAAGAGGAACCTGCTGAGGTTGCGGAAGCTAAGCGAACTGTGGAGTTGCCGGTATCGCTGCCTAAATGCCTGTTTGGCTTCAAGGAGACTCGTCTGGGTTTAAGAGGCGAGGAACTGCTGCGCCATGATCTGACAAGTAAGCTGATGCTTGATCTGCTCTTTGGCTCAAGCACCCCACTGTATCAGAAGCTGTACGACGCTGATCTGATCTCCGACAGCTTCGGCCATGAGTTTAGCAGTGATCCTGCTTATGCCTTCTCTGCGATAGGCGGAGACACTAGGGATCCTGAGCTTCTGCTATCCACCGTTAAGGAAGAGGTAAGCAAGCTGGTGGAGACTGGCTTTAAGGCGGATGATTTCGAACGCGCGCGGAAGAAGAAAATTGGCGGGTATTTGCGCATGCTGAACTCACCTGAGAATATCGCCCATGAATTCACACGCTATCGCTTCCGCGGTGGGGATCTGTTCGAGGTGCTTCCTGTTTATGAATCCATTACACTTGATGAAGTGAACGCCAGACTGCGTGAACATATTAATTGGCAGCAATTGTCGATTTCGCTTGTGGTGAGCCCAAAATGAATTTGGTTGCCGGGGGAGATAAGAAATTCGGGGAAATGACTGTATTAGTTACGGGGGCCAGCCGGGGCATTGGAGCCAAGATTGCAGAACGCTTTGCTTCGGTTGGAATGAACGTGGTCATTCATTACGGGAGATCCCATGAAGCGGCTAATGAGGTAGCCCGGAGATGCATGGAGCAGGGGGCCAAGGTGTATACAGTTTCAGCTGATATTCGCAGCAGAGAAGAAATTGAACGAATGCACCAGAAGCTGGAGGACCACGGCCTCTATCCGGACATTCTGGTGAACAATGCAGGAATCGCCAGGTATGGACTGCTCTCCGATGTTAGCGAAGCGGAGTGGGATGAGGTCATGGATGTTAATTTGAAGGGCCTGTTCCTTTGTACGCAAGTCTTTATGCCTTATATGATCAGCCAGAAGTTTGGTCGGATCATCAATGTGTCGTCCGTATGGGGAATCTCAGGAGCTTCTTGTGAGGTGGTTTACTCTGCTGCCAAGGGAGGCGTTAATGCGTTCTCTAAAGCGCTGGCTAAGGAACTTGCTCCTTCAGGCGTAACGGTTAATGCGGTAGCGCCTGGCGCAGTGATGACCGATATGATGAAAGACTTTGAAGCCGAGGAGCTAAGGCAACTGGAGGAGGAGATTCCGGCCGGAAGGCTCGCCGATCCTGATGAAATTGCTTCGCTGGTTTACTTTTTGGCGCTTCCGGAATCCAGCTATATCACTGGGCAGATTATAAGTCCTAACGGAGGCTGGATCACATAAGCTGTTAAATACTGCAGTGATTAGAGGGAGTTTTTTCAAGTGACTGGCTCTGTATAAAAATGTCCCGTAAAACACATATTACGACTGTTGATTTTAAATCTGCGCCAAACGAAGGAGGATTTATCATGTCAACAGTAATCAGCAGTTTTGACTCGTGGAAGAAGTTTCTAGGGGAGCGAGTAAAGCATGCCGAGAATGCGGGGATGAGCGAGGAGTCCATTGCGAACCTTGCTTATGAAATCGGTGGATTTCTTGACCAGAAGGTTGACCCTCAGAACGCATCGAACCGTACACTCAAAGAAATTTGGGATGTAGGGAACGAAGAGGAACGCAAAACCATTGCCCGCTTGATGGTTAAGCTGGCGAAGAAACACGCTTAAGGAATTCTGTTGTCTCATTTGTTCAATTTCAACTCTTTTGTTATGATGAAAAGCTCCCTTTTTTGGGGGCTTTTCAACCATATATGACCAGAACATGTCTTCCGCTTGCCTTTCATTTTTATTTTATATATCATTAAACACGATTGTACTTTTTTGTATAGATTTCTGAATATTTTTGGAGAGTATAATCGATTTAGAGAGGAAGTACGAAATTTCTGTCGAAACATGGAGTGAAATAACAAAATGGGTGTGGAGAAAGAGTTGAAACAATGGTACCTGGAGTACACAATACATAAGAATCGACCGGGATTGCTCGGGGACATTGCCTCCATGCTCGGCATGCTGGAAGTCAACATTCTTACTATCAATGGTGTAGAGGGTAAGACCCGCGGAATGCTGCTGGAGACGGACGATGACCGAAAAATCGAGCTGCTGGGCGAGATGCTCGGCAAGGTGGACAATATTACGGTGAGTGCCTTGCGTAACCCTAGGCTTGTTGACAGGCTAGCGGTAAGGCATGGACGGTATATTGACCGAGATTCCGACGATTTGAAGACGTTTAGGTTCACAAGAGACGAACTTGGATTACTGGTAGATTTTTTGGGTGAAATATTTAAGAGGGATGGGCATCAGGTCATTGGGCTTCGCGGTATGCCGCGTGTCGGTAAGACGGAGTCGATTATTGCCGGCAGTGTGTGTGCCATGAAGAGATGGACTTTTGTCTCCTCAACGCTACTTCGGCAGACGGTTCGAAGCCAGCTCTCAGAGGATGAGGGGAACCCTAATAATGTGTTTATCATTGATGGTATTGTCAGCACATTGCGATCCAATGAAAAGCATCATCTGCTGCTTCAGTCCATTATGAGCATGCCTTCTACAAAGGTGATTGAACACCCGGATGTGTTCATGCAGGAGTCCGAGTATGGCTATAACGATTTTGACATAATTATAGAATTACGAAACAATCCGGACGAGGAAATCGTTTATGATACGTTCGTAACTATTTATAATGATGATCTATAAATTTTACAGACTATATAAACAGGGGGTGATGGTATGTCGGATCTAGGCCAGCAATTAAAAGAAGCGCGTATGTCGCGTGGACTATCGCTGGATGATGTACAAGAGATGACAAAAATTCGCAAAAGATATTTGGAGGCCATCGAGGCAGGTGATTATAAGGTTCTGCCGGGAAGCTTTTATGTTCGAGCCTTTATCAAGACCTACGCAGAAGCAGTGGGAGTAAATCCTGACGATCTGCTGACAGAGCATCAACAGGATGTTCCTGTGCCTGAGGCTGAGCCAACAATGGAGCCGGTTCTGCAGCGGACGAGAACGAAGACCTCATCTGTGGATCGTAATGCCAAATGGCTCTCCACCACGTTAATGTGGTCTTTTGCTGTTATTATCGTGGTTGTTATATATCTTGTTGTGGTTTACAGCAACAAGGGTGACGAGAAGCAGGCGGTTGATCAGACTCCTGTGACCAATAAGCAAGACCAGGGCACTTCGACTGCACCATCTGGGGATGCGAAGGACAAAGCGGACACAGATAGCAAGAGCAATACACAGGATCCAGCAGGTGGTGGATCGACCGGTACAGACACTGCACCAGGTACTGAGCAAGGAGATGCTGCGAATCAGCAAGGTACGACTCCTCCGCAGGAGGGAACAGGGCAAGGTACAAATGATAATACACAGACTCCTGTAACCGAAGGTGTTACTGTAAGTGAGAATGGAAGAAAAGGCAGCGCGGCTCTCTTTAATGTTCAAAGCCCTAATTCCGCACCCGTTAAGGTAGTCATTACAGCTTCTGGTGCCAGCTGGGTTGAGGTGCGCCGCGGCGATAAAAGCGGTGAGAAGCTCTACTATCAAAACACTAAAGATGGCGAAGTCCTCAGTTATGATTTGGACAGTCAAGGACTATATATTAAGTCCGGCGCATCCTCGCGGACAGTTATTACTGTAGGCGGTCAAGTCGTGGATGACGGAAGAAATACCTCCAAGATCCAGCTTGAACTGACGGCTCCGAACGGAAGCCCGGATAATTCTGCTGGCAACGGCGGAGCAGAAGGAGATAGCGGAGATGGCACGACCTCCAGCAATGAAGGGAATGGAGAATAAGCCTGACTAATCATGGAAAGAATATGAGTGCTTTCACTTATGCACCCTATTCTTGAAATGAAAAGTGAGGTGTACACCATGACCGTAAGCTGGATTGTCACCGGATTAGGAGTTGTTGTATCTCTTCTCGGATATTACTTGACTCCAAATGCTTGGGGTTACGGTATATTGGGATTTGGACTCGCGCATATCGTATTAGGCATTCTGGATATGTTCAGACAGCCGGAACGCGAGCAATCCCGGTAATGTGTTGAACAGACGGGCGCTCACCGATCAGAGTAGATCGGGGCAGCGCCTGTTTTGTTAGGCAAAGAGCATCTAAATTAGACTTCATATTGCATTTTTCATATAATGTAAAAATAGTTTAGATCTGCAGGAAAGGTAAGTGATGGTATGAGTTCAGAAAATTCATTCGATATTGTGTCAAAGGTCGATATGCAGGAACTGACCAATGCTATTCATCAGACAGAGCGCGAAATTGAGAACCGATTTGATTTCAAAGGAAGCAAAAGCAGCTTAAGTCTAGAAAAGGATGTGCTGGTTGTTGCTTCTGATGATGAATACAAGCTTGGAGCTGTCATTGATATCCTCCAGTCTAAGATGATCAAACGAGGCCTTCCAATCAAAAATTTAGACTATGGCAAGGTTGAGCCGGCAGCGCTCGGGACAGTTAGACAACGCATTACCCTGAAGCAAGGAATTGATCAGGAGAACGCCAAGAAGATCAATGTACTAATTCGTGACTCCAAATTGAAAGTAAAGAGTCAAATCCAAGGTGATCAAATTCGGGTTAGTGGAAAAAGCCGTGATGATTTGCAGGCAGTCATCGCATTACTACGCAAATCGGATATCCCGCTAGACCTCCAGTTTACGAATCTGAAATAAAGCTTTATTGAAGGCCTTTCTTCCGTTTTTTCCTTCACGGAAGGCAGGCCTTTCGGCGTTTTGACACTATATTTTTCGTATATTATACTTGTATGGATTGGTTTTGGATTAGACGGCTTAAATAAGTATGGGGGACTTCTGTATGAGAGAATTAGAACAAGCTTCAGCTTCGGTTTCTAAACGCTATTGTGATTTATCCGTAAGTAATCACTTCCTGTCAGGGGAGGCTTTACAGTGAATTTGCCTAACCGTATTACATTAACCCGCATTTTTATGATTCCTGTTATGCTAGTATTTTTGCTGATCGATTGGGAATGGCCTTATTCCATTGAGTGGGGTTCTTATTCGCTGCCGATTAATCAACTGATTGCCGCATTATTATTTATTCTGGCTGCCAGTACTGATGGAATTGATGGTTACTTGGCAAGAAAAAACAATATGGTGACAAACCTGGGCAAGCTTCTTGATCCTTTAGCGGATAAGCTGCTGGTTTCAGCCGTGCTGATTTCCTTGGTAGCCTTGGGCAAATGTGATGCTTGGATTGCGGTGGTTATTATAAGCCGCGAATTTGCAGTAACCGGCCTTCGTGAGGTCGCCTTGCTTGAAGGTTCTGTGATAGCGGCAAGCAAATGGGGGAAGGCGAAGACGATTACACAGATTGTTGCTATTACTGTGATCCTGCTTAACAACTTCCCGTTCGAATGGCTATCTATCCCATTTGATGAAATTGCAATGTGGCTAGCCGCACTGATCACTATTTATTCTGGGATTGATTATTTTGTGAAGAATAAGAAGATCCTCTCCATCACCAAAGCATAGAGGTCCCTATAGTTCAACAGTCATCTTTGAGGAGGAGAAGTAGATATGAAGGCTGAAATTATCGCAGTAGGCACTGAATTATTGCTCGGTCAAATCATGAACAGCAACGCGCAGTTTTTATCTCAGGAACTTGCCGCGCTGGGGATTGATGTATACTTCCAAACTGTTGTTGGAGATAACATGCAGCGGTTGAAGCAGGCCATTCATACAGCAGAAGATAGAGCGGATCTGATCATCTTCACAGGAGGACTTGGTCCCACACAGGATGATCTGACTAAGGATGCGCTGGCTGAAGTGCTGGATCGTTCCCTACATATTGACCGGATGGCCATGGATCATGTGGAGAGATTTTTCAAAGAACGTTCCCGGCCGATGACGGAGAACAATCGTAAGCAGGCACTCTCCATTGACGGTGCAACACCGCTCCCTAATGAGACGGGCTTAGCTATTGGAAATGCTATTTCACAAGGTGGTAAGCACTATGTGGTACTGCCCGGCCCGCCGAGTGAAATGAAGCCGATGTTCTTTTCTCAAGCCAAGCCGTGGATTATGCAGCAGGTATTGACCGGAGAGATGCCTATATACTCTAAAATGCTCAAATTTGCCGGAATAGGTGAGTCTGCTCTGGAGACCGAGCTAATGGATCTAATTGAAGGTCAAAACGATCCCACGATTGCCCCATATGCTAAGGAGGGGGAGGTCACGATCCGGCTCTCCACGAAGGCGGCTTCGGAGCTGGAGGCTATGAAGAAGCTTGAATCGGTGGAGAATCAAATTAAGGATCGCCTTCCGAATCATATGTATGCGTCCGAAGATCAGCCTATTGAGAAAGTGCTCATCGATATGATGACAGAGCAGGGACTGACGATGGGAGCGGCCGAGAGCTGTACGGGAGGCCTGCTGATGCAGGGAATTACATCAATCCCTGGCAGCGCCTCTGTATTCAAAGGGGGAATCGTATGCTACTCCAATGAAATGAAGGAGAAGCTGCTGAATGTTCCCCACGATATGCTTGAAGGAGAGAACGCTCCTGGTGCTGTAAGTGCAGAGACGGCTCGAGTGCTCGCAGAGCAGGTGCGAATGATCACCGATGCTGATTATGGCCTCTCCATCACAGGTGTGGCAGGACCAGGGTATTCTGAGCGGAAGCCGGTCGGCCTTGTGTATCTCGGCCTGTCCGAGCGCGGCGGAGAGACTGTAACCTATGAGCTAAACTTGAAGGGGAACCGTCAAACGATCCGCAAGCGTTCGGCTAATACGATTCTTTACTACCTTTGGTTGAAATTGAAGGCCCGCGGTGGTGAACGGAAAGAGAATCATGAGCAGTAAACTTTGCTCTATTCTATTTTATGAAGTATAATTATAGGAACGGAAGAACCGTAGCCTGTTTTGCTGGCTGCGGTTCTTTTTGCACCTTTAATTGGAAATTCCACTTTGGAAGGAGGGCTTGTCTCAACAAAAAAAAAACGAATGTATGTTCGAAAAAATGCTTGGCAAACGCTCTAAAACGAGGTACAATTATATATGTAAGAACATCACTGTATTTATTATTTATAAGGATGTGAGCTGATTGTCAGATCGTCGTGCTGCGCTGGAAATGGCGCTTCGTCAAATAGAAAAGCAATTCGGTAAGGGTTCCATTATGAAGCTTGGGGAATCCACTCATATGCAAGTAGAAATTGTGCCTAGCGGATCGTTGGCTTTGGATATTGCTTTAGGAACCGGCGGACTCCCGCGCGGTCGTATTATTGAAGTGTATGGACCGGAATCCTCAGGTAAGACAACAGTTGCATTGCATGCCATTGCTGAAGTTCAGAAGGTTGGCGGACAAGCTGCATTTATTGATGCAGAGCATGCGCTTGACCCTTCTTATGCGAATAAACTTGGTGTTAATATAGATGAACTTTTGCTCTCTCAGCCAGATACAGGGGAACAAGCTTTAGAAATTGCTGAAGCGCTTGTGCGCAGTGGCGCGGTGGATATTATTGTTATCGACTCTGTAGCAGCTCTCGTTCCTAAAGCTGAAATTGAGGGTGAGATGGGCGATTCCCATGTGGGCCTTCAAGCAAGATTGATGTCCCAAGCGCTTCGTAAGCTGTCCGGGGCCATCAGTAAATCTAAGACGATAGCGATCTTCATTAACCAGCTTCGTGAGAAGGTTGGCGTTATGTTCGGAAATCCGGAAACAACACCGGGCGGACGGGCTCTGAAGTTCTATTCCACGGTTCGTCTTGATGTCCGTCGTATTGAGACGATCAAGATGGGAAATGACATGGTTGGTAACCGTACCAGAATCAAGGTTGTTAAGAACAAGGTTGCACCTCCATTCAAACAAGCAGAGATTGATATTATGTATGGTGAGGGCATTTCCAAAGAAGGAAGCATCATCGATATTGGCGTCGAGCATGATATCGTGGATAAGAGTGGTGCCTGGTATTCTTATGCGGGTGAACGGTTGGGTCAGGGCCGTGAGAATGCGAAGCAATTCCTTAAAGAGCATCCGGAAGTGTCAGATGCTATTGAGCAGAAGATCCGCGAAGCAAGCAATTTGACTACCGTTGTTCCTGCGGCTAGTGCCGAGGAATCCGAGGCGGAGAAGTTGGAAGAGCAAGCGCTTTTTGAAGCCGAATAAGGATAAGATGGAAGAGTGCTCTGAAGGTTTAGAGGGCACTCTTTATTTTTTATTTGAAGGGAATGAAGATCCGTGGAGAGTGCTGACCGGCGGAGAGCAATAGGGAGCCCTTACCCCAGCCTTCCTGGCGACCCGGAACAGCTGGTAGAGGATGTATCTGTTGAAATTGAAGACCAAGGAGGGTTGGACGCCTTCCCCGAAGATGAGGCCTTGCCAATAACAGGTGTTGAACGCCTCAAGGGACGTGACAAATACCGGTATCGGATACGATTTGGCACTCATGATATAGATGTGCATGAAGATGTGATGATTAAATTCAGAATGATTAAGGGAGCTGTATTTACTAAGCAAGAGCTGGAAGAGATCGTCCTAGCAGATGAGAAGCAGCAGGCTTATGCTGCAGCGCTTAATTATCTGAGCCGAAAGCCGCGCACCCAGCATGAAGTCACCATGCGCTTAAATGAAAAAGGGTGGGAAGAAGGTCCTGTGGCTGAGGTTATACACCGCCTGGAGCGTGAAGGACTGCTAAATGATGCGCTATACGCAAGAGAATGGGCAGAACAGCGTGTTCGAAGCCGGGGCAAGGGTAAGATGTGGGTCCGTCAGGAACTGCGCCAGAAGGGCGTATCTAAGCCGCTGATTGAAGAAGCCCTAGGAGAAGTAGCTGAGGAAGAAGAGTACCAGAGTGCTCTGGCGCTTGCGGGTAAGCGCTGGGACAAAGGCTCGGGAGAGATCGTGGACCGGAAGCGGAAGATTGCTGCATTTCTTATGCGCCGGGGTTTCTCTGGCTCTATAGCATCTCGGGTTGTCCGTCAGCTAGCAGATCAGAACTATAAGGCAGATGATGAAGTGGATTGGATGTGCTAAACGCTCTTAAGCCTTAGGAAGCGGGTGTCATCGCTTGACAATTTCTTTACAGGAATAATAAAATGAAACATGAATCTAACAAAAGATAGTTGTCTATTTTTCCTTCCAAAAAATGCGACTTCTATACAAGATTCCTTTCGTCTCATCTTATTCGGCCGGTTCTTAAAGCCGTAAGGGGTGGCGACGACCGCGCATGAATCAGCATGTGCTACTGAATCGGCATGAATATCGATTCTTTGTATGATGATTAATGTGAAAGTAAGTTTGAAAAACTGCACACGTCCCAAGGGAATGCCTTGGAGGAAACAACGAGGAGGTGAACAGATATGCCTGTTTGGCTCATTATTTTTCTCGTTGCCGCCGTGTCATTATTCTTTGGGTTCGGGATCGGATATTTTATCCGCAAATCTCTTGCAGAAGCTAAAATTTCCAGTGCAGAACATGCGGCCTCTCAAATTATGGAGAACGCCAAGAAAGAAGCTGAAGCACTGAAGAAAGAAACGGTTCTGGAAGCTAAGGATGAGATCCACAGACTTCGGGCCGAAGCTGATAAAGACATTCGTGAACGTCGGAATGAAATACAACGGCAAGAAAGACGATTGTTGCAAAAGGAAGAGTCGCTGGATAAAAAATTGGAATCGCTGGAACGCAAAGAAGAACAAGTGGCTGGCAAAGAGAAGCGTATTGAAGAAACCCAGCAGCAAATCGATCTTATTTACAAGAATCAAGTCACCGAGCTCGAGCGAATCTCCAATCTTACTATGGAAGATGCAAGAAGCATTATTTTGAATAATGTGGAGCAAGAGGTTCGCCATGAAACGGCACAGATGATTAAAGATATCGAACAGCAAGCTAAAGAGGAAGCGGATAAGAAATCCCGTGAAATCATTACGCTGGCGATTCAACGCTGTGCAGCCGATCATGTCGCTGAGACAACAGTATCGGTTGTGACTCTGCCTAATGAGGAAATGAAAGGCCGGATCATCGGACGTGAAGGACGGAATATCCGGGCGCTTGAGACGCTTACCGGTATCGATCTTATTATCGATGATACGCCGGAGGCCGTTATTTTGTCAGGCTTCGATCCGATCCGCCGGGAGATTGCCCGCACTGCGCTTGAGAAGCTTGTGGCCGATGGCCGGATTCACCCAGCCCGCATTGAGGAAATGGTGGAGAAATCCCGCCGTGAGGTTGACGAGCGTATTCGTGAATACGGTGAACAAGCTACATTTGAAGTGGGCGTACATGCGCTCCATCCAGATCTAATCAAGATTTTAGGTCGTCTGAAGTTCCGGACAAGCTACGGACAGAATGTGCTTAAGCATTCCATGGAAGTTGCCTATTTGGCTGGTTTGATGGCTGGAGAGCTGGGCGAAGATGTTGTTCTTGCGAGAAGAGCCGGACTGCTTCATGATATCGGTAAAGCGCTGGATCATGATGTGGAAGGATCTCACGTTGAAATCGGCGTGGAGCTGGCAAAGAAATACAAAGAGCATCCAGTGGTTATCAACAGCATTGCCTCTCACCATGGCGATGTAGAAGCTACTTCTGTCATCGCTATGCTAGTAGGTGCAGCTGACGCTTTGTCGGCAGCAAGACCTGGAGCACGCCGTGAAACGCTGGAAACTTATATTCGCCGTCTTGAGAAGCTGGAGGAGATCTCTGAATCCTTCGAGGGTGTAGAGAAATCCTATGCTATACAAGCGGGCCGCGAAGTTCGCGTTATGGTACAGCCTGAGAAGATTGATGATGCGGAAAGCTTCCGCTTGGCACGTGATATTACGAAGATGATTGAAAGTGAACTGGATTACCCAGGACACATCAAGGTTACCGTAATTCGTGAGACAAGAGCGGTTGAATACGCAAAGTAGAGGATATGCTGATAAGGCGGCCCCGGAAGGGGCCGCTTTTGTCATTAACCGTCATGCTCTCATAGAATGAAGGGAATATAGGCATGAACGGATGAGAGATAGGGAGGACATACCGTGAAAGTCTTGTTTATTGGAGATATAGTTGGGAATACAGGGCGTAAAGCGCTGAAACAGACGCTGCCTCATTTAAAATCCAAATACAGCCCGGATATCATTATTGCTAACGGAGAGAACGCCGCAGCCGGGCGGGGGATCACTGCAAGCATCGCGAAAGATTTTTTTGAGTGGGGCATTCATGGGATTACTATGGGTAACCATACTTGGGATAATAAAGAGATTTTTGAATTCATTGATGATGAGCCTCGCATGGTTAGGCCCGCTAATTACCCGCCAGGCACACCAGGACAAGGATACACGGTGATCAAAGCCGGAGGGAAGGAGCTGGCCATCGTCAATTTGATGGGGCGAACCTTCTTGCCGCCGCTGGATTGCCCGTTCCGGGCTGCAGATCAGATTGTGGACAGCCTGCGCAAAAAGCACAAGCATATCCTGGTAGATTTTCATGCAGAAGCAACATCAGAGAAAATTGCAATGGGTTGGCACTTGGATGGCCGCGCCTCTATGGTCGTCGGGACCCATACCCATGTTCAGAGTAATGATGACATTATACTCCCAGAAGGAACAGCTTACTTGACCGATGTAGGCATGGTTGGCTCCAGAGAAGGGATTCTGGGTATGGAACGGGAAGCTGTGCTGCGCAAATTCAAAACCCAGCTGCCTGTGCGCTTCCAGGTTTGTGAAGGAAAATGGCATTTTCATGCGGTTCTGGTGCAATTGGATCCAGCTACTGGCATGGCCAAGAAGATTCAGAAGATCAGGCTGCTCGAAGACGAATGGATCATGGATTAAGGCTATTTTTGCTAGAAACAGGACTATTGTAAGTATCTCGTTCAAAAGAAGGAATTTTTTATCTTTACCCGAATATGGTTTATATAGAACAGACTTAAGATAACGCACGCACAGCGGTTAGCCGATCGTAAGGCCGCCAGCCTACAGCCCGTAAGCTGCGAGATTGGTTGTTCTGTCCAGGTAGTGGAATCAAACCATTATTCCCAGGGAGGTACTTACCATGGAAGTATTAAAAGTTTCAGCAAAATCCAATCCGAACTCCGTTGCCGGTGCGCTTGCAGGAGTGTTAAGAGAACGAGGCGCTGCTGAACTTCAGGCCATCGGGGCAGGTGCGCTTAATCAAGCCATCAAAGCGGTTGCCATTGCCCGGGGATTTGTGGCTCCAAGCGGAGTCGATTTGATTTGTGTTCCAGCTTTTACGGATATCGTTATTGATGGAGAAGACCGAACTGCAATCAAGCTCATCGTCGAACCAAGATAGATACAATAAAGGGTGCTTGTCGCCTGTTTACCTCGGTAAGCAGGCTTTTTTGCATTTTACTTTAAGATTGGAGAGGTGCAAGGAAGATGGCCAAGTATAGGGTTGTGGATTTTCATTGTGATGCACTGAGCAAGCTTCAAATGAATAGCTGCATTGATTTCGAACAGGACCCCAGGCTCGATGTGAATGCTGCCAGGTTGAGGGAAGGCGGTATAAAGCTGCAGTGCTTTGCCATCTATTTATCTGAGAAGCTTGGCCAGCCCGGAATTGGCCATATTTTGGACCAGATTGACTTATTTCAGGAAAAGGTTAGGTCGGCTGGGCTGATCAGTGTTCGCAGTTCAGAAGAACTCGAGGCGCTGCTTCAAAGTTCAAACCTGGGAGGATTCCTTTCGATAGAAGGAGCGGATGGACTGGAGGGGAAACTCAGTTATCTGCGATGCTGTTATGAGCTGGGCGTCCGGTTTCTGGGCTTGACCTGGAACCATGCAAATTGGGCCGCAGATGGAGTGATGGAGCCGAGAAATGGAGGCCTTACTCAGAAGGGTAGGCAGCTGGTTGAAGCATGTCACAGTCTAGGGATAACCCTCGATGTGTCTCATTTATCACCAGCAGCCTTCTGGGAACTTATTGAGCTCTCAGCTGCAGTACAGCGTCCGTTCATAGCCTCGCATTCTAATGCATACCGTATATGCCCACATCCCCGCAATTTGCAGGATGAACAAATTCGGGCGATCGTATCAATCGATGGAATGATCGGTCTCACGTTTGTTCCTCAGTTTGTCAAACAAAAGGGCAAGGTTACCGCGGAGGATCTATTTCCGCATATTGAGCATTTGTGCCTCCTTGGGGCAGAGAACCATCTTATGTTTGGTTCTGATTTTGATGGCATTGATCAGCACATCGAAGGACTGGAGCACGCGGGGTGTTATGAGCAGTGGGCAGAGAAACTGCTGAGAAGGTACCCTGAGGATCTAGTAAACAGGTGGTTGTCCGGCAATGCGCTCCGTTTTTTGCGAAGTCATCTGCCTAGCGGTAAGAAAGCGCTTTAATTCATCTGTTATCGAGATCGTTTTAATCGAAAACTACTATATGAAAAGACCGCGAAAACGCTTGCTTTTTAATTGGTATCGACATAAAATTGACATGATTATGAAACAGAATTTTCAGAAATTATACTTGAACTCTTCTAATGCGATACGATTAAAGGGGTGGGCGGTCTTGATTAGTCAATTGTCTTGGAAAATCGGCGGACAGCAAGGTGAAGGAGTAGAGAGTACAGATCGTATTTTCTCTACGGCATTGAACCGGCTTGGATATTATCTTTATGGTTACCGGCATTTTTCATCCCGTATCAAAGGTGGACATACAAACAACAAAATCAGAATCAGTACCAAACCGATTCGTGCGATTTCCGACGATTTGGATATTTTAGTCGCTTTTGACCAAGAAAGTATCGATCTAAATGCGCATGAACTTGTATCCGACGGAGTCATTGTTGCCGACGCAAAATTCAATCCAACCGTACCGGATGGATCGACTGCGACTTTGTTTGCGGTACCGATCACGGCTTTGGCCGAGGAGCTCGGCACGTCGCTTATGAAGAACATGGTGGCTTCGGGAGCGTCCTGGGCGCTGCTTGGGCTGCCGCTTGAAGTATTTAATCAAGCAGTGGAAGAAGAATTCGGCCGCAAAGGGGCGGCTGTTGTAGAGAAGAACATTGAGGCGGTCCGCCGCGGAGCCGAGTATGTGCTGGAGCTGGCAGGAGGTCCTTTGGAAAGGTTCCAGCTGGAGCCGGCAGACGGCAAGCAGAAGCTATTTATGATCGGAAATGATGCGATCGGTCTAGGAGCCGTTGCAGCCGGCTGCCGAATCATGAGTGCCTATCCGATTACGCCAGCTTCCGAAATTATGGAATATTTGATCAAGAAGCTTCCTAAATTTGGGGGAACAGTCATTCAAACAGAAGATGAGATTGCAGCTGTGACGATGGCTATCGGGGCCAACTATGCTGGTGTGAGAACAATGACTGCTTCGGCAGGTCCTGGGCTGTCCCTCATGATGGAGGCGATCGGACTGGCAGGAATGACCGAAACTCCGGTCGTTATAGTTGATACGCAGCGCGGCGGTCCGAGTACCGGCCTTCCGACGAAACAGGAGCAAAGTGATATCAATGCCCTGATCTACGGAACCCATGGCGAGATTCCTAAGATTGTTCTCTCTCCAAGCTCTATTGAGGAATGCTTCTATGACACAATTCAGGCTTTTAATTTGGCGGAGCAGTACCAAGTTCCAGTCATTTTAGCAACAGATCTTCAGCTTTCCCTGGGGAAACAATCCTGCGAATTGCTTGACTATAACAAAATCAAGATTAAGCGCGGCCGCTTGGTGGATGAGGTGCCGGACCGTGAGGATGGCTCCCTCTTCAAGCGGTATGAGCTCACCGAGGATGGGGTATCCCCAAGAGTGCTTCCCGGAGCTAAGAACGGAATTCACCATGTTACCGGAGTGGAGCACGATGAAACAGGACGCCCTTCGGAAAGCCCGGTCAACCGGAAGAACATGATGGATAAGCGGCTGCGCAAACTGAGCCGTCTTGCGTTCGAGAATCCGGTTCATATTCAGGCGCCTCATGCGGAGCCAGATGTACTATTTATCGGTATGGGGTCCACAGGAGGTACAATTGACCAGGCACGGGTCAGACTCGAAGCGGACGGAGTTCGGACGAATCATCTCACTGTAAGATTGCTTCACCCCTTCCCAGTCGAGGAGATAGAGCCCTATCTTCGCAAGGCTAAGCATGTGATTGTCATTGAGAATAACGCTACTGGTCAGCTGGCCGATCTAATCAAGCTGAATGTAGGCTACCGTGATAAAATTGCCAGTATGCTGAAATATGACGGCAATCCGTTCCTGCCTTCGGAGGTATACAGCAGAAGCCAGCAAGCGCTGAATGAAGCTTCGTCATCCCAGAAATCGAACGAGGAGTTGGTGAGAAATGGCAACCTTTAAGGAATTCCGCAACAATGTGAAGCCTAACTGGTGCCCGGGGTGCGGAGACTTCTCCGTTCAGGCGGCGATTCAGAGGGCGGCTGCAAATGTGGGCTTGGAGCCTGAGCAGCTCGCTGTAATTTCTGGGATCGGCTGTTCGGGCCGTATCTCCGGCTACATTAATGCCTATGGACTCCACGGCATTCATGGCCGTGCCCTCCCGATAGCCCAGGGTGTAAAGCTGGCCAACCGGGAGCTTACCGTCATCGCTTCAGGCGGTGACGGAGATGGATTTGCTATCGGCATGGGGCATACCATTCATGCCATTCGCCGCAACATAAATTTGACGTATATTGTGATGGATAACCAAATTTATGGGTTGACGAAGGGTCAGACGTCCCCGCGGAGCGCTGAGGGTTTTAAGACGAAGAGCACGCCTGAGGGCTCTATTGAATCAACCTTATCGCCGCTGGAGCTTGCTCTATCGGCGGGAGCTACTTTTGTAGCCCAGTCCTTCTCCAGTGATCTGAAGCAATTGACTTCACTGATTGAGCAGGGGATTCAGCATAAAGGTTTTTCCCTGATTAACGTCTTCAGTCCATGTGTCACTTTCAACAAGGTGAACACCTACGACTGGTTCAAAGAGAATATCACCAATCTTGACACCGTAGAAGGCTATGATTCGACAAATCGAATTGCAGCGATGACGAAGCTGATGGAGACAGGCGGTATGATTACTGGACTTATCTACCGGGATGAGACGAGAAAAAGCTACGAAGACCTGGTTCCAGGCTTCAAAGCAGAGCCGCTGGCGCAGCAGGATCTTGAGCTCTCACAGCGTGATTTCGAATCTCTGGTAGCTGAGTTCAGATAACAATAGGTGATCGTAGAAGACACCCCTTGGTGGGTGTCTTTGCCTTTTAGTGCGAAAGTTGTATAATGGGTACCGATGGTTTTTTAAGAGAAAAGATGAGGAGTGACTTCAACCATGAGTAAAATCGTACCTGTAGGTGTATCTGGACGTCATATTCACTTGACGCAAGAACATATTGAGGCCTTGTTCGGTGAAGGATATCAATTGACAGAATTCAAACCTCTGTCCCAGCCAGGCCAATTTGCTTCCAACGAGCAGGTTGCTGTAATCGGACCTAAAGGCCAATTTGACAAGGTTCGGATTCTGGGCCCGGCACGCCCTGCATCCCAGCTTGAAATTTCCCGTACCGATTCCTTTGCGATTGGTATTAAAGCGCCTGTTCGCGAGTCCGGCGACATTCAAGGAACTCCTGGCGTTACGATCAAAGGACCAAAAGGTGAAGTTGAGCTAGAGCAAGGCGTCATCGTAGCTGCTCGTCATATTCATTTTCACACTTCGGATGCTGAGAAATGGGGCATCAAGGACAAGCAATTGCTGAAGGTTCGTCTCAGCGGTGAGCGCGGACTTGTATTGGAAAATGTCATTGCACGTGTTTCCGATTCTTTTGCTTTGGACATGCATATTGATACGGATGAAGCGAACGCAGCAGGTGCTAAGACTGGCGATACTGCTGAAATTATCGACTAAGCTCTTGTTGATTATGAACTAAGAAGCGGTCATTAGAACGGCAGCCCAAGTCTCCTTGGAGCTGCCGTTTCTTTTATCCCTGAGGGTCAGTTCTTAACAACGAGATCATTTATATCAATATAAAGCTCACCGTCAGCGTTAATTTGAGCGAGAAACACTTCATTTGGAGTGATTTCACGCTTTTTTAATTGTTCAGCCAGCCAGCGATGATTTTTCCCCGAAGAGACAAGCTGCTTCTCTAAAATATGTCCGTCAAGAATGACGGTTTTGGGCTCTGGTTGATCCGAAAAGTGAAGTCCAAGATCGTAGGGGGTCAGCGGTCGATAATTGGGTTTGGGCAGCACGTTTACTTTACCGCTTGGCTCCATGATAGCAAATTCCACCTGGCCTACATCAAAAACCCCTTTATTGCGCAACTGCTCCAGCAGCTCTTCATTGGTCATTTTCTCTTTCTTCAGGTGTCCTTCAATAATATTCCCATCCTGAATCAATACGGTGGATTTCCCCTCCAGCCATTTTCGGGATCTTTTGCTCTTGAGTTGAAGCGCATCAATGCCTAAGGAGACAAGTACCCATACAGCTAACGATATAATTCCGATATACCAGTTGCTCTCTAGGTCTAGTGATACTGTAGCGGCCAAGTCCCCGATCGATATTCCTGTTATATATTCGAAGAAGGAAAGCTGAGAGATCTGTCTCTTTCCGAGCAGTCGGGTCATAACGAACAACACCATGATCGCGACTAATGTTCTGATAATAACCTCCAGCCATTCTGGCAAAGGAATCCCTCCTCTATGGTTATTCAATAACGCGCTGGAAATTATGCTATTAACATTATTGGATAACAACAGTGAAAATACTCGGGTAATTAGTGGCATTATCAGGATGCGTATCCGGTTAGTTTTTATAGCGGTCCTCCTAAATCAATGGAAGTCCGGCGGATATGTATGTTATAATTTCATATTGAGACCATTTAAAATGATTGCTTTTATGCAGCTTGTACAGTTAGCAAAGGGAAGTGAAATCATGCCTAACGATAAGGGCAAGTCCAAGGATTATTCGCAATACTTTGATTTCTCCGGCGCCAAGGTGATTCGCGAGGAGGAAGGCAAAGTAACATACAGAATCAAGGGAAGGGATGTCACCATTAATGCGGCTCCCTCCCATAAAGAAGAGAAGCGAAGAGGCAAGGAAGAAGTTCAAGTCCTTTCCTTCGAGAATGGTTTAACTGCAGAACTCATGGAGTCGTTCCGGGAAATGAACCGTCAGAAGCAGCACTATTACTCTATCACAACTTATGGCTGCCAAATGAATGAGCACGACACGGAAACGATGAAGGGGCTGCTGGAGCAAATGGGCTATCAGTCCACGGACGACCGGAAGGATGCAGATATTATTCTGCTAAATACCTGTGCTATTCGTGAGAATGCGGAGGATAAAGTGTTCGGCGAGCTGGGCCATTTGAAAGGCCTAAAGACCGAGAAACCAGGCCTGTTGCTCGGTGTCTGCGGATGTATGTCCCAGGAAGAAGGCGTCGTAAACCGAATTTTGCAAAAACATGGTTTTGTAGATATGATCTTTGGAACGCATAATATCCATCGTCTTCCTCACTTGATTCAGGATGCTCTCTTTAGTAAGGAAATGGTGGTTGAAGTATGGTCCAAAGAGGGCGATATTATTGAGAACCTTCCTAAGAAAAGGGAAGGAATGCGCGCCTGGGTTAACATTATGTATGGATGCGACAAATTCTGCACCTACTGCATCGTACCGTTCACCCGTGGTAAAGAGCGCAGCCGCAGACCGGAAGATGTTATTGCAGAGGTGCGTGAGCTTGCTCGTCAAGGTTTTAAAGAGATTACGCTGCTCGGCCAGAACGTCAATGCCTACGGGAAGGACTTCACCGATCAGAATTACTCCTTCGCTAACCTGATGGATGATTTGCGTAAGGTGGATATTCCTCGTATTCGCTTTACCACATCCCATCCGAGAGATTTTGACGATGAACTGATTGAAGTTCTCGCTAAAGGCGGCAATTTGGTGGAGCATATTCATCTGCCGGTGCAGTCGGGAAGCAGTGAGATTTTGAAGAAGATGAGCCGGAAATATTCGCGTGAACATTACTTGGAGCTTGTGCGTAAGATCAAGACGGCGATTCCGAACGTTGTTCTGACCACCGATATCATCGTCGGTTTTCCTGGTGAGACTGACGAGCAGTTTGAAGATACGCTATCCCTCGTTCGGGAAGTCGGCTTTGATGCAGCTTATACCTTTATTTATTCTCCAAGGGAAGGAACTCCTGCCGCAGTGATGGAGGATAATGTCCCTATGGAAGTTAAGCGGGAGCGGTTATACCGTTTAAATGACACGATCGAAGAGTTCAGCCGAATCAGTAACGAGGAGCTGAAAGGGAGCGTTGTTGAGGTGCTGGTTGAGGGTCAAAGTAAGAATAATGACCGCATGCTTTCAGGCCGAACACGCAGCAACAAGCTTGTTCACTTTGAAGGGCCGGATGATCTGGTCGGAGGCTTTGTTGATGTGGAAATCACGGATTCAAAAACCTGGTACATCAAAGGGAACATCGTTTCCGCCCCAGCTGTGATCAGCTAAGCAAACTACAATGGTATGAAGGAGGAATAAACCATGGCAGAGAAGCAGAATATGAATCAACAAGCATACGGTAATCCCCCCTTCCAGACCCAAGGTTTATTTTTAAAGGAAGATATATTAGCTAAGGCTGAAGAGCTCGCTGAGCTGATTGGAACTAGTGAGGAGGTCCAGATCTTCAAGAAAGCGGAGGCAAAGGTCAACAATCACGAGCGGATTCAATCTATGATTCAGCAAATGAAGAAGAAGCAGAAGGAAATTGTTGCTTTTGAAAGCTTGAAAAATGCTAAAATGGTGGCTCAAATCGAAGGGGAAATTGATGAGCTGCAAAGTGAAATTGATGCCATTCCGCTGGTGACTGAATATCAGCAAAGTCAAAGTGACATCAATTATATGCTTCAGCTCGTGATGTCCGCCATTTATGATACCGTCTCGACGAAGATTAATGTAGAATCGGGAAGTGAAGCCCCTCCAAGCCGGTGCGATTAGGATTACACAATGTGTGCGGAAGCTATTCTTCCGCACTTTTTGCTGTATGAGAGAAGCAATCAGGTATAATATCTTGTATAAATAAAGAGACCAAGGAGGAGCTATACGTGGAGTGGACAGAAATTTTGGAGAACAACGAGCGTTCCTTTTGGGGGCTGCTCGGCATGAAGCTGCTAAGGGCAGACAAAGACCGGGTTGATATTGGGATTACTGCAGAGGATAAGCATCTGAATTCAATGGGAATTGTTCACGGAGGCGTACTCTCTTCTCTTATGGATCAGGCCATGGGGATCCTGGTCACGGCAGCTAAAGGCGGGCTGCAAGGAGTGACGACTCACTTGAATGTTAATTTTCTCGCAGCCATGGGGAAAGGTGAGCTCATCGCGTCAGCATTCCCGATTCAGGAAACATTTCGTTCCATGACGATGCGGGCAGAAATCCGCAACGGGGAAGGGACACTTGGCTGCATAGCCAACGCTACGTTTAGATTGCCTAAAGTGAAATCATAATGAATGATGTTATTCTCGGTAATCAACAAATAAATAATGTGGTGATCGAATGAGCAATGAAGTGGAGCAAGATCAAGACAGACCGGCATATGATGCCAAGAAATACCGCACACCTGACGGTATACCGGCAGATATTGTAATGTTCACTTTGACCAAACAGGAACGGCGCTCTACAACGAAGTCGCTGCCTAGATTTGATCTTAGAGTCATGCTGATTCGCCGCCGGAGCTGGCCGTTCGCTGGAGCTTGGGCGCTGCCGGGCGGATTCTCCCAAGAGAATGAATCCCTATATGAGACTGCTGGCAGGGAG
Organism: Paenibacillus sp. CAA11; assembly: GCF_003060825.1. NCBI lineage: Bacteria > Bacillati > Bacillota > Bacilli > Caryophanales > Paenibacillaceae > Paenibacillus > Paenibacillus sp. CAA11. Next base: position 1,938,012 of record NZ_CP028922.1, read on the forward strand.
CTTAAGGAAGAGACCGGCGTCGATGGCGGGCACCTCGAATACCTAGGAGTATATAGCGCTCCTGGACGAGATCCTCGGGGCTGGATCATCTCCCACGCCTTTTTTGCCCTAGTAGAGGAGAAGGTGCTTGAGAAGAGACAGGCAGATGATGATGCCCAAGAGGTGGGTCTATTTACTATGAAGGAGGCTCTGGAGGAATTGGAGCTGGCCTTCGACCATCGTGAAATTCTACAGGATGCGTACAAGAGAATTCAGCAGCAAATGCTGCAGACTACGATTGCCAAGCAGTTTCTCCCACCGGAATTTACACTGGGCGAGCTGTATCAGGTGATTAAGACCGTGGTGCCAGACTTCGCCGAATTGAATTTTATCCGGAAAGTCACTTCGACTAGGAGCAGGCAGGGAATCCTTGAGGAAGCTCGGGACGAGAACGGGAAGCCGCTGCTGTCCAACCAGTATTCACAGCGTCCTGCCCAGCTGTACCGATTCACGGACTTTACACCACAGTTCTCTATATATACTTAATTAACCTTGCCGGAAGAACGCTTGGAGCAGTGGTTTTTAGGGCATGATGAAGCTGGTATATTAGGCCATAGGAGATGAGTATATGAAAGCACTTATAGTGATTGACTTCACAAATGATTTTGTGGATGGAAGCCTTCCGGTGGGAGAGCCGGCTATAGGCATTGAACCCATCATTTCCAGGTTAACAGAGCAATATGCGGAGCGCGGTGATTATGTAGTAATGGCTGTAGATTTGCATGAGCGAGGAGACCGCCATCACCCCGAGACGAAGCTGTTTCCACCCCATAACCTCAGGGGTACTTCTGGCAGAGAGTTATATGGTCGGCTTCAGGAAGTGTACCAAAAACATCAAGATCGAATTTACTGGATGGATAAGACAAGGTACAGTGCCTTCTGTGGGACGGATCTTGAACTCAAGCTTAGGGAGCGCGGGATTACAGAGGTTCATTTGGTCGGGGTTTGTACGGATATTTGTGTATTACATACAGCGGTGGATGCCTATAACAAGGGGTTTGCCATAACCGTATATGAAGATGCGGTGGCGAGCTTCAATCCTGAAGGCCATGCCTGGGCGCTGGGGCATTTCCGTTCCAGCCTGGGGGCCGAGGTAAAAACAAGCCGCCCATAAACGTATAACGGATTCGCGGACAATAGCGGATGGAGAGAGGATGAGAACCATGCAAACAGCAAGCCTGGCGCTGCATACGGATAAATATCAGATCAACATGATTTACGCCCATTGGATCAATGGGAGTCATCAGCGAAGAGCGGTGTTTGAGGCTTATTTCCGCAAGCTTCCCTTCGGGAACGGCTACGCCGTCTTTGCGGGACTGGAACGCATAGTGAATTACATTAAGAACTTACGTTTTACAGAAGAAGATATCGCGTTTCTTGCGAAGCAGGAGGAGAATTATAAGCCGGAGTTTCTGGAAATGCTGCGCGGTTTCCGGTTCCAAGGAGATTTGTACTCCATGAAGGAAGGTGCACTGGTCTTCCCTAACGAGCCGCTAGTCCGCGTAGAGGGAACCATCATGGAAGCCCAGCTTATCGAGACCGCGCTGCTGAATTTTATGAACTTCCAGACGCTGATCGCAACGAAGGCTTCCCGAATTAAGCGGGTTGCTGAAGGAGATACCCTGCTTGAGTTCGGTACACGTCGTGCACAAGAGGCGGATGCTGCGATTTGGGGGGCAAGAGCGGCTTATATTGCCGGATTTGATGCCACTTCAAATATGCTGGCAGGAGAATATTTCGGTATCCCGACTAAGGGGACGCATGCACACTCCTGGGTGCAAAGCTTTGACTCGGAGCAGGAGGCCTTTGAGCTGTATGCCAAGGCGCTGCCGGATCAAGTGACGCTGCTCGTGGATACTTTCGATACTTTGAAAAGCGGTGTGCCGCATGCGATCAAGACAGCTAAGCTGCTTGAAGCTCAAGGCAAGCGAATGAGCGGCATACGGCTGGACAGTGGGGACCTTGCCTACCTATCGATTCAGGCAAGAAAGATGCTGGATGATGCTGGCCTGTCTTATGTTAAGATTGTTGCTTCCAATGATTTGGATGAGAATACAATCTTTAACCTAAAGGCTCAGGGCGCTAAAATTGATATTTGGGGTGTAGGCACTCAGCTGATCACCGCTGCAGATCAACCGGCTTTGGGCGGAGTTTACAAGTTGGTGGAACGGGAACGCGAGGGCAAGATGGAGCCAACCATCAAGATCTCCGGCAATCCTGAGAAGGTGAGCACGCCTGGCAAAAAGGATGTCTTTCGGATTATTGCCGCCAGCAGCGGAAAGGCTATTGCCGATTATGTGTGCTTCCCGAACGAGGAGCAGCCGCGTAAGGGAGGCAGTCTGAGGTTGTTTAACCCGCTTCATCCATACCTGCAGAAGTCTGTTAAGCACTATAACGCCATTAACATGCTTGAGCCTGTATTTGTTGGTGGGGAGCTGGTTTACGAGCTGCCTCAACTAGAAGAGATACGTGCTTATCATGAAAGGCAGATCCATATGTTCTGGCCGGAATACTTGCGGAAACTGAATCCAGAGGTATACCGTGTGAATCTGAGCCAGGAAGTTTGGGAACTTAAGCAAAAAATGATCGAGGCCTATATGTCGGAAGATTCAGCAGAGGAAGAAACAACTGAAGAATAGAATAAACTGATTCCAAAAAACCGCGAGGAGCCAAGCTTCCCGCGGTTTTTTGGGGTGTAATTAGAAGACTCCCATCCGACACAAAACATCAAATTATCCCTGAATTCGTCAGGATTGTCTGTGACTAATCTCATGTGTATTATGATAAATCTCACATCCTTAACCGAGATTATTGTGTTAAATTGAGTCATTAATCAAAGTACCATGGTTTGTCATGGCTGTAGAACCGATTCAATCGAAGAAGGGAGTAATGTTTCCTTGATACAACTACCTCAAGTCAACAAGCTTGGCTTTTTTGAAATCAGACTGGAATCCATAGGGGGCCTAGGGGCAAATCTCGCAGGGAAGATGCTTGCGGAAGCAGGCGTAACAGGTGCCGGACTGGGCGGTGTCAGCTTCTCCTCATACGGATCTGAGAAGAAGGGATCTCCAGTAAAGGCGCACATCCGGTTCTGTGATCCATCAACGCCGATCCGGGATACCTCGCCGGTAGAGCGGCCGCATCTTGTAGGAGTGTTCCAGGAAGCGCTTGCAAAGACAGTGGACGTTTTAAGTGGCGTTTCTGGAACCGGTATAGTGTTGGTTAATTCACATCGGACTCCTGAAGAGGTGAGAAGCCGGCTTGGACTTGCCGGAGGCAACATAGCCGTTATTGATGCGACCGGAATAGCGCTTGAGGAGAAGAATCGCGTGAATATGGCGATGCTTGGCGGGCTGTTTAAGCTGTGCTCTTTCCTTGACCCGGCTATTATGCAGGATATTATTCGCAAATCACTTGAGAAGAAGTACCCGCAGATGGTAGAACCGGCGCTGGCAACATTTAATCGGGGATATGAAGAAGTGCGCAGCCACACTGCAGTACTTGCAGAGGAGGGCCAAGAACCGAAGTCTACAAGAGCAGATGAAGCTGTGCTTGGATATAACACTCAGCCGATCGGTGGGCTCATTGTCAATCCGGGTAACAGCATTCTCAAAGATTTAAGCATCTCGCGCTCCGGCATGCTGCCTCATCTGAACCTTGATTCCTGCATTCATTGTGCCCAGTGTGATAATGTCTGTCCGGATATGTGCTTTGTATGGGATGAGCAACCCGATAAGAAGGGCCGCCCGCAAATGTTCTTGCAGGGCATCGACTATCAGTATTGTAAAGGCTGCCTGAAGTGTGTTCATGCTTGTCCAACAGATGCGCTGTCGAGTCAAAGGGAAGAAGATGGCTACGCTGAAGAGCATCGGACTGCACATCAGTTTGAAAGAGTGACTTTGTAAATTTTGGGGGAAAGGTGGATAAAGTGATGGCGATTGACATGGAAAAAGAACGCGGAACGGCTCAAATTGAGCAGCGCACGGTGTATGAGTCCGGCAATGAAATGGCTGCTTATGCAGCTTCACAAATTAACTATCATATCATGGGGTATTTTCCTATTTCGCCTTCGACAGAAGTGGCTCAGTTCCTTGACCTTATGAAGGCTAATGGACAGCATGATATTAAGCTGATTCCATCGGATGGTGAGCACAGCTCTGCCGGGATATGCTACGGGGCGTCTACAGCAGGGGGGAGAGTGTTCAACGCAACCAGTGCCAACGGGTATCTGTATATGTTGGAACAAATGCCTGTACAATCAGGTACCCGTTTTCCTATGGTAATGAATCTGGTTTGCCGCTCCGTATCGGGCCCGCTGGATATTCATGGGGATCATTCTGACTTGTATTTTGCACTTAATACAGGCTGGCCGATCCTGATGTGCCGGGACCCTCAATCGGTTTATGATATGAATCTAATGGCTATTAAGCTTGCAGAGGATCCTGAGGTTCGCTTGCCAGTGCTTGTGGCCTCTGACGGCTATTTCACCTCGCACCAAAAGCGTAATGTTAGTACCTTCGCGAATACGGAAGATGTCCAGAAGTTTGTGGGCAAGCGTCCGCCGGCAGGCTTCGCACATACGCTGGACCGCAACAACCCGATCACAGTAGGACCTTATATGAATGAGCCAGATTACATCAATAACCGCTATCAGCAATCGGAAGCGATGTACAATGCCGGACGTGTGTTCCAGCGTATTGCAGGTGAGTACAAGCAGCTGACCGGACGCGAGTATAAGATGCTTGACCTATACCGGATGGAGGATGCTGAGGTAGCCGTATTCCTAATGAATTCGGCTTCAGAGATCATCAAGGATGTAGTGGATGAGCTGCGTCAGCAGGGAGTTAAGGCGGGCGCCATTGCGCCTAACATGATCCGGCCGTTTCCTCAGGCAGAGATTGCAGAGGCCCTGAAGGGAGTCAAAGCGATTACGGTAGGCGATCGTGCGGATTCCTATGGCGCTCATGGCGGCAATATGGTTAATGAAATTAAGGCGGCATTGTTTACTTATGGGAATACGACCACGAAGGTGATTAGCCGGATCTATGGGCTAGGCGGTAAGGAATTTTACGCGGAGGATGGACATCATTTGTTCTCCCTTGCGATTGAGGCGGCAGCCAAGAACCATGTGGACGTTCCGTTTGATTATTATGGGCATTCGGTGGGCAAGCCGGACCAAGCTCCTAAGCGGGTACTGAAGCCGCTGAAGTTCGAGGACCTGAAGACAGGCCTGATTACGGTAAAACAAGATGAAGCAACGGGTAAGCTAAGCGTGCGTATTCCGCCGCTGCGTGCCTTAACCAAGAAGCCGAAGCGTATTGCTCCGGGCCACGGGGCTTGTCCGGGCTGCGGTATTTTCTCGGGACTAGAGCTGTTCTTTAAAGGGATTGAAGGGGATATTGTAGCTTTGTTCCATACCGGCTGTGCCATGGTCGTAACAACGGGCTATCCTTACTCGGCGCATAAAGCAACATATATTCATAACTTGTTCCAAAATGGAGCCGCTACGTTGTCAGGTGTCGTTGAGATGTTCTGGGAACGCAAGCGCAGAGGCGAGTTTGATGAGCTGGGATTGTCAGACGACTTTACTTTTGTTATGGTAACCGGTGATGGAGGAATGGATATTGGTATGGGGCCGGCCATTGGTGCTGCGCTGCGCAACCATAAGATGATTATTATCGAGTATGATAATGAGGGGTACATGAATACAGGCGCTCAGCTATCTTACTCAACGCCGATAGGCCATCGTACTTCAACTTCCAATATTGGCTCCGAGCAGAAAGGAAAGGCGTTCCATCATAAGGATACCGCTCAAATTATGGCGGCTACCAATATTCCTTATGTCTTTACAGGCAGTGAGGCATATCCTCAGGATCTGGTTAAGAAGGCTGCTAAGGCTCAGTGGTATGCACAGAATGAGGGACTCGTATACGGTAAAATACTGATCGCCTGCCCGCTGAATTGGATCGCTCCGGATGATCAAGGAACGAATATTGTTGACGCTGCCGTGAATTCCTGTTTCTTCCCGCTATACGAAGTAGAGCATGGACAAACAACGCTTACCTATAATCCGGAAGAGAAGGGCAAGCGTGTACCTCTCTCGGACTGGCTGCGTACCATGGGCAAGACAAGACATCTGCTCAAGCCCGAGAATGAAGCGCGGCTTCATGACTTTGAACAAGAGGTTGAGCGCCGCTGGAGCATTTTGAAGATTAAGCATGAGCATCCGGAACTCTAGAAGTTCCAATAGGATTCCTTATTTGCGGCCACTCATGGAGAGTGAGGCAATAGGGAGGATACGGAGGTAATTAGGACATGACAGAAGTATTTCGTGCGTTTCGAGTTCATCATGATGAGCAGGGCTTTCGGACAGAAATCGATCAGCTGACACCGGCGGATTTGCCGCAGGGAGACGTTAAAATTCGCGTGCATTATTCGGGCGTGAATTATAAAGACGGTCTGGCCAGCATTCCTGAGGGGAAAATCGTAAAATCTTACCCGTTTACACCTGGCATTGATCTCGCTGGAGAGGTGGTCACTTCTAAAGACCCACGTTACCAGGCTGGCGATAAAGTCATTTGTACGGGCTTCGAGCTTGGGGTAAGCCATCCGGGAGGATATGCAGAGTATGCAAGCGTGCCGGGGGATTGGCTCGTCAAGCTGCCGGAGGGACTTGATTTGCGGGAAGCGATGGCGATCGGAACGGCAGGGTTTACTGCTGCATTGTCCATCGACAGGCTGCTGCTTACAGGGCTAAACCCGCAGGCTGGACCTGTGCTGGTGGGAGGAGCGACTGGAGGGGTAGGCAGCGTCGCCGTGTCCATACTGTCAAGACTAGGCTATGAAGTTACGGCGGTTACTGGCAAGTCAGAGCAGACCGCCTGGCTGCAAGAGCTGGGAGCCGCCCGGGTCGTATCCAGGGATGAGGCCGTTCAAAATACCAAGGGAGCTCTCGGAAGCCAGCAATGGGCCGCCGTCGTAGATCCGGTTGGCGGAATCTTTACGGCTGCTTTGCTCAAAACCATCCGTTACGGTGGCAGTATTGCGCTCTCCGGCATGGTTGGCGGAGGAAAGCTGGAGACAAGTGTCTATCCATTTATATTGCGTGGAGTTCATCTTCTGGGTATTGATAGCGTCTATTGCGAAATGGAGCTAAGGGAACGATTATGGACACTGCTTGCCGGGGACTGGAAGCCGCTGAGTCTATTGAAGAAGGGGATCACCACCTTCACGATGGATGAGCTACCGGAAGCCTTAATGGGAATTCTGGGAGGTCATTCAATCGGGCGACAGGTTATTAAGCTGATGTAGCAGGTAAATACAAAGCCGGATGGTTCATAGGTTATGGACCGTCCGGCTTTTTCTAGTAGCTAGTCTCAGGACGAGGGCTGGCAAGCCCTGACGTTAGCCAAGGGCAGGACCCTTTTGTGTCAACACAAAGTGTATGTCAGGTAGAAAATCCATTGTTAAGGCTGACTTTCGATTCGGGAGTCGGCTTTTTTATTTGTCTACATTTTTAGCCTGTGATGCAATAATGAGCCTCTGTTCTCAGAATAGTGGTATTTCTTGACCATTGATTTTAAAAATTGAAGTGGTCACAATATAACTATTGCTATAAATGACGAAATTGTCACTATTGAATGGGATTTTTATCCTAGCAGGGGGGCCATTCATGCAGCAGGATGAGCAGAGCGCAGCTGTAACTCAGGTTCGGAGTGCAGCGAAGCATTTGGCCACTCGCTTAATTAGACTGTCGGGCGGCATTGAAAATATAATCGATTGTACCCACTGTACGACACGACTCCGCCTCAGGCTGAATCATATTGATCTTGTAAATGAGGAAAGTCTGAAAGAAATGAAGGAGGTTCAAGGCATACTTGTAATTGCCGGGCAGCTGCAAATTATTCTTGGACCGGCAGTCGTCTCCAAAGTTACTCGTCAAGTCAACAGAATGCTTCAGGAGGAAGCTTCACAAACGGATCGACACTCAGAAGAACTGTATGTAGTCAGGTCACCCAAGGACAAGAAAAATGGACCGTTAACACAGCTGCTGGGCGCTGTTCAATTCTTCTCCGATATTGTCATTCCGATTATTCCGCTGTTTGTCGGAGCCGGATTGCTGCTTGGTCTATTAGGATTTATGGGGTCCTTCGGCTTAAATAATCCGGATAATATCTGGTTTCGGATGTTGTCTCTCTTCGCAGGTTCAGCCTTTCAGCTTATGGCGGTGCTGTTCGGATATCATACAGCAAAGAGGTTTGGAGGCACTCCATGGCTTGGCGCAGCCATGGGGATCATGATGACACATCCAAGTCTTATGACTATGCAGGAGAAAGGCGCGATCCTGCAAAGTGCCCAGGCTTTGATATCAACTCCTCAATTGGGGTATCAGGGGGCCGTTGTTCCCACAATTCTTTCAGCGCTATTGTTGACTTTTATTGAGAGAAAGCTACGTCGTTTTCTTCCATCATTCGGTTCGGCTTTGATTGTTCCATTGATGAGTGTTGCTATGGCAGGCAGCCTTGCCGTGCTAATCATTGAACCGACGGTCTTTAGGCTAGGTGGGGTTCTGGGAAGGATTCTGGAAGAAATGTTCGCCACTGGCGGCTTGTGGTTTGGTCTGCTTCTTGGCGGCATTTATAGCTCGATTGTCATCACCGGACTCCATCACGGTATCCAGGCCGTGGAAGCTGGACTCATCACCAACCCGGAGATCGGGGTTAACTTCCTGCTTCCTATCTGGTCTATGGCAAATCTTGCTCAAGCAGGAGCTGGACTAGCCGTATATGTCAGAACCCAAGATAAGGCATTTAAGAAGATTGCGTTGAACGCATCCATCACCGCTCTTTTCGGCATTACCGAACCGGTTACGTATGGCGTCAACTTGAAGCTTGGGCGCCCCTTTGTGGGTGCAGCGTTGGGTGGTGCTGTAGGAGGAGCTTATGTCGCTTTCCATAAGGTCGTCTCCAATTCGCTTGGATTAACTGGAATTCCGATGACTGTTTTTGTTATACAGCCAGGGCTAATGAACTTCATTCATTATATAGTTGGCTCTCTACTCGCCATGGCAACGGCTTTTATTACAACGGGTCTGTTTCTTGGTGCCAAGCGAACTTACAGCCCAAAAGGTTTGACTAAACAACTTAGAATACGTTCAGGCACAGGAGAAAAACATGATGAAGATTAAGAAAATACTTAATAATAACGCAGCTGTAGTCAACGATCAAGGGGAAGAAAAGATCATTCTGGGTTCCGGGATTGTATTCCAAAAGGGAAAGAATGATATTGTTGACCCCGGCCTTATTGAGAAGGTATTCGTAATGAGTGATCCTGGGCAATACAATCACCTTGAAGAGATGCTGGGGACACTGCCTGAAGAGGAGATTGCAGTGTCACAGAAAATTATTGCTACTGCTGAGCAGGAACTTTCCGTCACGTTCAATGAGCATATTCACATCGCTTTGACCGACCATCTCTCGTTCGCGTTAGAACGCATCCGCAAGGGAATCGCCATCCAGAATACACTTCTTGAGGAGATCCGTATCCTGTATCCAAGAGAATTCCAGATTGGTCTTCATGCGAAGACGATGATTTTCGAGAAATTGCAGGTGGTTATCCCCGAAGATGAGGTGGGTTATATTGCGATGCACATTCATACCGCATGGAAGAACGCAGGTACTCGTGAGAAGACGACAGAGAAAACAGCTATGATCAGGGATATCGCAGAAGGTGTAATAGAGGCATCAAGGACGGGATTGGATCGCCGATCTACGAACTACGAGCGGCTTTTGACTCAGCTTGAGAACATGCTGCAGACGGATGAAACGGGTAGCCTTCGAAATGAACTGAATCCAGAGCTTGTGTTGATGGCCAGAAAGAACTTCCCTGAGTCGTACTCACAGGCCTGCGAGATTAGTGACTGGATCGAGGAGGATTATGGGTATGTCTTCACAGAGAGCCAGCGAATTGTAGTTGCTATGGAAATTAACCGGATAGGAACCAGGCTTAATGAACTATCGAAATGATACTTTATTCTAAACATTTCCAGATAATAAGCCGGTGGTCCTAAAATAACAATCGGGAGCTCTGGGCTATAGCCAGCGCGCGCTCAGTCAGGATAGAATAACGTTGACATTCGAATTGAATATGTCGGGATTGTTACTGGAAAGCAGGCAAGACCTAAAAATCCACTTGGGATCGGTGTGTCCACATTGATCTAAGGGTTTTTAGGTCTTTTTTCTGTTATCCAAAAACTTACATCTTAGAAAAGGAGAGAAATTATGAATCTCAAAAACATCGTAAGAAGAGCAACGACGGTAACTTTGGCAACAGCCCTATTGGCAGGTGGAGGAGCTTCAGCCTTTGCGGATAAAGGATCCGACTACAAAGAAGATTACGGCTTCTCCCATATTACACGTACAGACGCTTTAAAAATTGCTGCACAGCAAACTAGTGAACAATTCAAAGTTCCGCAGTTTGACGCTTCAACCATTCAGAATCTACCCTCTGCCAAAGGTTTTGATGAGAATGGAAACTCAATTGATCTGGATGTATGGGACACTTGGCCACTGCAAAATGCGGATGGAACGGTAGCCAACTATCACGGCTATCAAATCGTGTTCGGTCTGGCTGGTGATCCGAAACGGGGCTGGGACACATTCATCTATATGTTCTATAAGAAAACAGGAGATAACTCCATCAATGCTTGGAAAAATGCGGGCAGAGTATTCAAAGACACGGATAAAAACGTGCCGAATGACACGATACTGAACAAACAGGCTGAAGAATGGTCCGGTTCTGCAACGCTGACCAACGATGGTCATATTCGTCTGTTCTATACGAACCGTCAAGGCTGGGATCCAGCGAACGGATTCTATGGCAAGCAAACTTTGACAACTGCTCAAGTTAATACATCTGAGTCTCAGTCTAATGTGCTCAAGGTGGATGGTGTGGAAGACTTTAAGTCAATCTTTGATGGCGACGGAAAAATGTATCAAACGGTCGACCAAGCGTTCAGTGATGGAGACTTCTCAGATAACCACACTTTGAGAGATCCACACTATGTAGAAGATAACGGTCATAAGTACCTTGTCTTTGAGGCGAATACCGGAACAGAAACGGGTTATCAAGGAGAAGACTCCTTTAATAACCGCGCCTTTTATGATGGAAGCACGAAATTCTTCAGAGACGAGAAAGAGAAATTGCTTCAAAGTTCAAGCAAAAAATCCATTTCATTGGCAAATGGTGCGTTAGGGATCATTGAGCTGAATGACGATTACACGCTGAAAAATGTCATGAAGCCGCTGATTGCATCCAATACTGTAACCGATGAAATTGAGCGTGCAAACGTCTTTAAGCTGAACGGAAAATGGTATCTGTTCACAGATACAAGAGGAGCCAAAATGTTTGTAGATGGTATTGGTGCCAAAGATATCTACATGCTTGGCTATGTGTCCAACTCTTTGACAGGACCTTACAAGCCGCTGAACGGCACTGGACTTGTACTGCATCAAGATTTGGATCCTAAGGATATTACGTGGACATATGCTCATTATGCTATTCCACAGGTTCAAGGGAATAACGTCGTTATTACGAGCTATATGACGAACAGAGGATTGTTCAGCGACCACCATTCCACCTTTGCGCCAAGCTTCCTGGTCAACATCAAGGGCTCCAAAACCTCTGTGGTGAAAGATAGCATTCTGGAGCAAGGACAAGTCACGGTAGAATAACCTAATACCCGATCTCATATATTGTTAAAGAAAAGAAAATGTCATGAACGTGGCATTTTCTTTTCTTTTTAGGTGTGCGCCCGGCATGGGCGATAACTCGGCGGTGAAAGTCCGCTACAGGCTTGGCAGTAGGAACTGTTAGCTGAAGGCAAGGGTGTCCGCCGCGAGGCGGAATCTGAAGGAAGCCGGAGGCAAACCCTCGGTCTGACGAACAGAAATCACATAGAAGGCATCATGGGACGGACGAGCTTGCACTACAAAGCAAAGTCCAATACTGCCCGAATCCCATGGTGTAAATGTGGCAGATAGATGAGGGGAAGGTTATCGCTCTTACCCGGGGAGGTCTCACAGACGACAAGTAGGAAAAAAAACCGAAAGACGGAGTAAAGCTTGCTGTGAGAAGTCAGCAGAGGCCATAGTACCCGGAAGGTTTTTTTTTTCGGGGAAGGGCCGAACAATCGTAAGTCTCGAGTACATACCGAAAGGAGAGCTGACGCGATGAAAGCAGAATACCGAAAGGGCTACCTGCAAAGGGATAGCGTGGAACGCGAAGAGCATGCGGGAGTGCGGAGCGCCGGCACTCGGGAACGTAAAGAAAGAGGCGGTGCAACAGACCTGCTGGAGCAGATTCTGGACAGAGACAATCTGAACAGAGCCTACAAACAGGTCAAACGCAACCATGGAGCGCCAGGAATCGACGGAATGACCGTAGAAGACGCGCTACCCTGGCTGCAGGAACATAGAGACGAGCTGTTGCAAAAGATCCGGGAAGGCAGATACAAGCCCAGCCCAGTACGGCGCAAGGAAATTCCCAAAGCAGATGGAAGCGGAGTACGGAAGCTTGGCATACCCACGGTCGTAGACCGAGTGATTCAGCAGGCAGTCGCCCAGCAGCTCCAGCCCCTGTTCGAGCCGCTCTTCTCGGAGGGAAGCTATGGCTACCGCCCCGGTCGGAGCGCACAACAGGCCATTCGCAAGGTGAAAGACTATGCAGAACAGGGATACGGCTACGCAGTAGAAATCGACCTCTCCAAATACTTCGACACGCTGAATCATGAGCTGCTTATGCATCTTTTGAGCAAACAAATTCAGGACAGACGCGTAACCGAACTGATTAAGAGATACCTGAAAAGTGGGGTTATGGAGAACGGGGTGCACTGCAAAACAGAAGAAGGCTCCCCTCAGGGAGGCCCCCTGTCGCCGCTTCTGGCGAACATCTACCTGAACGAATTTGACCAAGAGATGAAAGGCCGCGGAGTGAACGTCATCCGCTATGCGGACGATATTGTGGTGCTTGCCAAAAGTAAACGGGCAGCGGTGCGGCTACTGGAATCCTGCGGAAAGTACCTGGAGACCAAACTGAGACTCCAGATCAATACGCAGAAAAGTAAGGTCGGTAGCGTAGTGGCTCGAAAGCACTTCAAATTTCTCGGCTTTGCCCTGGGAAAGAACAAGAACGGCATGTATATCCGTGCCCATGGACAATCCCTCGCAAAAGCGAAGAAGAAGTTGAAAGAACTCACAAGTCGCAGCCAGGGCAGAAATGTTCGCCAAGTCATGGAAAAGGTAAAAGTCTACATTCGGGGATGGATTGGTTACTACTATGTGGCCGACATGAAACGGATCCTGCAAAGCTGGAGCGAATGGTTGCGAAGACGACTGCGGATGTACATCTGGAAACAGTGGAAAAAGCCGCGAACAAAAGTACAAAACCTGCGGAAGCTGGGGATACCGGAATGGCAGGCTTACCAGTGGGGCAATTCCCGTCTCGGGTACTGGCGCATCGCCGGAAGTCCAGTGTTGTCTCGTTCCATAACAAACAAAAAGCTCGTACAGGCAGGATATTATGACTTTCCTGCGCAATACGAGCGTTTACGTAAATTGCACTTATGCGGTTGAACCGCCGTATACCGAACGGTACGTACGGTGGTGTGAGAGGTCGGCTACTCATCTAATGAATAGCCTCCTACTCGATTAAGAATTAATAAGTTCTATTAGTGAGGTGCATGCCTTATGAACAATAATCGAAAAAAAAGAATAACCAAGCAGTCTATTACCTCCGTTGCGTGCTTCGGTTGTGTGGCGGTTTTAGGCTTAGCCTTGCAGTTTCCTCAGATGACAAGTGTGGGAAAGAGTGAGCAGACAAATGCCAAGAAAACAGAGATGTTGACAGCTGGATCAGAACACAGCCTGCGGCCGGTGTATCATTTTACAACGCCCGATAAATGGAAAAACGATCCTCAGCGACCTATCTATCTGGATGGGAAATATCATTATTATTATTTATACAATCGGGATTACCCTAAGGGAAACGGTACCGAATGGCGGCACGCAACTTCCCTCGACCTGGTTCACTGGAAGGATGAAGGGGTGGCTATACCCAAGTATACGACTAAAAACGGTGACCCTTGGTCAGGCTCGGTTGTCTTAGATGAATCGGGTTCAGCAGGCTTTGGCAAGGGGGCGCTGGTTGCTGTTGTAACGCAGCCGTCTGCAAACGGGAAACAGGAGCAATATTTGTGGTACAGCACAGACCGTGGGAGAACTTTTAAAATATATGGTGACAGACCGGTATTAGCGAATCCAGGAACTAAAGATTTTAGGGATCCCAAGGTGATATGGGATGCTCGCTCGCAAAAATGGGTGATGGCTTTGGCTGAAGGGACTAAGATCGGTTTCTATGAGTCTGCCAATTTGAAAAAATGGAGTTATACTGGGAGTTTCCAGACCCATCATATTGGGCTGGTAGAATGTCCTGATCTTTATAGGATGAGAGCGGACGACGGAACCGATAAATGGGTGCTGGGAGTTAGCGCTAATGGCCTTTCATCGGGGAAACCCAATACTTACGCTTACTGGACAGGAGACTTTAATAGCCAAGAATTTATTCCGGATCAGCGTGAGCCTGAGTGGCTGGATTATGGATTTGACTGGTATGCCGCAGTTTCGTTTGAAGATGGTACAAGCGGTGATAAGCTCGATCACCGTTATGCGTTAGCCTGGATGAATAATTGGAATTATGCGCACAGTACGCCCACACTAAAGGAAGGCTTTAACGGTATGGACTCGATTGTACGCGAGATCAAGCTTAGGCGATCGGCGGCAGGCAGCTATTCACTGGTATCTAGCCCCATAGATGCCTTAAAGGAGTCCGTAGTCTCGGAAAACACCTTCGAACCGATTCATGTTAACGGTTCTTATCCTCTTCAAACTTCAGGCTTCTCTTATCAGCTGGATGCCGATATTTCCTGGACACAGCTCAAAAATGTAGGACTCAGGGTCCGAGAATCGACAGACGGGAGTCGTCATGCCGATGTCGGAGTTTTTACGGCAGGCGGATATGCATACGTTAACAGGACCTTTACTGGGCATCCAGACAAGGACAGACGCTATGTAGAGAGCCAAGCTCCATTTCGCCCCGAAGCGAATAAGGTGCATCTAAAAGTTTTAGTGGATAAGACAAGTATAGAGGTTTTTGTCGATGATGGTTACGTAGTATTGTCCAATGTCATCTATCCCGAATGGAACGACCTGGGTATAACCCTATATACTGAAGGAGGATCAGCGACATTTAGTAACCTCGTAATAAAGCATTTTGCAAAACCATGACCTACAGTGCCTACCTTATTGAATGAATAGTTGTTTGCATCTTGGATCAAAGGTATAAGCCAATTCATAGAGAGGTAACCTGTTATTAAATATATGGAGGCGATCCTTCAAGAAAAGACAGGTGAGAGAATGAGCCGCAAATATTTGATAACTATAGGGATAACCCTTCTCATGGCTTTAGGATTCAGCGGATGTCATGCAGTAACGATGCAAGGGGACAAACAACAGGATGTGCTAAAAGATGGCGCTCTCCGGGCCGGTTTTTCGCTTCCGGAAAGTACAGCAGGTCAGGGTGGCTCACTCCGTGGGGATATGGAGATAAGCACGCCGATGCTGCAGTCGCTTTGGAATGCCTGTGCGAAGCAGAAGCTTAAGCTGACAAATGAAATGATCGCCCAAGACTTAGACGGCAACTTAAGCGTGCGCTATTATATCGCGGGCGATCCGAATCACTACATTATTCTCTATGAATATCAAACAGCCCAGGAGCGAAAGGAGCAGCTCCGCAAAGCTTATTCGGCCAAGGCAGCTTTAATTTCCGACCAGACCATTACCCGGTTGGAACGTGGCAATTCGGCCATCGTGTATGTAAGCTCAGGCAGCAAGCGGGATAAGTATACAGGCCAAATATCAGCTGTGTTTGCCCAGATTTCCAAAGAGCCGGCTCTTTAAATTAGATTCCTATAGAGATTAAGGCGCTGACGAAAGAGGTTTAACCCTATTTCGTCAGCGCCTTTTTTAAAATTTCAGCGTGCTGCTTGTTTATTTGTATATTTCACGCATCACATGACGCAGCTCAGGAAGAATGATCCGCTCCATTGCGAGCTTGACCGCGCCCTTAGAACCAGGCATCGAGAAGACGGCTGTTGAACTGATGGTTCCGGCAATAGCCCGGCTTAAGATCGCTGCTGAACCGATATCTTCAGTAAAGCTGAGGTAGCGGAAGATTTCCCCGAAGCCTGGAAGCTCTTTGCCAAGAAGGCTGCGAACCGCTTCGAAGGTAGTATCTCTGGGAGCGATACCAGTTCCTCCGGTAAGCAGAACTGCTTCGATATTAGGGTTGATTGAGGATTGATGAAGGAGCTGGCGAATGTCCTCGTATTCGTCTTTGACTATGCGATAATCGGCGACATGATAACCATGGGCTTCAAGCAGTGCCTTCATCAGGGCGCCGCTGGTATCTGTCTCTATGGTTCGCGTATCAGATACCGTAATAATCTGACATGAGACGGTGCTTGGTGCTTTACTTCGGTGTTCTTGAACGGAGTTCATGGGAAGAACCTCACTTTCAATTTTATGGCTTGTCCGAAGCTATATTTTATCATATTCACTTGCTCAGCCGCACTTCATTTGCAACAGGACTCGAATTTATAGTACACTCGCTTTCGTGAAAGGTTAACCTAGAAGAGGGGAAGAAGGAGTCATGATTGGTGCAGGTGACCGGATTACTCCGGTATATATATTGTCAGGCTTTTTAGGGAGCGGCAAAACTACGCTGCTTCAGCGTCTGCTGGATTATTGGAAGGGCCATGGGCTTCGGCCGGCCGTTATCATGAATGAAATCGGTGAAGTCAATCTGGATGGTTTACTAGTACGAGAGGAAGTGCCGATGGCTGAACTCCTGAATGGATGCATCTGCTGTTCGATTCGGGAGGATCTGGGTGTAGAAATGGCGGAGCTCATTCAGGCGGAAGCGCCGGATCTGATCATTATTGAAGCAACAGGGGCGGCTAACCCGCTGGAGATTCTGGATAGTGTTACAGAGACGGCACTTTATTTAAGGCTGGATGTCAAGCCGCTCATCACTGTGGTTGATTCAGCACAGCTGCTGGAGCTGCACCGCTCCCAGCAAGGCAGCACCTTCCGCTTGATGCAGGAGCAAATCCGGGCGGCGTCAATTCTGATTCAGAACAAGCGGGATCTGATCTCAGAAGACGATGTGCTTGAATTAGACAGCTTGCTTCAGCGCTGGAATCCTTTTGCAGTGCAGCTACCTGCGATCAGATGCCAGATTGATCCGGCAGAACTGCTGGACCTTGCTGCAGGGACTGACAGCACTACATCTATCGGTTATTATGGGCATTCGCATGGGCCGGATTGCGGCTGTAACAGTCAAGGCTTGGGTAAGGACGGTGATCAACCGCATCATGCCCATAGCCATAACCATGGCGTTCATGCCTCACATGAGCATGTTATGGTGTATACCCATTATTTTCAAAAGGCTATAAACAGCGAACGATTCGAACAGCTTATTCGGGAATTGCCGAGGGAAATATACCGTGGTAAGGGCGTGCTGCAATTTTCCGATACAGCCAGCCGCTACCTGTTCCAATATGCATATCGTGAAACAGACTTTCTTAAGATAACGCCCCAGGGAGAGGTTCAGGATGTGGTCGTATTTATCGGCGAGCATTTTGATAAAGGGCTGCTTGCAGCACAATTGCAGGCGATTGAAGATGCTTCCTAAGAAGTTAACAATGTTTGTCAATCCAAAGGCAGGGGATTCAATCCAAAGGCTGAAGGTTATTACATAAAGGACGGGTTGAGAGCTCATATATTCCAAGAAGTGGAGGAGATATAACATGCAAAACGAACAATTCCGAAAATGTATCGAGGCTTGTCTTGAATGTATGAATGCATGCAACTATTGTTATGTATCCAGCCTGAAGGAATATGAACTTGCGATGCTGAGAGAATGCATTAAGCTGGATCGTGAATGTGCGGATATCTGTGTCTTTACGGCAGATGCATTATCTCGTAATACCCCTTTTGCCAAAGAAATCTGTGAGCTCTGTGCCAAAGCATGTGAAGCCTGTGCGGAAGAATGCGGCAAACATGAGCATGACCACTGCAAGCAGTGTGCTGAGGCTTGCCGCCGGTGTGCGGAAGCCTGCCGAGCTATGCTGTCTGCTGCTTAAGCACCAAAGCCTCAAGTTTAGCCAATGCATCAAGAGGCCTGCCCTCTCCCTCCAGAGAGAAGCAGGCCTCTATTTTGTCAGAAGTTTAATCATAACAAGGCAGCAGTCCGAGGAGAAGACTTCGGGCTGCTGCCTTAATTTATGCGTATCTTTACCATTTCCCGGGGAAGCGCAGTATTCGGCAAGATTTACTGTATTCCGGTTTCTTTTTCTAATTTTCGGGCACTATACAGATGTATTTCATGCAAATTTTGGCCCAGGAGGATTACATGATGGATCAGAAAGGAAAAGGTAGTACCTCTTCGTTTGTTCCTTACATACCGGCTTCACGGACATTGCCAGAGCTCACCGCTGTTGCAGTTGTGCTTGGCATCATCCTGGCCGTGGTGTTTGCCGCTGCGAATGCCTATTTAGGACTCAAAATTGGGCTAACGGTCAGCGCCTCCATTCCGGCTGCCGTGATCTCGCTGGCTGTGCTTCGAGGACTCTTCCGGCGCAAGTCGATCCTGGAGAATAATATTGTTCAGACGATGACAACGGCTGGGGAGGCTGTTGCAGCAGGGGCGATATTCACGCTTCCCGCCCTGTATATGTGGAATCTCAATCCTAGCCAGAAGATGATCAGCTTTATCGTTCTTATTGGTGGATTTCTAGGGGTTGCTATGATGGTGCCGCTTCGGCGCCTGCTGATTGTTGGTGAGCATCACACGCTGCCTTATCCAGAGGGGACGGCCTGCGCCGAAGTGCTAATGTCCGGCGAAGCTGGAGGACGAAGTGCAGGCATGGTAGTCTATGGATTTATTGTGGGCGGAATTGTGAAGGGTTTAGGCGACGGGTTTAAGCTGTTTAAGACGGAGATTGAGGGCGCGGTCTTCCGGTTTAAGAATGCCGTCATTGGCATGGATGTATTTCCTGCGCTCCTAGGCGTCGGCTATATCATCGGGCCGCGGATTGCGGGGCAAATGCTGGCCGGAGGTGTGCTGGCCTGGCTTGTGCTGATTCCGGCCATTAGCTTCTTCGGCAGTGGAAATGCCGGCGTGCTTGCTCCTTCACAGACCTCGATCGCTCAGCTGGATGCGATGGGGATCTGGGCCGATTATATCCGCTATATCGGGGCGGGCGCGGTCGCAGTGGGCGGTCTGATCACGATGCTCAAGACCTTGCCGATGCTGGTCAGATCACTGACGGCAACGCTGTCAGGGCTCAGGGGAGAACAAGCTGGCAAAAAAACGCTGGAGCGAACGGACAAGGATATGCCGGGTATCTGGGTGCTAGGCATCATCGCAGTTATTATTATTGTGTTAGCCTTTGATCCGTTGACCGATGTAGGCTTAATAGGTGCAGTTGCTATTGCGGTGTTCGGCTTTCTATTCGTTATGGTAGCCTCTAGAATTGTAGGCCTTGTAGGAAGTTCTTCGTCGCCAGTTTCCGGGATGACCATTGCTACCCTGCTGATCGTGACGTTTATTTATAAGCTGGCAGGGCTTAGCGGCACCTCGGGAATGGTCATTTCTCTGACCGTTGGAGCTGTTGTCTGCGTTGCGTTGGCCGTTGCCGGTGATATTTCACAGGATCTCAAAACAGGTTATCTTGTTGGAGGTACACCTTGGAAGCAGCAGGTAGCCATGCTCATTGGGGTATTAGTCTCCGGACTCGTTATCGGGTTCATCCTTAATGTGCTTAATGATACTTATGTGCTGGGTTCCGAGCAGCTATCCGCGCCAAAAGCCGCACTAATGCGCTTAATCGTTGAAGGCATTATGGCCGAGAATCTACCTTGGGACCTGATCTTTATCGGAGCCTTCTCATCCATCGTATTTGAGCTGTTAGGGCTTAATTCCTTAACTGTGGCTGTTGGTTTATACCTCCCTATCCATGTAAGCACGCCTATTATGGTCGGCGGTATTGTCCGTTACTTGGTGGAGTTCTTCTCTAAGGGGAGTGAAGCGCTGCGCAAACGTCGAATCGAGACCGGCACTTTGCTGGCTTCAGGACTCATTGCCGGGGAGTCGTTAATCGGAGTGATCATCGCGATTCTGATCTGGGTGAATGTTCCGATTCCAGAGCAGTTTGCCTCGAATAGCAATGTGCTGCCGCTGATTATTTTCCTAGTGGTTACCCTGCTGCTCGCATTTACCTCTTTCATTAGTAAAGACAAGGAAGCTGCCTAATGGTCCAGGGAGGAAATGTCCATGAGAAGAAAAAGTCCCGCATCTAATCTGATGGAGATGTATCCGATTCTTAAGGAGAAATATCAGCTTGAGTATGCAGGGGATCAGCCCGTGTGGTTCCTGCTGCTTCCGCGTACAAGCTGGATTGAACGGCAATCCGTCAGGTTTCTGAAGCAGCCCCGTGTAATTCGTATCGAGCTTGACGAACTGGGCGGTACCGTGCTTTCTATGTGCAATGGGGATCATACGGTTCAGGCGATCGCGGAGAGATTAGCGCTTCTTTTCGGAGCCAAAGCAGAGCCCTTGCTTCCAAGATTGGTGAAGTTTATTGAGATTTTGGAGGCTAACGGCTGGGTCTATCTCCAAGATCGGCCGCTGCTTGTTCGGTCAATCTAAAGTTGTATTTGCCCTGTTCTGGACATATGCGATACGATAATTGGAGGTGGGGATGAACGAACAGGAGTTGTAGCCATGGAACGAGCAAGCACGGAATTAAGGACGGATCGTAATCACGCTAAGGAGCTGTTCTCATACTTTGGCCTGGCCGTATATTATTCGCAAGCTTTGGAGCAGCAGCTAGCCAATTTGATCATGCTGATGAAGCTGGCGGAAGGGAAGGTTCCTTCTGAGGAGGATTTTGAAGAGCTTTACCAGCGCAAACTGAGCAGCTCATTAGGACAGCTTGTACAGGAGATCAGGCATTATTTTTCCTTTTCTTCTGAAGAGACTGAAGAGCTGATGCATCTCTGGAAGCAGAGAAATTACATTGTCCACGACTACTTCAAGGAGCGCATCCACGAAACCTTTACAGAGGACGGGCGTACCGCCATGATTGAGGAGTTCATTGATTTCAAGGAGCGCGCACAGCACTTTGAAGCTAAGCTTCAGACTTATTCCCGAGAACTATACGAACAGCTGGGATTGTCAAATAAATGAAACATTTTTTCTTCGGCTTCCGTCAGGGAGGGTGGAGGTGTTATGAAGATGATGAGCAAAGGAAAATGGGCAGCAGGGATTGTACTGGTTTGCTCTGTCTTGGGTGCTACGACGGCAGGAGCCTTTTCTGATCTTCAAGGAGAAGATGCCAAGACGGTTGAAGCCTTGCAGCAAAGAGGTGTAGTACAAGGGGTTACCCAGGATAAATTCGTCCCTCAAGGGAAGCTATCGGGTGCACAGGCCTTGCAGATGATCGCCAAGGCTATGCGTTTTGAGGCCGCGCAGCCTGCGGGTTCAGCGTGGTATTCCGGAGCGGTACAAGCTGCTAAAGCGCAAGGGGTAGTGCTTCCTGAAGACGTGAAGCTGACAGATAATTTGACCCGGGAGCAATTTGCCTTTCTTTTGGACAAAGCGATCTCTGCCACCGGAAATTACCCTATGATCAAAATTTATATCAATGTAGCTGATGAAAATGATATAACCCCAGGCTATCAAGGTGCGGTACAGCGAATGCTTGTGCTGAAGATGACCTCTCTTCATGAGTCAGGAAAATTTTATCCGAAGCAGGCCATGACTCGGATGGAGGCGGCTCGGATGGTGCTTAACGCTTCTGAATTCGTAGAGAAGCACAAGGCAACGAAGCCAAATGAAGATTCAATCACTTACAAGGCGGAGAAGCTGGCGGATCAGAAGCAAAAAGTTGTTCTTACCCGCAGCCAGCAGCCGAATCCCGGTTACGGGATCGAAGTCGCCAAGGTGGAGTATAAGGCAGACACAGCCATTGTCTATTACAAGCTGCTGTCACCTAAGCCGGGGCAGATGTATCCGCAAGTGATTACGGATACCCATGCAGAGGTGACCATTCCCGCACAATACAAAATTGAAATTGCTCCGCTAGAATAATCTCTAAGACATGAAGAAGCCGCTCTTTACCCGAGCGGCTTCTTTTGCATATTTGAAATTAGGAAGGATTCAGTACCGTGGCCGGAGGCAGGGAAGCTGAAGGTTCGGACGAACCGCTCTGCAAGCGGTACATCTGGTAGTAGCGTCCGCCAAGTGCAAGGAGCTCATCATGAGTGCCCTGCTCAACAATTTCGCCCCGATGCAGAACGAGAATCTGATCAGCGCTGCGGATGGTGGACAGCCGGTGAGCGATGATAAAGGTGGTTCTCCCCTTCTTCAACACCTCAAGGGCTGCCTGGATCAGGGCCTCTGTCTCGGTATCGATATTTGCTGTTGCTTCATCGAGAATCAGGATCGCCGGGTCAAAGGCAAGTGCCCGAGCGAAGGAGATCAGCTGCCGTTCTCCTGCGGAAAGGGTGCTTCCTTTCTCGACGACAGTAGCGTCGAGCCCGCCTGGAAGGTGTGCCAGAAGGCGATCGGCACCCACATCGCGCAGCGCTTTCTCCACGGTCTCTCTAGAGATACGTTCATCACTCAAGCTAACATTGCTGG
Organism: Paenibacillus sp. CAA11; assembly: GCF_003060825.1. Lineage (NCBI taxonomy): Bacteria > Bacillati > Bacillota > Bacilli > Caryophanales > Paenibacillaceae > Paenibacillus > Paenibacillus sp. CAA11. Next base: position 1,960,872 of record NZ_CP028922.1, read on the forward strand.
CGATCGTACCTGTGAACAGATACGGATCTTGCAGAACGATGCCCATATGCTGGCGAATCCACTGCTTCGGCAGCTTGGTGACTTCCTGACCGTCAATGGTTATGGTTCCCTTCTGCGGATCATAGAACCGGAACAACAGGTTGATAATTGAGCTTTTTCCCGAACCTGTATGGCCTACAAGGGCTACAGTCTCACCTTGCTTGGCTTTGAAGTTTATTTTCTTCAGCACATAGTCACGCTTATAGGCAAAAGAGACATCCTTGAATTCAACATCCCCTTTGTAGCGGGGCATGGAACCATCAGTTACCGGCTCCCCCTGTTCATCCATCAGCTCGAACACTCGGCCAGCAGATACCATGGATGAATCCAAGGCTGCCAGCTGGTTCACCATACCGGTGATCGGCTGGAACAAGCGTCCCAGGATATCTACGAACGCATACAGTACACCTAGCGAAATGGCGCTGGAACCGCTCAGTGCACCAGAGCCGAAGTACCACAGCACAACAGCAAAAGCCAAGTTGCGGAGCACATTAACCAGGTTGTGGGAGGTAAAGGCATTCAGATTCAGCATCTTGTTCTGATGCTTCATATAATCATCATTAAGCTCTTCAAATTCTGCGGTTGTCTGCTTCTGCCGGCGGAAGATCCGAATGATTGACATTCCCTGAATGGACTCATTGATAATGGCATTGATCTCGCTAAGCCGGGATCGAATAATCGTGTTATATTTGGTTGCAAATTTACGATAAAGCACCACCCACAAATAGATGGCAGGAACAATAAACAAGCAGATCAAGCCAAGTCTAACGTCCAGAAGGAATAGAGCTACGTATACTCCCAGCATATTAATTATGCCGGAGAAGAAGTTGGATAGTACGGCAATGAACAAATCCTTTACGGCTTCCGTATCGTTGGTGACTCTGGAGACCACTTTTCCTGCCGGAAGATTGTCGAAGAAATACACAGGCAGTCGCTGAATATGCGCGTACACGTCGATCCGCAGCTTGCGAATGACCTTGTTGGCCGAAGATTGCAGCCAATAAGTCTTGCCGAATTCCATCACAATGGCGATGACTAAGAAGACGAAGTACCAGATAACCAGCTTGATAATGCCGGGCAGTTCAGGCTTGTAAAAAGCGAACAGATTCGCGGCCGAGAGCTTCTCGGCAGGGTAGGACTCAGAACGGCCTCCTGATGTAATCTTGAGGAACCCATTCTCAAAAGAACGTTCGCCGCCCGTATGGGTTACGGCAGCATCTACAAAGTAGAATGAGCGCCCGGCTTGAAGGATTCGGACCTCACGGCCTTTGGCTTCATTCTCAGCAAAACGGTCGGCTCGCTTATAATAGTTGCCTTCATAGCTGACGGCAGACTTGCCGCTTTCCTTGGTCTCATAGAAGGGCTTCTCAATAGCCAGCATATGATCATCGATCATGCTTCTGGCCAGGAAAGGACCTGCCAAATCTGCAGCTACGCCAATAGCTAGCATGACCAGCGCGAGAATAAAAGTCTTTTTAGCCGTTAAAGCATATTGAAACAGGGCTTTCCCTGTACGGGTTTTCATGATTAGGACACCTCTCCGTCCGTTAGGTTGGATTCCACCTGCTGTCGTTCATACTGTTCACGGTACCAGCCGCCTTGAGTCAGCAGGCTTTGATGCGTACCCTGCTCGATGATTCTGCCTTTCTCGAGCACAATAATATGGTCGGCATGCTCAACGGCAGATAGGCGATGGGTCGAGATCAGGGTCGTCTTTCCAGAACGTTTGCTGCGGATGTTCTCGATAATTTTGGCCTCGGTTCGCGCGTCGACAGCGGACAGGGCATCGTCAAGAATCAGAATGTCGGGATCCGCAATGAAGGCGCGGGCTAAGGAGACGCGCTGCTTCTGACCGCCGGATAGGGCGACGCCTTTCTCGCCGACCAGTGTATCCAGACCATCGGACAGGGTCTGCAGATCGTTCTCGAAGGCGGCGGTGCGGATTGCTTCAAGAATGACCGAATCATCGGCATTCTCAAGCCCGAATTGAATGTTCTGTCTTACGGTTTTGGAGAACAGAATTTGTTCCTGCGGCACATAACCGATCCAGGAGTGCAGCTTCTCCAAGGCGATGTTCTCCAGTGGAATATCCGAGATGGTGATCGAGCCGGTCCCAAGCGGGTATTCATGCAGCAGCTGCTTCAGCAGCGTTGACTTCCCGGCACCCGTCCGGCCAACGATGCCGAGGGTTTCTCCCGGCGCCAGCCTCAGATTGATATGCTCCAGATTATTAATGGTGGAGGTAGGATAGCGGAATGTGACATCCTGGAACTGGATAACGTCCGGCTTCTTAACCTCTGCAGGATCCGGCACATCCTGAACATCGGGGACTACGTTCAGCGTCTCGTTCACACGATCCAGCGAGGCGCCGCCGCGCTGCATGACATTGATCAGCTCACCGATGGCGAACATAGGCCAGATCATCATGCCTAGATACATGTTGAAGGACACAAGGTCGCCCAAGGTCAGCTCGTTATGAAACACGAGGTAGATTCCGTAGGTTAATCCAATGGCATAGCTTAAGCCAACAAACAGGCGAATGGTAGGCTCAAAATAAGCATCTACCCGTGCTACAGCCATATTTTTCTGGTAAACATCTTCTGTAATTTGTTCAAAGTGCTTCTCATCATTACGCTCTTGTACATAAGCGCGAATAACGCGAAGGCCGGCTATGGACTCCAGCACTTGATCGTTCATATCTCCGAAGGCATCCTGGGCTAAGGTATAGCGTTCATGAATGACCTTGCCGTAAATCTTCATAGCTAGGGCAATGAACGGTAGGGGAATAATGGCTGCCAAGGTCAGCTTCCAGCTGATCAGGGTTCCCATAGCCACGAATACAACTGTTAAATAAGCTGTTGAGTCGGTCAGGGTCAACATCCCAAACCCCGCCGTTTGAGCTACTGAGCGAAGATCGTTTGTTGCGCGGGCCATAAGGTCGCCTGTCCGGCTGCGTTCAAAGAAGGGAGGCGTCATGCGCAGCAAATGGCTCATGAACCTTGAACGGAGCAAACGCTCTACAAGGTTGGAGCCGCCGAACAGCTGGCGCATCCATATGTACGTAATCAAGTAAATCAGGATCAGCATCCCAATAATTGCAAGAATGTAGCCGGTAAGGGATTGCCAGCTGACAGAGCCGTTAGCAATCGTATCAATGGCGTCGCCAAGCAGCTTGGGTGGAGCCAGTTCCAAGATGCCTACGAGAATGAGGAAAACAAGGCCAATGGTGTATCGCCTCTTCTCTCTCTTAAAGAACCAGCCTAAATTTTTGAGAACCGAAAACATGGTGGGGGTTCCCCTCCTTTTTTATATGATATTAAGTGTGAAGCTACCGTTTGCAGCGCCTGCAGAGTTCTGAAACCGCAAAAAAGGGCATACCGTCCGTAAACGATATGCCCTTATAGGATATATACATATAGCGCGTACGATGGTTGTAGCTAGTAGAGAAACCATGCCGCGGATATCACTCGATTTCAGCAGGGAAGGACGGTCATTTAATCCGTCTTACACTGTTCCACAGGGGCTACTCCGGTATTCAGTTGTACGAATGAACCCATTGCTGTGTTCTTATGGTATACGTAAAACACCGTGATCACCCTTTCCTTGGAAATTTATTGAAAATACATCTTGTATGTTGACGATTTTATCATCGCCTTTTCAGGATTGTCAATTTATATTTTACTTGTTCGCAAAAAAAGGCGGTTTGGCAATCTGCAGCTGTTCGGATAGAATAGGAGGAGAGAATGGATTGCTGCTAAGATGGCAAAGGTTCATGCAGTGCGATAGAGAGAAGGAGATGAAGTCCATGATACAAGTTACAGAACAAGCAGCGAATTGGTACAAGCAGGAGCTGGATTTGCAATCCGGCCAAGCTATACGCTTTTTTGCAAGATATAGCGCAGGGGGGCATATTCATCCTGGATTCTCTTTGGGTATTCAAGTAGAGGAGCCTCAGCATCCCGGATATTCTACCGTTGTTTCAGGGATTACCTTTTATATGGAGCAGCAGGATTTATGGTACCTGGACGGATACTGCCTTGATGTATCTTATGATCCTGATGCAGATGATATACTTTATACCTATGAGCCTATGGAGAGCCAAGCGAATCCAAGCTGATGCTGGGGCACGCGGGGATTTACATTGAATTAGGGCCCGCCGTGCGGCGGGCCCTATAGCTTGTGTTATTGAATGAATATCCGGTTGGCTAATCAAGTGCGAAAGATGCTGTCTTCCATAGCAAATTCAAAGTCTTGAATATCAAAGACCTGGACAGGCACCTCGGCTTCAATAATTCGCCCGATGAACTCTAGCTGGTCGGTAAGCACGGGTGCGCTCTCCCGCTGGGCGGTTAAGACGATCTCGGTCTCAATGGGATCCAAATATTCGCCGTACAGCTCGTTGTCAACCGCGTTGACAATCGTGAGCTTTACCTTCTCCCCAAGCAGAACGGAGGTGCTGCGACCCCAAGGAACAACAAGGGACTTCTCAAGTCTTTTTCGGTTGAGCGGCTCCTCCAAATATAAGATCAGCTCGTTGATCTTATTCTTAACATGTTCGTCATCGGACGGGTCATGCATTAGAGGCTCCGGACTATTCCGAAATTCGTAAAGCTCCATGATGGTATTATAGGGGACTATATATTCTACAGTACCGTTAGGTACAAGCAATTCTCCATATATTGCCAGCATAACGGCTTCTATGACAAATTGACGCGGCATGTTCCTTCCTCCTAATGCTGCTCCTAAAGACCTGTGAATCGTGAGTGACCGTAATCTGGAAGCGGGGCATTAATAAGGAGTATACCATACCGAAAGAGGCAAAAACAGCTTTTGCAGGAAGATTGGGCCAAGTCAAATGGGGCTACGGGACAGGAGCCAAACTTAGGATATCGATAGTATAACCAGAACATACAGCAAGGGATGTGCTCGCCTTTTGAAGCAAATGAAAGCCTATTTTACATTCGTTAAGCCTTATAAGAAATGGATTATTCTAACTTTATTAATCGGGATGTTGAAGTTCGGGATTCCATCACTGCTGCCGCTGGTCCTCAAGTATGTTGTGGATGACCTGCTGATGAATGGCGCGTTGACGGCAGCTCGGAAGATCAATCACCTTCTGCTCGTGCTGGGGGGATCCCTGTTCTTATTTATCGTTATTAGAGGGCCTGTAGAATACTACCGGCAGTATTTCGCCCAGTATATAACGGCAAAGATTCTGTTCGATCTTAGAAATAAGCTGTACGAGCATCTTCAACGTTTATCTCTCCGGTATTATCAAAATACTAAAATAGGCGAGATTATCTCAAGGTTCATTAATGATGCCGAGCAGACGAAGAATATTGTGGAAGTCGGTTTAATGAACGTCTGGCTTGACCTGTTTACACTCGTATTTGTTCTCGGGTTCATGCTCTATTTGAATCCCGTTCTCACCTTGGTAGCGATCGCGGTTCTACCGCTATATGCGCTGTCGGTAAATTTGCTGTATAAGCGGCTGAAGAAGCTGACCAAAGACCGCTCTGCTGCACTTGCAGGGATTCAGGCCTACCTTCATGAACGAATGCAGGGAATTTCGGTCATCCGCAGTTTTGCATTGGAACGGCATGAGCAGAAGCAGTTTGCGGGGATTAACGGAAACTTCTTAAAACGGGCGATGGCGCATAGCCGGTGGAACGCATGGACTTTTGCCATCATCAATACTTTAACGGATATAGCTCCGCTCCTGGTCATTGGTTATGGCGGCTATGAAGTCATACAAGGGAATTTGACTCTGGGGACATTTGTGGCCTTCTTCGGGTATTTGGACCGTCTGTATGCGCCATTAAGGCGTCTAATTAACTCCTCCACCGTGTTAACACAGGCCTCAGCTTCGTGGGAGCGTGTTATTGAGCTCCTCCGTGAGCCTTACGATATGACAGATCTCCCTGAAGCGAAATTGCTGAAGCCCGGACCTGCGGGTGTGGTGTTTGATAAGGTCTGGTTCAAGTATAACGACTCTGGAGATTGGGTGCTGAAAAATATTTCCCTAGACGTTACACCTGGACAAACTGTGGCCTTTGTAGGAATGAGCGGTGGGGGCAAGTCCTCGCTCGTTGGATTGATCCCGAGATTTTATGACATTCAGAAGGGGACAGTGAGCGTGGGAGGGGAAGATGTTCGTAAGCTGACCATGCACAGCCTTCGCAGCGGAATTGGCATGGTGCTGCAGGAGAACTTCCTGTTCAGCGGCAGTGTGAGGGATAATATTCTACTCGGGCGGCCAGATGCTTCTGAAGAGGAGATTATTGCTGCGGCACAGGCGGCCAATGCACATGATTTCATCATGCAGCTGCCTGATGGTTACAGAACAGAAGTGGGAGAACGCGGGGTTAAGCTGTCAGGGGGGCAGAAGCAGCGGATTGCGATTGCCCGCGTGTTCCTGAAGAATCCGCCCATTCTTGTGCTGGATGAGGCAACCTCTGCACTGGATCTGGAGTCCGAGCATCTGATTCAGCAGTCTCTGCAGAGGCTGTCCCACAGCAGAACAACGTTAATTGTTGCTCACCGCCTGTCTACCATCACCCATGCCGATAAGATTTATGTGATGAAGAATGGGGAGGTAGCAGAGTCGGGAACCCATGAGGAATTAATGCTGCAAGCTGGTGTGTATGCCCGTCTTTATAACATTCAAAATTTGAGCCCTGAGGATGCACTGCTCTAAATAGTGAAGGTGCTATAGGGATAAGGTCCAGCGATAAAAAAGCCAGCCTTCTATGTTCGTAAATCACGAGCAAAGAAGGCTGGCTTTGTATTTAATCTAAGGGTCTTTGTCCGTTGACTTAAGCTTTCCCGATGAGTAGGGATAGCAGGCCTGCAGCAATGAGGGGACCTACCGGAACCCCTTTGAAGAAGGCGACCCCGATCACGGTCCCGATCAGCAATCCGGCGACAACAGTCGGCTGGCTGCCCATTAAGGTCGCTCCTCGTCCGCCTAAATAAGCAACGAAGATGCCAATGCCGATAGCAAGCAGAGATTTCCAATGCAAGAAAGAGCCCATCAGCTCAGACGGGGATATTTTGCCGCTCGCTACCGGAGTAAGGACTCCGATGGTAAGGATTAGAATACCGAGCGTCAGCCCGTACTTCTCCAACCAGGGAAAAGCTGCTGACAGGTGGGTTACCCGAAGCAGGAGCAGGACAAGCACGGCTACGGTTACCGGCATATTGCTGCTGAACAATCCTAGTGCTGCCAGCAGCAGGAGCAGTAGGGAGGTGATATCGACTTGGGTCATAAACGGGAAGCCGGACTTTTCTGTTCGGCCAGCTTGCCGGCAATATGATTGGCGATAAGGCTGCCGTGACCCCGCCCGGTCTCGATAAACACTTCATTGGCGTTGCGTCCGGAAGCTACGACCCCTGCAACATACAGTCCCTCTACATTACTCTCCATTGTCGCAGGGTCAAAGACGGGCTTATCAAGATCTGCTGACATTTGAATCCCAGACGCGCCAAGGAGTCCGCGATCCGGCCGGAAGCCGGTCATGGCGAGGACGAAGTCATTGGCAAGCTGTTCTTGGCTGCCATCCTCCATAGATTGAACCACGACAAAATCATCTTCAATCCGTATCACAGCAGACCGGGTACGTACCTGAATGTCTCCTTTGGATACTGCACTATCAAAGATAGGTCTAACCCATGGCTTGATGTTGCCGGACAAGTCTTCTCCGCGGTAGATGACCGTGACTTCAGCACCAACACGGCGCAGCTCCAAAGCTGCATCGACAGCGGAATTACTTCCTCCGATGACCGCCACCTTCATCCCCGCATAAGGATGCGCTTCGCGGAAATAATGAGTAACCTTGTCGGAATCCTCGCCAGGAATACCGATCATATTGGGATGGTCAAAGTATCCTGATGAGATGACGACATGACGAGCATGGTGTTCACGCGGTCCGCCAGACCGGCGATTCGTACGAATGATAAAGGTGCCGTCCGGCTGCTTCGTAATCTGTTCTGCTTCTTCGTACGCAGCGATCCGCAGCTTATAATGTTCCGCGACCTTCCGGTAATAGACCATGGCTTCATGGCGAAAAGGCTTGTCGTTCGGTGTAGCAAAGGGAATACCACCGATCTCAAGCAGCTCTGCGGTGCTGAAAAACTGCATATTTACTGGATACAAATAAATGGAGTGAACAATATTGTGTTTCTCCAGGATGAGCGTCGATAGTCCGCGCTGCTTACATTCAATAGCGGCAGACAGCCCGCAAGGGCCTGCGCCGATAATAATTACGTCTTCCAAGATGACTCCTCCTCAAACGAGCGTTTTTCCAATTCACATAACTATTTTATCGTATCGTATCTGCTGGGGAAAAACCAGAAGTTGACGAAATAATGAGGATTAGATTATTATCTAATTAGATAATGAATAAAATTAAGGGAGTGATATGCATGCAGCTGGATAAGCTGGTAGCTTATCATAAGATTTTAGGAGATCCTACCCGTCTACGGATGCTTTATATACTTGCAGAAGGGGAGTGCAGCGGCCAGCAGCTGGCCGAGCGCCTGAATTTATCCCAGCCTACGATCACTCACCATGCTTCAAAGCTCCGGGAAGGCTCTTTGATCAAGGAGAGAAGGGATAAGAATACGGTGTATTTCTCGTTAAATCCGTATTTTATTGAAGCGGGAGCTGCTGATACTTTGAAGTTTATACTTCATGACAAAGGAGGAAGTGCTGAGATGGAGACATCTGCTGAGACGATTAAACAGTCTGTATTGCGCAATTTTTTTGCCAAAGATGGGCGTCTTAAACAGATTCCGGCACAGCTCAAGAAGAAGCTGATTGTGCTTGAGCATCTGGCTGGGCAGCTTGAGCAGGGTCGGAAATATAAGGAACGAGAAATTAATGAATTTATTAAGAGGTATCATGACGACTTCGCCACACTCAGGAGAGAGCTGATTATGCAGCGGTTTATGTACAGAGAAGATGGAATCTATGAGCTCAACCCTGTGGAGATGTGGGCTTCCTGGCAGACTTTGAAATAAGCCCTGAGAGTATGTGAATTTTCTAAGGCAGTTCATAGAGCTGTGGATCAACCTTGGTAAAAAAGGATATAATAGTATTGAAAACGCTTCCTATCATGCAGGGCAAAGGAGGTAACGATCATGCTATTCTGGAGAAAAAGGGTAAAGAATGCTGCTCCTATTGAAGCTACTTTGGACGATATTCGCAAAGCTGTACTTCGCTATGAGGACGAAATGCCAGACTCGGTAAACCGGTTAACGTTAGTGCAGACAGACGGAAGCTTGGACTTAAGCCGGCTCACCAGGTACTTAGGCGGTGTAAGTGAACGTAAATTTTATGTATCTAGAGAAACATTTGAAATATTCACGGAAGAAGACCGGCATATACCATACTATCTTGATTTGGTGCAGCTTGCCGTTGATGACTATGTGAATGAGACAGGCAAGCTTCCACTGAAGCCGAATTCTAATGATCAAGAGGTAGACTACAGAGTATTGGTTCAAGGACGTTATTTAACCGAGATCCCACCGATCAAGCTGTACATTACCGGTCAGGAAATGATGCTCAGTCATCGGGCTCCTCTAGCCGGAAATTTAACTGCTGCCCGTTCGATTGAACCGATAGTTCCTGAAGCAAGAGCTTAGTTTAGGAGAACAGACTTAAAGCATAACCGGGCCGGGCAGGTGAGCTGCTCCCCCGGCTTTTTTTTGCATGTTCTTCTCATCCGTTCTACAATGGAACCTGGTTTATAAGTTCTTTAAGCAGGAAGGATGCGAGGAAGCAATGAATGCAACAGCCATCATATTTGACCTGGACAATACGCTGATGGATCGGGACGCGACCTTTCGGCAATTCACTGAACAGCTTGTAGAGGAGCTGCTCATGGAGCTGAATCCGCAGCAGCGGAAAGATTGGATCGATTATATTATTGAATCGGATGCAGATGGCTATCGGGATAAGGATGGCTTCTTTCAGGAGCTTGTTGACAAGCTGCCATGGGCTCAAGCGATGGATCTAGGGAAGCTGCGTTCTTTTTATGACGCTAATTATATGAATCATGCCAGAACGATGAAGCATGCAGTAGAGCTGCTTGAACATTTAAAGGAACAAGGCTATAAGCTGGGATTGCTTACGAACGGATATACCTTGCTTCAGAATGGTAAAATTGATACCCTTCAACTTCGACGTTTTTTTGATCAAATTGTCATTTCCGAGGAGACAGGTTACCGTAAACCGGATGAGCGTATTTATCGAATCGCTTTGGAGCGGCTGGGAACGTCTGCGGATGAGACACTAATCATAGGAGATCATCCGGAGAATGATATATGGGGGGCTGCGCAGGCTGGAATTCGCGGAATTTGGCTTCGACGCAATCACACATGGAGCGACCGGCTGCAGGGACGTCCGTGGCAGGAAATAAGTGAGCTGGATGAAATTGTGACCATACTGGGCCAAGAGATATCTTAAGGAATTGTAATTTATACATACAATATTCAACCCTGGTGCGGGATAACCATGTAAAAAGTGATATAATGTTGAGACTATTGTTTTTTTGTTGATATATATAGTAAGTAGTATGCGACAAAAGGGGGGAACCCCATGGGAGAACGTACGGAGCTATCATGGAGGAAAAATCTTTATGTATTGTGGGCAGGAGTATTCTTCTGCAGCAGCGCCTACTCGATGGTAATTCCGTTCCTGTCTTTGTTTTTGAACAAGGATTTGGGCGTTGAGAAGAACCTGTCATTTTGGTCAGGGATCATGTTTGGAATTACCTTTCTTGCGGGAGCGCTGATCGCTCCGTTCTGGGGCTCGCTATCTGACAAATACGGGCGGAAGCCAATGCTGCTTCGCTCGGGGTTTAGTCTGGTTGCAGTGTACGTACTGATGTACTTTGTACAGGATCCGTTTCAGCTGCTATTGGTTCGAATTTTATCAGGCCTTCTGTCGGGGTACGTACCTTCGGCAATCGCACTGATTGGGACGAATACGCCAGATAAGCATGTGGGCTACGCTTTGGGCATTATGTCCACCGCAGGGGCTTCAGGAGGAATTGTGGGTCCGATGATTGGCGGAGTACTGAGCAAATATGTGGGCTATAGGGAATGCTTCCTGATTGCAGGCGCGTTCGTACTGGTCTCATCGCTCATCGCCTGGATTGGAGCACATGAGCAGAATTTCAATCGCAACCGGGTGCGGTCGCATGTGCTTGATGATTTGAAGGAGGCTTCGGCTAATCGTCCTTTAATGCGTCATCTTGGCGTTGTATTGATCATTACTTCGTCTGTGATGGTTCTTGAGCCGCTGCTAACCATTTATGTGCTGAATCTCGGCTCATCCCATGATGATGCTTCACTCAGCTCAGGGATTATATTCTCTGCCGTAGGCATTGCTACGGTGATCGCTGCGCCGATCTGGGGAAGAATCGGTCAGCGCATCGGGTATCGCAAAACGCTGATGATCGGCCTTCTAGGCGGCGGAATAGGCAATGTACTGCAGATCATATTTCATAACCTATATGGATTCGGGATTCTCAGGTTCGTCTACGGGCTGTTCTTTGCGGCTGTATATCCTGCGCTCAATGCGCTGATCGTGCAGGCTACTTCGTCCGACTTCCGAGGGCGTGCGTTCAGCTTGAATCAGTCTGCCAATCAGCTCGGAAATATGATGGGACCGATTGCCGGGGGAGCTCTTGGCGGGATCATTCCGATTCCGGTCGTTTTTGTGCTTAATGGACTGCTTTTGGCTTTTACAGCCGTTATCTTGAAGCTGAAGGAAGCAGGAGGCAAGCTCCGGCTCCGGAGACCAGACAGCAGTCAGGACAATCATTATGATGCATAGTTCATGACTTATCACTAAGCAGGATCAGTTTCAACCGGACAAAGTTTTTTCAAACTTTGTCCGGTTTTTTTTGCGTTAAATTACCGGGATATGCCTGTTTTCTTCAAGTGAAAAAAAGAGAGTCCATGTGAATGGCGATGAAGAGTGTCATAGAAATGATATAGGTGTCGTTTTATCAAGGATTTCTACTGCTCTGCAACCAGTTTAAAACAGTATAGAACGGTTAAATAAGAAATACCATAGTGGAAAAGAGTTCCTGTATCAATATGAAATATAACTACTAAGGATAAGAGGTGCGATCATGGCAATAGACCGTTTTATTCTCAGAAAGTTGGAGAACTGCCCCCATGAGGCGATGCGCCGCAACTTACTATATCTGTTCATGATCCGTATAGAAAAGGCTTGGAATAAAGAAGAGGCTCACCAAACCGCGGGATAATGCGATCAGTGAACCTCTTCAATTCTAGCATTCATCATGGGATGTCCAGATTAATAGAGAGACAACGCAAGGCTGTCAAATTCGCTTTTGCTGTGTAAAATGGCTTCAGAGCCTTCGATTTCAATACTAATTAACGTATTTAAGCATTTCTTCAAAGCGTTTTTGCCATTGCGGAACTTGTTCTCCAGTGCGGTGGTTAGGAGCTTAAGTGTACGCTGCACCGGCTGCTTGTTCTCGCTGCTGAAATAGACGGGAACGAGATTGTTTTGAAAATTAATTACGATTCTCACTCTAATCACCTCTATACAGTTGGTTCATATTAATCATTCTAACCTTCAATTCTTAAAAATAGCTTAAAATAACATTATAAATTACTAAATCCTGAAGAACATGGAGAGAGACGGCAGGCTGTCTCTCTTTTGCTGTTTACCCGCAATCTTAAGAATTGACACACGGCTAGGATGTTAATTGTTTAACGGATGAGGGAGTTTGTAGGTTTCATTTTCTTGATAAACTGAGTACTTATTCCTATTTTTATGGGTAGGATGTATTGAATTTACAGTTATCACCAACCGAAATGGGGGGTACTGGTGGTATGATAAGAGAAAAGAAACAAAGGAAGGGTTGCTTTGATCATTACTTTGCTCATGGAGCATTCGGACCAGGGGCCGATAGATATAGAATTTCCAGAGAAAATCACAGCGGGGGAGCTCCGAGGGCAATGTACCGAGCGACTTGCCCGAAGCGAGGCTGCTTCTTCACGTCATTATATATTAGAAGGAAAGACTGCGGAGGGAGCGTGGTTTCCCATTCCTGATGATCTTCAAATGTCCACGACCGGGCTTACGGACGGCTGCTATCTACGGCTGAAGGCCACCTATAGCACGGCACCGGAGGAATTAGCTGAAGATTCAAGACGCAGTCTGTTTCAAACGAGATAATTATGGTTATCTATCATGATTCGATGATTACTGCAAGAAGAAACAGAGGTGGCACTAGATGAGCCATATATTTCAGAGATCTCCCAGAATAAGAGGCCAGATCAAAGAGAAGGCACTGCTGGTACCCGAGCCGCCGCAAATGATGCCGCGTCCAAGGATAAGCGCGGCTTCCTACGCGGCCCCTTCGGTTCTGGTTCTTATCGGAGCCGGATTGTGGGGAGTAGGCCAGATCGGCAAACCTTTATTTTGGAATCAACAAGGATTGGGGGTTACTCTGTTTTGTCTGGGGCTGATCTTTGTAATTGGCCTGCCGTTCGTTAAATTGCGCCGGCAAAATAGGCTCTACTTGGAGGATGCTGAGCATCGGGAGCGGACATACCTGGACAACCTGAAGCAGCTGGAGGATGAGCTTCAGCGCTATCAGGAAGAGCAGCTTGCTTCTCTTCTGGAGGTCCATGCCGATCCAGAACGTTGTATGGCGGTTGTAAGACGCCGTTCTCCATCGTTGTGGGAGCGGTCAACCCAGGACGATGATTATTTGCATATTCGGCTAGGCACGGGAAGTATAACATCTGCTAGTAAGCTGATTCTTCCTAAGGGGCCATGGAGTAATGAGACCCTTCGCAAGCAAGTTGAAGACATGGCTGCTAGCTATGAGACGATTTCTCCGGCGCCAATTGCGGTTCCTATAAAGCAGGCAGGCGTAATAGGAATCGTAGGAAGCCGTGCGGATGTGCTGCAGATGGTTAGATCCATGTTGATTCAGCTGACAACCAGGCATGCGCCTGATGAAGTTGAGCTGAGTGTCTTCTTCACAAAATCCGAACGGGAAGAGTGGAGCTGGATGCGTTGGCTTCCCCATATATGGGACGCGAAGCAAGACCATAGACGCATAGCTGATGAAGATCAGCTGGATGCACTCGCAGAGGACCTCTGTCGGCAACTGGCTTCTTCGGAACCGAATCGGAAAGCGGTGGACCGAGTTGTCGTTATTTCAGAAGCCAAGGCGCTTCAGAGCGATCTATTGTATCGTCTGCTCATAGATAACGCAGAGCATGGACGAGTCATTCCAGTTGTTCTGGCAGACGCCGTAGACAAGCTGCCCCGTGAATGCGGCTTAATTTTGGAATGCGCCGAAGGTATGGAAACCTATACTTTTAAGCGTTCTGGAGCGGGCATCGAAGTGGGATCTTTCCGGATGGATGAGGTAACAAGCGAGCAAGCGGATCGTTTTGCACGGGTGATGGCCCCTATTCGGCTTAAGCGCAGTGATGAGGCGGAGCTGCCGGGATTTCTTACGCTGTTCGACCTTCTTAAGGCCGGCAGAGTGGAGGAACTGAAGTCTGTAGAGCGATGGCAGCATAATCGCTATCCTACCCGCCTGCCCGTGACATTGGGTTATCGTAAAGGCGGTAAGCCTTTTGTGCTGAATCTGCATGATCGGCTGGATGCCGAGGGACATGGTCCACATGGTCTGATTGCTGGCACTACAGGCTCAGGTAAGAGCGGGTTGCTGCAAAGTCTGGTTGCCGTAATCGCTGCGAATTATCACCCGCATGATGCAGCCTTTCTAATGATCGATTATAAGGGAGGGGGCATGTCGGGGCCGCTGCGTCATTTGCCGCATGTTATCGGCTCGCTGACAAATCTTGATGGTAGGATGGTGGCTAGAGCTAAGACAGCGCTTAGAGCAGAGCTGATCAGACGGCAGAAGCTTCTTCAGGAAGCAGGCTATTTTGAACATATTGATGATTACTACCAGTCTGGTGCTGCACTTGGACCACTGCCGCATCTATTTGTCATCGTGGATGAATTCGCTGAGCTAAAGCGCGATTACCCTGATTTCATTGATGAACTGGTCAGTGTGGCCTCGATTGGCAGAACACTGGGGCTTCATTTAATTCTCTCCACTCAAAAGCCCGCGGGTGTTGTGGATGATAAAATATGGAGCAATGCCAGATTTCGGATCTGTCTTCGGGTTGAAGAGGAAGCGGACAGCCGTGATATGTTAAAAGCTCCTCATGCCGCTCATATTACCATCCCCGGAAGGGGTTATGTCCAGATTGGCTCCGGTGCTCTAGAAGAAGTACAATTCGCATGGAGCGGAGCTAAATGTCCTGAAATTTCATTACAAGGGCAAGCAGAATGGACGCTTTACCGCGTGCTTCTCTCCGGGGAGAGAGAGCCTTGGACCTTGCCTAACAAGGAGACAGCTTCAGCTGAAGCAGGATCGCAGCAGATGATCCGGCAGGTGGAGGCTGTGGCCTTATATGTCTCAAACCTTGCGGAACAGGAGGAGGTTCACCGACTTGAGGGCCTCTGGCTTCCTCCGCTTCCGGAGCGTATTAGTCCATCACAAATGGAGTCTGTTCCTCCTGCCTCGGGACTTAGCGCATGTGTCGGATTGGTTGATAATCCTGCCGGACAGCGGCGGTTTCCGCTGGAGGTTGCTCTTGACCAAGGAAATTTTGCGCTATATGGTATTCCGGGCTCAGGCAAGACGACTTTTGTACAATCCATGCTGATGTCGCTGTCATCCAGGTACAGCCGAGGCGAATGGTGCGGATATGTGATTGACATGGGCAGAAATCTGGACAATTACGCTGATCTGCCGCAAATTGCAGACCTCTTGACTCCAGACGATGAGGAGAGACTCAGCAGGTTGTTCAAGTTTCTGAAGAGAACGGTTGAGCAGCGTAAGCAGCAGTGGACTTCCGCTGGCGTTAAGACGCTTGAAGCCTATCGGGAGAGCACGGGGAAGCTGCTGCCTTATTTGCTTGTGATCATTGATGACTACTACGCCTTCCGAAGCAGGCACCCTCAATTGCAAGAGCCATTGGATGAGTTGCTCCGGGAAGGGATGGGCTCAGGCATTCGCTTTGTACTGACGGCTTCCAGATTGGCTGATATTTCCGAGAAGACCCGTACCGGTATTTCAGACGCCTGCGCGCTTGCACTTGCCGATCCGGGAGACTACTACCATATTGTAGGAACCGTGGTTAAGCCAGGTGAGACTGTAAGAGGGCGCGGACTGATTAAAGGCCTTCCTCCCCTTGAGTTCCAAACTGTGCTCCCAGTGGATGAAGACGGCACAAGCGACACACTTGCTTCACTACAAGCAGCCATTGCAAAGCTTCAAGAACAATGGGAGGGGCCGAAATATAACCGGATCCCTACGCTGCCGGATAAGATTGCTTTAAGAAGCCTTATGCCGATCGGCGAAATGCCAGATGTGAGGCCGCAAGAGGTTCCGGTTCCGTTGGGACTGTATACGGAGGATTTGTCTCCTTTTTATTTCCAGCTGGATAACGGTCCTCACTTTGTCGTTGGGGCTCCTATGGCGGGAGGGAAAACCTCCTTTTTGCAGAGTGTGATTCTATCTTTAGCTTGGCGTATTTCTCCTGATCGTCTGCGCATCTTCACCTTGGATTCACGCGAGCGGGGTGCAGGGAGTGAAGGCTTGGGCCTGTTGACAGGACTGCCCCATGTGACAGCTTCTGCATCGGGACCCGGCGGGGCTGCAGAATTAATCACTCGTCTTGAAGAGGAGCTGAGAACCGCAGCAGATCAGGAGCCAAGCCGGATACATTTGCTCGTTATAGATGATGCGGACCTGCTGGCCAAAAGACTGCAGGACTTTGCAGTAAAGGACCGGCTGGCTGCTCTTCTTAGAGAGTCTAGAGAGCGAGGACTGTATAGTGTTCTCTCCGGAATTCCTCGGGACTTTCCGACCTTCGGCGTAGATTGGTTTACGGAAGCTATGGCCTGCCAAGCCGGATTTTTATTGGGAACCCGTGATCCTGCAGATCTGTCGGTTTTCAGGATTCCAATTACGGAGTCATCGGCAGGAAGCGGCGAGCTTCCAGTGCTTGAACCTGGTCAGGGATATTATGTGGACCGGAGACTAGAGCGTATCAAAACGGCATGCCCCTTTGATCGGATTTGGACGCCGGATATGTGGATGACGAAGATTCGCGATCATTGGACAGTTACCGTACAAAAGGAGGTGACGGAATGCTGACGGCCAACGCACTTCAGAAGGATGTTATTACACTAGATAGCAAAGAGCTGTTTTTCTTGGCAGGTATTTTGGGGTCGGATCGACTGCTGGGAGTGGAGGATCCATTCCAGGGCAGTCTTGCCGATGAAATTGCAGCGGAATGGGAGGCGGTCAAATCCTCCCTGCTGCAGAAGGAATATTTGTCTCAAGGAGAGACAGATGCGGATTTGTCTATGCCGGCTCATGTGTTCTCCCGGGTGGCGATTGCCGGACTTGCCGAGCGGGCTTGCTGGGTCCGGTATAAGAATGAAGCTGAAGAATTTAAAGGCTATGTGCACATTACGGACGAGAGGGTTGTAGAATCCTCTAAGGAAAGCGAGACAAGCACCACCTACCGATTAAGGGAGCTTGGCAATGTACAAGAGGCTTGTGCTTCGCTGGTAGAGCGAATGAAGTGGCGGGATGAATCCCCTGCAGATCTTCCTGCACTGCTCTTGTCCAAGAAGCAGCTGCGAGAGCTTTACCAGCTTCCAGAGCTGCAGTTGGAGCAGGTCAGCTCTGAGCTGGCGAAATCTACAGGCGACGTTGAAGGCTCATGGGCTTTGGCGAAGTGCCTGTGTCAGAGAAAAGCGGAGGGTGAGCTCCAGCTCTCCGTCTGGGATGGAGAGCAGTGGGAGACTCAAGGGGCTGCATTTATTGTAGGTGAGACGATGAATTGGTTGCTGCGCATGAGTATGAAGGATGAGGAGGATTGGCTGATTGCCACCCCTGCTACTCGTCAACAGCTTCATGACATGCTGCTTGTATGGTTTGAACATCAGTCGGAAACGGAAGAGGGATGATGACATGCGTATAAGTTTAGAAACCGAACTGCTGGGAAAAGCAGGAGAGAAATTACGCCTTGGGGCTGAGGAGTTAACAGGTCTTATGGAGCAGCTAAACCGGCTTATGCCTATGCTGGAGCAGGAAGCCCAGAGAGGTGGCGAAGCGGCTTTAAGCAGATGGGAGCAGGCCAAACGGCTGGCAGCTAAGGTAAGCGAAGCATACCTTCAGTTTAGTGAGGCACTTCGCGCGCGAACCGAGGCTTTTGTGGAGGCCGATCAGGCTTATGGCGCGGCTGTTGAGCAGCCCGTGCTGCCTGCGGTTATTCTGTTTAGAGCGCTAGGCCTTGGAGCTGAAACCCTAATCCTGCCGGTCCATGGCCTGTCACCCGGCGTAATTTCAGATCCTCTGTCAGCAGTCCACGCAGTTTGGTTAAAGTCTAAGAACGAGGATTCGCCTTCCTCCTCCGGCGCTTCACGCTCTTCAGCTTCGCATGAGCATAGTGCTCCAGTTCTTATGCCTACAGATGGCGGCAGATCTGAGAAAGTTGTCCCCCTTCGAAATCGGAAACAGCTGCTTAGGGAAGCGGCCTTAAATCCGCAGGTATGGAGCTTTGCAAATCCGGCAGCGGGATTATAATTTGGCGATTGTGATGTAGTTCTTTGTTTGATTAAGTAAACACGAGGGTAAACCGTCAATGTCTATGGTCAGCGCGGTTACCCTCTTTTGGAGGTATCTGTATGTCTGATAGAGTTCATCTTAATCCTGAGCAGATTGAGAGTATAGCCCGGCAATTTATGCAGGGTAAAGAGAGAACCCGGCAAATTAGCTCGGATCTCGCGCTTACAGTGCAGAATTTAGAGCAGGAATGGGAAGGCGTATCCAAGCAGCGTTTTATGCAGGATTTTCAGGAAGCTGACAGACAGATGCGGGCATTGGTTCATACGCTTGAGGCCATTGGCCTTGAGCTTAGCGCACTGGCTCATAAGTTCCGGACGATTGACCAAACGCGATGATTGCTGCACTATAGACAAAATGGTGGGACACGTAAACATAAACATAGCTATAAGTTTTGATGATGCGTGTTCTATTTTACATAGGTTTTTGAATAAACCGCGTGTTGAATTCCTGTTACTTATCTAGTTACTTATTGTGAAAGAAAGAGGGAAGCTTATATGGCATTTCAGCCAAATCCGGGCGACGAGATTATCATCAATGGAATAACTTATTGCATCGGAACGCATCCTGCGGCTCCCGGAATGGCCTACGCCCAAGTAGGACGACAGGGCGCTGTATACCAACTTGTGCCCAAATCAGGGGACCTGTCCTCTGCAATGGCTTTAAAAATTTTTCTTCCGAAGTTTCGGATTCCTTCGCTGGTCCATCAATCTGAGATGATGGAGCGTTATGCCTCGGTTCCGGGACTTCGCGTGTGTAAACGAGAGGTGCTCACGCCTGAGAGGAACGCAGAGCTGATTGCGCAGTATCCGGATTTGCTTTATGCGGTTGTGATGCCCTGGATTCATGGTTATACCTGGATGGATGTGATTACTACCCAGCAGGAGCTGAAGGCAGAGGAAAGCCTCAAGCTGGCAACTGCGCTTGCCGGTGTGGGTTCGGCGATGGAACAGCGGGGCGCTGCGCATACCGACTTATCGGCGCCTAATATTATATTTAACGGCGCAGAATCATTGGTTTTGGAGCTGGTGGATGTTGAGCAGCTTTACAGCCCTCGTCTGGACCCGCCGGAGTTCTCATTGTCTGGTTCGCCAGGGTACGCTTCTTATGAACATCTGCGCTCTGCAGGAAATGCATGGAATCCGTATGCTGACCGCTTTGCGGGGGCCGTTATACTTGCGGAGATGCTGTGCTGGTGTGATAGAGAAATCCGCGAAGCCGCCTGGGGAGAAAGCTATTTCGATTCTAATGAGCTGCAGGAGCAAGGATCGCGCTACAAGCTTATGCTGGAGAAGCTGGAGAAGCTGTGGGGAGCTCAGGTTGCCGAGCTGTTCAGAAGAGCTTGGAACAGCCTGGATGCCAGAAATTGCCCTACGTTCGGCGAGTGGCTGGTAGTCCTTAAGGGACTGAGCGCAGAAGGCGATAAGGACCAGGCTGAACAGCTGACGGACGAGCCTTCAAGCAAGATTTCTTCGAGGCTGGTGGCTCTTCCAAGTACGATAGAGAGCTTTGAACAACCTGAGCTGCCTTCCAATACTGCCGCTTATGGCAAGGAGGCCAAGGCAGCACTGCTGATGGAGCGGGCTAGGCAGCTGGAGCATGCTGGCCGCTTGGATGAGGCGCTTCAAATCTATCGCGAAGCTCATGGGCAAGCGGTGGCTGGAGGATCGCTTGCCCATGAGCTTGCGGCAGCCATTGCTGAGCTCGAGGAACCAACACCCGAAGCTGATCCAGAAGAGGGCGGAAATCCGGCCGCTTCGGTGGTAGTGCCGGAGATAGCGGCTTCTTCGGAAGGAAAGACCCGCTCGGCACGAGCAGAGAAGCGCTGGTTCGTTCGCTGGCCGATCCTCGCTGCCGCTGCAGTTCTTCTGCTTGGGGCGGCAGCTCTGCTTGCAGTTTTGAATGGAGAGGGCATCTTCGGCTCGAAGAATTCCTCCTCCTCCAAGACAGCAGCAACACAGAAGATCGAGGAAGAACAACAGATTGAAGCAAACCAGAAAGCTGCTCAGGCTGCTGCTGAAGCCCAAGCTCAAGCAAAAGCTAACGCTAACGCTGAAGCGAAAGCCCGTGCTGAAGCGGAGGCCAAGACCAAGACTGAGGCTGAGGAGACTAAAGCCAAAGCAGATGAGCAGCAGCGCGCGTTGGCTGCACAGAAGCTGAAGGAAGAACAGCAGGCGAAGCAAAAGGCCGAATTGGAAGAGAAATATAAGCGTCAGGTAGCATATAACAACTATTTGGCATGGAAGAAGGAACGGGATGAACGTCTGGCTAAGGAGAAGCTGGCCAAGGAGGAAGCCGCCCGCAAGCAAGCTTTAGAGCGGGAGCTGAAGGAAGTGGAACGAAAGCGCAAGGAGAAGGCTCTTCAAAAGCAGCGGCAAGAGGATGTTGTGCTCATGATCGCTTACTATAACTCAGCTTATAATGCTCAGAAGACGGGCAGTGCGGATACAGCCAGATCTTACGCTATGCAGTTCCTTGAGGTTTATGACAAAGATCCGAAATACTATGTGAAAAATGCGAAGGTGGCCAAAAGAGTGGGCCACATCTATAAATTAATTCAGAAGTCGACCTACGAGCTGCCTAATGTATAGTCAGCCTAAAGAAAGATGTGTAAAGAACGGCTAGAGAGAAGGAGAGGGACATGAGTTATACGGTTCAGGCGTCACAGCGTACACCCGCACTGATCATTTACTTAATTGATGTCAGCGCCTCGATGAATCTGCTGATGGATGGGCGGCGGAGAATAGACATTGTGTACGAGGGCTTGACACAGGCCATAAGGCAGATGGTCTTTCGCTCCACTAAAGGCACACGGCTTACTCCAAGGTATCGTGTGGCTATTCTAGCTTATAGTGACGAGGTATACGATCTGCTTGGGGGAGTCAAAGGCATTGATGAAATTGCAGCATTTGGAACTTTGCCTGAGCTTTCGCCGCGCAGATTTTCCGATATGGCGAAAGCCTTCAAGCAGGCAGAGAAGATTCTGCTTGACGAGCTGCCTGCGATGCAGCACTGCCCAGCTCCACTGATCTGTCATATGACAGATGGTGTAGCGACAGGGGAAGATCCGGAGCCTATTGTACAGCGTATTATGGGGATGGGGAGTCCTGATGGCAGAGTACTTGTGGAGAACATCTTTATTTCCGACCATCTTCTGGAGTCGCCGTTAGGCGATCCAAGGAGATGGCAAGGAATTCAAAGCGATACAGGGCTTAAAGACGAGCATGCGGAAAAGCTGAGAAGGATGTCTTCGGCTCTCCCTGAAAGTTATCGCGAAATGTTGGAGGAAGCGGGTTACTCTCTAACACAGGGAGCCCTGATGATGCTGCCTGGAAGCTGTGCGGAGCTGGTCTCCATTGGTTTCCAGATGTCCGCCGCAACACCGGTACGATAGGAGGGAATTGATGGCGCCAGCATTCAGAAGAAATCGACAGATGCAGCAGGGGAAGTTTATGTGGACATGCGAGCAGCTGCAGGTTCAGCCCTTGACCATTTACAGAAGAAATGAAATTACTTGTAAGTATGCCTACAGCCCTTCTGCAGATTCTTTGTTTGTCGGAGATGCCGGTCAGGATTATGCGGCTATTTGTGTGGATAAGGAGGACATCGTATTTGTGCTTTGTGATGGAGTGTCCTTAAGTTACCGCGGTGATTTCGGTGCTCGTTTTCTGGGAGAACGTCTTCTTTCCTGGTTATGTGAAGAACCAGCTCCTTCGGCAGAAGGGCTCAGATGCCAGCTCGCTGAGATTGCGGATGCCGCTTCCCAGGCGATTAAAGAACTTCACATTCCAACCCATCTGCCTCAATTGCTTCGGGAAGTGCTCGAAGAGAAGCGTTCCATGGGCACTGAGGCCATGTACATATGTGGGCGTGTCCGGCTTCCCCGGCCAAGCGCTCCAGGAAAGCTATGGCTTGGCTGGCAGGGAGATGCCCGGGTACGGATGTGGGAGCATGAGGGGGAGATCCGTTTAGCCGAGCTTACTTCATTTTGTACGGCAGACCGCTGGTCAAGCCGGGAGAAGAGCCCACAGGATGATCCATACATCGCCGAGTTGCCTTTGAGTGCAAATGATCCAAAGTCCCTGCTCATCTATAGCGATGGATTCAAGGCACTTGATTCCTTGAACCTTCCTCCAATGGATCAGGAGGTCTATGCAGTGCTTGATGCTGAGATGGATAGGGGACTTGAGGATGATGCTTCCCTGCTGCTCCTATCTTGGGGCAGAGGAATGCGGCCAATAGTCCAAGAAGGAGCGGCGAATACAGTAAAATAAATGATGCTATGAAGCTTCCGGCTGCACTTGTGCAGCCGGCTTTTTTGCGCTTAGGAAAACAATCTGTCCAATTGAGGTTGATTTTCCCAGATGAAATGTATATAGTGTATATATACACTTCAGACGAGGCTAGGATGGGACGGTGAATGATGAACCTATTAATTTCTCAGTCTTCCGGTGAAGCGATCTACTCGCAAATCGTGAGACAGATCCGGCAGGCTATATTGTCCGGACAGCTGGAACCGGGAACGTCACTACCCTCTATTCGCCAGCTGGCTAAGGAACTGCAAATTAGTGTTATTACCACGAAGCGGGCTTATAACGAGCTGGAACAGGAAGGTTTGATCGATTCCATTGTGGGCAAAGGGTCCTTTGTCTCCGGAGGAAGTCAGGAGTTCATGCGCGAACAGCAGCTGCGAATTCTTGAGGAGAAGCTGAAGGACATATTGAGGGAGTGCAGAAGCCTTTCTGTCGGAACGGAAGAGCTGATTGAGATGATTACATTACTGGAGAAAGAGGGAGAGCAAGTATGAAGAATGCCATCGAAGTACGTGGCCTAGGAAAAAAATACGGAGCATATGCCTTGTCGAACGTATCCTTTGATGTGCCAAAGGGTTACATTACAGGGTTGATTGGTCCCAACGGAGCAGGAAAGAGCACAACGATCAAAATGATTATGGGAACTGTTCTCCCGGATCAAGGGAGTGTCACAGTATTTGGACAGCGTGTGGTACCAGAAGACGGTACGGTTCGCGATAAAGTCGGCTTCGTATCCGACGAAAATATCTTCTACGACTATTTAAGTATGGATCAAATGAAGCGAATCGTCGCCCCATTCTATTCCCGCTGGAACGATGATATTTATGATAAATATATGACACTGTTTGAGCTGCCAGGGAAGAAGAAGATCAAAGATTGCTCCAAGGGAATGAAGATGAAGTATGCCATCGCGATCGCATTGTCACACCAGCCTGAGCTGCTTATTATGGATGAGCCGACCGCAGGTCTTGACCCGGTCTTTCGGCGGGAGCTGCTGGACTTGCTTGGCGAATATATTATTGATGAGCATAAGAGCATTTTGTTCTCTACGCATCTGACGGCAGACTTGGACCGTGTAGCTGACTATATCACTTTCCTTAACAAAGGCACGCTTGTATTCAGTGATAGCAAGGAGGAAGTGACTGAGCGTTATGTGATTGCTAAAGGCCCTAAGGAGCTGCTGGACAGGGATGTACAGAAGCAGTTCGTTGGCTTAAGAGTAACGGATTTCGGCTTCGAAGCATTGGCAAATAACCGCGAACAGGCAGAAAGCATATTCGGAGACCGCGTAATGTATCAGCAGCCTACGCTTGAAGATATCATGTATTTTACAGCGAGAGGAGATAAAACTCATGTCTAACGTCATAAACTTAATCCGTAAGGACTTTGTGCTATTTCAAAAATATATATGGATTGTGCTAATCTATTTATTTATTTTCTCCAATAACGGATTAACCTCTGGAATGATTCCAGGTATTGTCGTGGTCTTAGTTGTAGGGATGGAGCTGAAGACAAGCAACCAGCAGTTCTTGCTTACCCTGCCGTTAAACCGCCGCCTGCTCATTATCGCCAAGTATATTTCGTCCATATTCTACGCCCTATGCGGCTTGATTCTCTCTGTGCTGGTGAGTATAGGGTTTGATTATTTTCGGAATGGCAGTTATAGCTTTAGTATAACTGAGACGAGTATCATGCTGTTTATTGTCATTTTCCTCACCTCTGTCTATTTGCCATTATCTTACTGGCTTGGGTTTAAAGGAGCGCAATATCTGAATATTGTTGTCATTATCGTGATTCTATCCATGAGTAGTATTGTTTCAAATATTATTGCGGATCCGGATTCCTCTTCTGTGATCCATTGGATTGCTGACCATCAGGCAGGATCAGTTATGTTTGCGGGCGCGGCATCCTTGCTGCTCTTGGTGATATCCTATTTCATTTCATTTACTATTTTTACTAAAAAGGATTTTTAACTGGCGGTTCATGAATTTGAATGGATGTTGATTAATGAGCACCTCTTTTTGGGTAATCTTGAAACAGACAGCTAAACTGCTAAGTCGAGCTATCAGTTTACAATAAAAGGAGCGTGTATGCATGTCGGAAATTCAAAATCAACGTCTTCGTTTCCAAGGGAAAACAGCCATCGTCACGGGAGCAGGTTCCGGCATCGGAAAGGCGACAGCCATCAGGCTTGCCAAAGAAGGAGCTAAAGTAGCGCTCTTTGATAAGGATAATGAACGAACCCGGTCCACCGAGCATGAAATCAACCAAATTTTCCGGGGGGTCTCCCGTTCCTTCGATGTGGATGTCTCCGACCCTGTACGGATGGAGGCGGCTGTGAATGAGGCGGCGGAATTTTTCGGGGGCATTGATATTTTGTTCGCGAATGCCGGGATTAATGGAGCATGGGCCCCGATTGAGGAAATGAGCTTTGAAGATTGGGAGCGGATTATTCGAATCAATCTGAACGGAACTTTCTTGTCGGTAAAATACGTGATTCCGCATATGAAGAAACAGGGGGCAGGCAGCATCATCATCACAAGTTCTATCAACGGTCTGGACAGATTCGCCGGCTGGGGCTCCTCCGCATACAGCACCACCAAGGGCGGGCAGGTCGCGTTTGGCAAAATGGCGGCGCTCGAGCTGGCTAAGTTCAAGATTCGTGTCAATGTGATTAGTCCAGGAGCCATCGCTACGAATATTGACGAAACGACAAGAAAGAGCGATGATTTAGAAGAGATCGTCATCCCTGTGGAATACCCGGAAGGCAGCCAGCCGCTGGCGAACGGACCGGGCCAGCCCGAGGATGTCGCCGACTTGGTCGCTTTTCTAGCCTCGTCGGAATCCAAGCATATTACGGGAGCCCGAATTCGCATTGATGGTGCAGAAGCTTTGCTGTAAGCATTTATGGCATCATGACATTTGCTGCCTGGCCATGAGACTGCTGTCTTTGGGGACCTGCATAAGGAGAGATGACCCATGCTGTCTTGGCTGGCTGAACAGAGGATTGAAGAAGCGATGCGGCGCGGAGAATTCGAAGGGCTGCCTGGTAAGGGCAAGCCGGTAGAGATTGAGGATCTCTCACATGTACCTGAAGAGCTCCGCGTAGCTTATAAGATTCTTAAGAATGCTGGAACGCTGCCCGAGGAGCTGCAGCTCCAAGGAGAGTGTATAAGGTTAGAAGATTTGATTGCGGCCTGTGAGGACAAGAGCGAGAGACAAAAGCTTCACAGACAGCTTAATGAGAGGGCCCTGCGTCTGCGGATGCTGCTTGAACAGCGGGGACTGCAGGGGACGGAAGTATACGCACAGTATGGCACTGCTATCCGCAGCAGGCTTAACCAGAAGACAAATGAATGAGAACCCAGCCCGGATATACCCGGGCTGGGTTCTTGATCGTTTGTAGAAGGGCGCTCAATGTGGCAGAAGCTGACGAATCATGGATTCACTGAGCACAAAGGGGGTCTTCGATATGTGATCCAGCTGGAAGCCTTGAACCAGATCAACGGCTGCTGTCTTCTCGGGACGGTCGATGAGACCAGAAATGTAAGCCAGCCAGCCAATTACCGTCTCGGGGCGGGTTCCGGCCTTTCGAAGTGCAGCCAGGCCCAAATCTCCATGCCGCTTGGCCAAACGGTGTCCATCTTCGCCTAGAATCAGCGGAGCATGGGCAAATTGCGGGGGCTGGAGCCCAAGAGCCTTGTAAAGAGCAAGCTGCCTAGGCGTGGAGTCCAGCAGATCGTCGCCCCGCAGCACATGCGTGATGCCCATGGCTGCATCGTCCACCGTCACTGCGAGCTGGTAAGAATACATACCGTCTGCACGCTTTACGACGAAGTCGCCCCCGCTTCCCGGCTGGAAAACTTGAACACCTGCAATTCCGTCTACAAACGTGAACGCTTCAGCTTGCAAACCAAACCGTGTAGAGGGGTTCTTCAATTGAGATTTTGCCTGCTGTTCTTCTCTAGTCAGATTTCGGCAGGTACCGTTGTAAACAGCGCCTTCGGAGGAGAGGCCATGCGGCGCTCCTGCGACACCGAGGAGATCGGCCCGGCTGCAGAAGCAAGGGTAAAGGCGGCCCGCTCTCTGTAAAGTTTGAAGCGCTTCTTCGTATTTCTCCAGCCTCTGACTCTGAAGATAAGGACCGTAAGCTCCGATGGTTTCCGGCCCCTCATCCCAGCCCAGGCCCAGCCATTGCAAATCTTGCAAGATGCCTTCTGTAATGCTGGGCTTGGATCGCTGCAGATCAATGTCCTCAATCCGGAGAATGAATTCACCATCGGCCGCGCGAACCTGCAGCCAGGAAAGAAGCGCAATTTTGGCATTGCCCAGATGCATGTGGCCTGAAGGGGTCGGGGCAAAACGTCCGCGAATCATAGCAGTTCACTTCCTCGTATCTATAAACAATATGTTCATTTATTATACTAGGCTGGGCTATTAAAACAAAGCCGTAGGCCAAGGAGGCTAAGCCTTTGACAGGCCGCCGGAGCTGCTTATATGATTAGAGCACACAGATGCCTGAGCAAGGCATAGAGGAAATATCCAGAGGAGATTTAGTAATGAACTTACCCATAGAAGCATGTCTGCCAGAGCTGAAGACCGTGCTCGGGCAGGGAAGAAATGCCGTGCTGCTGGCTGAGCCCGGAGCAGGGAAAACAACGAGGACCCCGCTAGCGCTTTTGCAGGAGCCTTGGATGGAGGGAAAGAACATCCTATTGCTGGAGCCGAGAAGACTTGCAGCCCGCTCGGCAGCCGCCTTTATGGCTAGACAGCTTGGAGAAGCTCTCGGTGAAACCGTCGGCTACCGGATTCGGCAGGAGAGTGTGACAAGCAAGAAGACCCGAATCACGGTGGTCACCGAAGGCATATTGACCCGTATGCTGCAGAGTGATCCGGCTCTCTTGGATACAGGGCTCATTATCTTTGATGAATTCCATGAGCGGAGCCTGCACGCTGATTTGGGACTTGCCTTAAGCCGGCAGAGCCAGGAGCTGCTGCGGGAAGATTTAAGGCTGCTAGTCATGTCAGCCACACTGCACGCCGATCCTGTGTCAGAGCTGCTGGGAGGAGCGGCGGTGATTCGAAGCGAGGGGCGGGCTTTCCCGGTGGAGACCCGATATTTGCAAGCTCACAGTACGCTGCCGATGGACGAGCTGATGGGCCGAACGATTCAAGCAGCTCTTCAGGAACATGAAGGAAATATTCTTGCTTTTCTACCGGGAGTCAAAGAAATTCATCGTACGGAGCAGTTCCTTAGAGGAGCGATTTCTGCGGAAGTTCTGATTGCCCCATTATACGGCAGTCTCTCTCAGGAGGAGCAGCGCAAGGCTATTGCAGCTCCTGGAGCTGGCAAGCGCAAAGTGGTTTTGGCGACCTCCATCGCCGAATCCAGCCTGACCGTGGAGGGGGTCACAGTGGTGATTGATGCCGGCCTCCGCCGGACCCAGCTGTTCTCGCCGCGAACCGGCATGGGCCGCCTGGTTACCGTCCGGGCGGCGAAGGATTCTGCAGACCAGCGGCGAGGCCGGGCTGGACGAACGGCGCCCGGCATCTGCTACCGTCTCTGGACCGAGGCGGAGCACCGGGCTTTGCCGGAAGCAACGCCTCCTGAGATCATGGAGGCGGACCTGGCGCTGCTTGCGCTGGAGCTCGCCGCCTGGGGAGTGAAATCCCCGGCCGAGCTGGCGTGGATTGACGCGCCGCCGGAAGCAGCGTACAGGCAGGCGGCAGACCTGCTGCAGCGCCTGGAGGCGGTCGATGCCAGTGGGACGCTCACGCCGGAGGGCCAAGAAATCGCGCGTCTTGGCATACATCCGCGGCTTGGCCGGATGCTGCTTGCGGCAAGGCCCCATGGCTGCATCCGGCTGGCGTCGCTGCTCGCGGCGCTGTTGGAGGATCCGCGCGTGCTTCGCGCCGCAGACCCGGACGCGCGAAGCCGGCTGGAACAGCTGCGCCAAGCCGAAGCAGCGCAGCTGCCAAGACAATCAGAGCTTGGCGCGATGCTTGTCCAGGCCAGAGAATGGGCTGGCAGGCTGAGCGCCGCTGGCGAGTCTTTGCCCAGCGCCGCCAGGGCGGAAGAGCTGTGCGGACTGCTGCTTTCCTACGCTTATCCGGACCGGATCGGCCAGAGGCGTCCGGACGGCCGGTATTTACTGTCAAACGGAAGAGGGGCGGCCTTCCCAAGGACGGGCACTTCGGCCGCCGGGCCCTATATTGTAGCTGCCGAGTTGGATGATGAAGGCGCCGAGGCGAGGATCACTTTGGCCGCACCGCTTGAGGAGGCGCTGCTGGAACAGGAATGGCACAGCCGAATGACAGAGGAGGAACGGGTACAGTGGAACCCGGACACAGAATCCGTGCAGGCTTGGCAAGCCCAGCGTCTCGGAGCGATTGTGTGGAAGGAGCGGCCCATCGCCCAGCCCTCGCCTGAGGCTGTTCAGCGTGCACTTCTGCAGGCTGCGGCGGAATCAGGCCTTAGTCTGCTGCCATGGACACCCAAAGCAAGGCAGCTCCAGCAGCGCATCCAGTTCTTATCCCATTACTCGGATGGGTGGCCAAGTGTATCAGATGAGGCACTGGGGATACAAATCCATGAATGGCTGGGTCCTTATACGACCGGCTTTAAACGGAAGTCCGATTTGCAGAAGCTGAATTTGTTCACCCTGCTGCAGAACCTGCTTAGCTGGGAACAGCAGCGGGAACTGGAGACAGAGGCCCCTTCCAGCTTTGTTGTACCCAGCGGTTCAAGGATTACGATACATTATGGGGAGGGATATGAGCCCCATGCCGCAGTACGGCTTCAAGAGGTGTTTGGGCTGCTCAGCACTCCGCGCCTCGCCTTCGGACATGTACCGCTGCTTCTGCACTTGCTGTCGCCAGCAGGGCGGCCGGTGCAGGTTACGGCGGATTTAGGAAACTTCTGGAAGAGCACTTATTTTGATGTGAAAAAGGACCTTAAAGGCCGATATCCTAAGCACTACTGGCCGGATGACCCGATGGAGGCAACGGCAACTCGCCGGGTGCGTCCGGAGAAATAATTCCAGGGCTGCCAGGTTAGTTCTGCGGATGTGTGGGTAATGAAGTTTGTATACTCTCATATCCGAGGAGGCGAGTGTCGTATGGCTAAGAAGATAGTCGGCGTGTTTGAGACCGAGAAGGAAGCATCTGCGGCAATTGGCGCGCTTGAGCAGCAAGGCTTTCTCGCAGAAGAAATCTCAATTGTAGCAAGAGACCGCAGAGATCGGGAGGCCATTGAGAATGAGACCGGTACCAAGGCGCCGGAAGGCATAGCTGCAGGAGCGGCAACCGGCGGAGTGCTCGGCGGAGTGGCCGGGCTGCTTGCAGGTCTAGGCTTGCTAGCCATTCCAGGCATCGGTCCCATTCTTGCGGCAGGCCCTATTGCTGCCACATTGACTGGTGCGGCTGTTGGAGCTGGTGCGGGAGGCCTTGTCGGCGGTCTCATTGGACTGGGTATTCCTGAGGAAGAGGCCAAGGAATACGAATCCTATGTTAATGAGGGGAAAATTCTCGTTCTGGTCGATGAGGACCAGCGGAATCACCAGGTTTATGATGCTTTTCGCGACAATGCCTCCCTTAATTCCCGCAGATACGATGATCTGGATGCCAGGGACGTAAGGGCCAATGCGGAGCTTGGAACAAATGACTTTGATGGCAGGCCTTAACCCTTAGAAGATTTATATAGTCATGCTGCAGACCGGATCTTATGAGAAGACGATAGGATCCGGCCTGTTTGTGCTTTTTTCTATTATAATTATCAATTTATAGCGCAGCGATGAATAGGCTTTAACGAATAGGAGGAGAAGCATGGTGAACAGGCTGATGAAGAGAACATGTAAGACAGTGGTATGTCTAGCTCTGGCGAGTAGCATGACGGGGGTTGCCGGGCAGGGGCAGGCGCAGGCAGCGCCAGCATTGGCATCGATTTCTAATCCTATATTAGAAATTAAGATACCTGATCAAGCGCCAAAATGGAGTGTGGACATAGACCGGAAGGATATAACCCGTCTGGGTGAAGGGGGAGCCGTATCGGGACAAGGGATGGTGTTTGCCGTCAAGAAGGGGCGGCTTATTGCGCTGGATGCTGTCTCAGGAACAATAAAGTGGCGTTCTGGCAGCAGCTTGACTCCGAATATCGTATTTCAAAATGGCCGGTTATACGGGATTGATCAGGACGGCAGAGTTTCTGCATTTAACGTAAATGGGAAGAAATTGTGGACATCCACCAAAAAAGTAGTTGCCGCAGACAAAATAATCGCTGTCAAGGGGAAAGTATACATACTGCGCGGCATTGATCTTTATGCCCTGAATGGTTCTAACGGAAAGCTGGAATGGGAACATCATGATACTGAGGCCGAAGTAGGTCTCGGTGACCTGATGGTAAGCGATGGGGTTGTTCTTCGTACCTATGTTGTTCAAGGCGCACTTAGCGCGGTGCAGCTTAATGCCTTCGATGCAGCTACCGGGAAGAAGCTCTGGGGGAAATTCCGTTATAATTATCCTTTAGCAGTTAAAGATGGGGCTGTCTATTCTGTGTACGAGCAGGACCCTATTGCAGCTTTCGCAGAGAAGACTCCACAGCTCGCGATCAAGGTGTTCAACCTTCGTACCGGGATGGATATAGGTGAGCGATCCTATTCGTGGCTTACAGGTTCTGTGAAGGATTTGAGGGCTAATTCGAAGGCCATACTTCAGGGGAATGATCTATTTACGTTCGGCGGCGGAGTTATCGCGAAGTACGATTTCAGTCACTATGAGGGCCCGGACGGTAAGCCGGTGCAAAAATGGCTGGGAGCCGGTGAGAACGGCGATATGCCGGTATCTCAGGTGATTGCAAACCGGGTGTTTATCTGGAATTCCGGAAATCCCTTTGCTCTGAAAGCAGTTAAGCTGGCCAATGGACAGGGTATCGGCTACCGCTTTGACAATCCGGTATCTCAAGTAGATATCACCGAGAAGGCGGTATTTGCCGGCCAGACGGACGGAGTCTGGGTGGCTGCGAATCTTCAGACTACTTTGCCTGTGATGAAGGTTCGTACCGGTTCAAGAAACTATGGTCCCACCCTTACAGAGAAGGGGATGGCGATTATTCAGACGGAAGACAAACTTTTCGGCGTGAGTCTGCCAAGTGCCATCAAATAATACACTTGCTTGATACAGTTACCCGCGAGAGGCAAATCCAAGAGATTTGCCTTTTTCTATTTTTATTAGAATAAAGAAGTTCTGCATGATGTGATGGCTTGATTAACTATGGACTTATAGCTTATATTCTGGAGATATGGCTCTTTAGAAATGAGGAGGAACATGCAGCATGACCTATAAGCAGATCAAATGGCTGATTCTGATTGTCCCGACCTTGATCGTCGGTTTGTGGGAAGTACTCCGCCATCAATTGTTAATGCCGTATATCTCAATGGACTTAGGCAATTATATAACTCCATGTATTCTGTTTGTGGTGAGCATTACTCTGCTGAATGGGTGGTTTAAGCAGCTGGAGAGAATGCAGAGAGAACTGCAAGAGGCACGCCTGGCTAAGATTCAATTGGAAGCCCGGGACCAGCTTGCTAGAGAACTTCATGATGGAATTGCCCAATCTTTGTTCCTGCTTGCGGTGAAGATTGATAAAGCGGAGCGGCAAAGCGCTTCCGAGAGCGGTACCGACTGGAATGAGCTGCGTAAGACTGTGCATGAGGTGAATCGGTATGTGAGACAGGCGATTTCGGATCTGCGGGTCCAGCCCGAATCAATTCTAGAGGCTTCTACATCTATGCAAAGCCGGATTCAGAAGCTTGAACAGGAAATATCAGCCCCTCTTCAGGTGAATTGGAAGCTGCCGGACGCTATGCTGACAGCCAAGGAGCAGGTAGAGCTGCTGGCGATGATTAGAGAGGCTGTGATGAATGTTAGGAAGCATGCTGAAGCCACGAAGCTTGTTGTTAGCGGAGATTTTGGAGCGGCAGATCAGTGGATGGTCAAGATTGAAGATAACGGGAAAGGGATGCTGAAGCATGAGAATGAGGTGGAGGCGGGCAAATTCGGGCTGACCATCATGCGGGAGCGGGCAAGGGTTATGGGCTGGGAAGTCACGATTCAATCTGAGCCTGGTGATACGGTTGTTTGTATACTAGGAAAGGGGGGAAGACAACATGAGAACGCGCGTACTTGTCGTTGATGATCATGCGCATGCTAGAGAAGGAATTTGCGATATCCTGTCTGCGGATGAATCTTTTGAGGTGATTGGGACGGCTGCAGGAGGGAGAGAAGCGGTAGAGTTAACGGATAAACTGATGCCCGACCTGCTGCTCATGGATATCGGGATGCCCGATATGGATGGACTCGAGGCTACACGCATTATCAAGCTAAGATTTCCATATGTTAAAATCGTTCTTATTACCGTCTCCGATGACGTTGCCTATTTATTTGAAGCTCTGAAGGCAGGTGCGCAAGGGTTCCTGCTCAAAAATCTGTCTCCGTCCACCTGGGTTGAATATTTGCGCGCCATTATCAATGACGAGGCGCCATTACCGCGTGAACTGGCTCTGCAAATTCTGCAGGAATTTCCGGGGGCTCCAAAGGCTGAATATGAGGAAGAACATCCCCTCACCGTGAGAGAACGGGAAATTTTGCAGTGGGTCGCTTCAGGCTTAACGAATCGCGAGATCGCTATGCAGCTGGAAATCTCGGATCAGACGGTGAAGAATCATTTGAAAAATATTTTGCAAAAGCTGCAGCTGGAGAACCGGGTACAGTTGACTAGGTATGCGTTAAAAAGAGGCTGGGTGGAATAGAAGCAGTTGAAGCAGTTGTGTACTTAGAAGTTAGAACCTGAGCCTTGCAGGCTTGTTATGAAACTGGCGCTTTGGAAGGAGTTCGGCTTCTTGAACTCGAAGTTATAATCATTATATAGATTGAACTAAAGTTTTACATTGAATTTTCTGTTATATGGCCTAATACTGCCCTGTCCTATAACGTTCATATCTTTAGTTCATTCTATATAGGTCATTATAAAGGGGGAGTTTAGATACAATGTCAGTCATTCCTGTACTTAATGAGGGGTATGTGCGGCTCGTAGACCATATGGGTTCCGATCTAACTGTTGTAAATGCCGCTCGCGTATCTTATGCTAAGCAGTCCATGGAGCTGAGCGAAAGGGATGTGAAGCTGATTCGGTTTCTGGCGCGTGAGGGACATACCTCTCCGTTTCGCCATGCGATCGTACAGTTCGAGATCTATGCACCGTTAATGGTAGCCCGGCAGTGGTGGAAGTATGTAGTTGGTTCCGCTCACTATGAAGGAACAGGGGACAGTCTTGACGCTTGGAATGAGTCCAGCCGCAGATACATAACTGAAGAGCCTGTATTCTACGTGCCTCAAGCAGATCAGTGGCGGTCGAAGCCGGAAAATTCCAAACAGGGCAGCGGGGATGTGATTTCCTGGGAGCTTGGAGATAAGCACACCGAGGAACTGATGGAATACATAGAGCTGGGCTTGAGCAAATATGAAGCGGCACTGGCCGACGGTATCTGTGCTGAGCAAGCTCGTCTATTCCTGCCGGCATACGGAATGTATGTACGTTGGTATTGGACAGCTTCAGTTCAATCCGCAGCACATTTTTTGTCGCAAAGGCTGGAGCATGATGCCCAGAAGGAAATTCAGGAATATGCAAAGGCGATCCTTGAGCATATCAAACCGCTTTATCCGGTATCGCTGGAACAATTGGTTCAAACGGAAGCGATAGTGAAATAACATGGAACAACCCGAGCTCGCTGAGACCAGCGGCTCTTTTTTTTGGCATGAAATCAACCAAACCTGGGAACAGACCGAGGAACACAATAAACACGCACTTTATTTAATGCTTTAAACTAGTACATTAACAAATATATCGACTACCAAAATCATGGTCATTAATTCTATTAATTCAACATATGAAAAATTCATAATAAGAAACCAAATTTGTATCTAGCTCCTTCTATTCGACTAGTAACCATCTACGCACTTATATACATATCAACCTAGAAAAAGGGCGAATTGACCCTGTTTCGAAATTTTCATATAATTTGGTAGTGGTAATTATTTCATGAAAGGGAGGATGCATCTTGGCATTTATGATCGCACAACGCGCTTTTCTGAAATTATATTTAATTAAAATGGTTGAAGAGCGGGGAGGATACGGCTACCAAATGCTTGAAGAGCTAAAAGCAGAGTTTAGACCTCATGGATATGTGCCTCCGCAAAGTGAAATATACCGAGCCCTGCATGAGCTGGTTCAAGAAGGCGTACTGTATCGCACCAAGAAGCTTAAGGGCGGTGATCCGAGTGTTGATTTTCAAGAAATTGTACTCTACCATTTTACAGATGAAGGACGGGATAAGGCAGAACTTTACCGCAAACAAGTGAAGACCGACTTGGACCGCTGCTTGGGCATTCTCCATAAAGCTGAGCAGGATAATTATGCGTGAACTATAGGTGTTAGGAGAGACCAATGATGAATGAACCGGACAAAGCGTCCAGTAGAGGGCGAGGTTTGTGGAA
The DNA here is from genome assembly GCF_003060825.1 of Paenibacillus sp. CAA11. NCBI lineage: Bacteria > Bacillati > Bacillota > Bacilli > Caryophanales > Paenibacillaceae > Paenibacillus > Paenibacillus sp. CAA11. The sequence continues at coordinate 1,996,495 of NZ_CP028922.1, forward strand.
TATCGCCAGCAAGAATATACAGATTGCGCTGTTCATTTTTATTCTGAAATGGATCGTGCTGGGGGGAATTGTAGGTATACTGGCCGGGAGTGCTTCTGCATTATTTCTGACCGGTCTGGAATGGGCGACAGGCAGCAGGCAAAGCCATGCTTGGCTGTTATATCTTCTTCCGCTAGGCGGCGCGCTGACGAGTTATATTTATACTCGCTATGGGAAAAATTCTGGTAAGGGAAATAATCTGCTGCTTGAGACGATACAAGGCGGCCAGGAGAGAATTCCGCTGAGAATGGGGCCATTGGTGCTGGGAGGAACCATTCTTACCCACTGGTTCGGCGGTTCCGCCGGACGCGAGGGAACGGCTGTACAGATGGGAGGCAGCCTGGCTGCCGGGGTTGGAAGGCTGCTCAAGCTGGATCAAGTGGATACACGTATTATTCTGATGTGCGGCATCAGCAGCGGCTTCGGCTCTGTGTTTGGGACACCGCTGGCCGGAACGGTGTTCGCACTCGAGGTGCTTGTGATCGGCATGCTTCGCTATGAAGCGCTGTTGCCGTGCTTTATCGCCAGCTTCGTTGGAGATCGTGTGACAGCGGCCTGGGGAGTCCACCATGTTCATTTTGAGATGGGCGCTGTGCCTGAGCTTAATGTCTGGATCCTGCTAAAAGTCGCTGCTGCCTCCATAGCATTTGGGCTGGCTGCGCTCTTATTCAGCGAAGGAACACGGCTCGCTAAGAAAATGTATACGTCATGGTTCAAGTACCCTGCGACTCGCAGCTTTGCCGGAGGGTTTATCATCATTTTGCTGGTGTTTCTTTTTCAAACGAGAGACTACCTCGGACTTGGTATTCCACTGATTCAGGAGGCTTTTGCCGGAGATGCAGCCCCGTTAGACTTCCTTTGGAAGCTGTTGTTTACAGTGCTTACCCTGGGAGCCGGGTTCTTGGGAGGAGAAGTTACACCTTTGTTTGTCATCGGCTCGACACTTGGAGCTAGCTTAGCAGGCATTATGCATGAGCCGGCAGCCTTTGTAGCTGCCCTTGGTTTTGTTGCTGTATTTGCCGGTGCCGCCAATACGCCGCTAGCTTGCTTTATTATGGGCCTTGAACTGTTCGGATTTGATGGCGCAGTCTATCTGTTCATCGCTTGTATCATCGGGTATTTGTTCTCAGGGCATACAGGAATCTATACCTCCCAGCGAATTGGAGCTTCCAAATCCAAACTTTGGCTGCTGAGAGAAGGCGAGACCTTGGCCGCACAAAGGCAATTTAAATGAATAAAATTAAAAATTGCGCTTGACAAGTTTCTAACTTAAATTTACTATATTAAATATAGTGATAGTGATTTATTAAGCTTATATACTTAGGAGGTACACTATGTCTCACGTTTTATTTGTTAAAGGTAATAACCGTCCTGCGGATCAATCCGTTACTGTTAAGCTGTATGAAAGCTTCTTGAAAGCCTACAAAGAAAATCATCCGGAAGATCTCGTAACTGAGCTGAACCTGTTCGAAGCAGACCTTCCTTACTACGATAACGACATGTTGAACGGCTTGTTCAAGCTTGGTAAAGGCATCGAGACCACTCCAGCTGAGCAGAAGGCAGCGGATCTGGCTAATACTTATCTTGATCAATTCCTTGGCGCAGACAAAGTGGTATTTGCTTTCCCACTGTGGAACTTCACCATTCCAGCTCAATTGCTGACTTACCTGTTCTACTTGAACCAAGCCGGCAAGACTTTCAAATACACTGAGAACGGTCCTGTTGGTCTTGTAGGCGACAAGAAAGTTGCGCTGCTGCAAGCTCGTGGCGGTGTATACTCTGAAGGCCCAATGGCTGCTGCAGAAATGTCCTTGAACTATGTGAAGAACACCTTGGCATTCTGGGGCATTAACAACCCAGAGGTTGTAGTGGTTGAAGGCCATAACCAATTCCCGGATCGCGCTGAAGCCATCGTTCAAGAAGGATTGACTAAGGCAGCGGAATTGGCTGCGAAATTCTAATTTCAATAAATCCCGAAGAGCTCTCCACTCTGAGAGCTCTTTTTTGGGTTTTAAATCAAGTTGCGTTAAAGTGGTGAATACATTTATACTCACTCTTATGATAGAAGGAGAGGCTGCCATGAACTTAGACTGGGAAATGATTATCAAAATGTGCGGCGCATTATTATGCGGGTTGCTGATCGGAATTGACCGCCAGCTGAAGCAGAAGCCTCTCGGCGTTAAGACGAGTATGGTGATTTGTATTGCCAGCTGTTTGGTGACAATTGTATCCATCGAGGCCTTCAACAAATTTGCCGGGCCGGAGCATCCGAATATGGACCCTATGCGCCTTGCGGCTCAAATCGTCAGCGGGATCGGTTTTCTGGGGGCGGGCGTCATTCTTAGAAGAAACAATGATGCCATCTCGGGGCTGACCTCGGCCGCAATGATCTGGGCGGCGTCGGGGCTTGGGATTGCCATCGGTGCAGGCTTCTATATTGAAGCTGCTGTCGCTGTAGTCCTGCTGATCCTGGCTGTTAACTTTGTGCCTTTCATTATTAAGCTGCTCGGACCGGTTAGGCTGAATAAGCGGGATATTCTGATTAAGATTGTGCTGGATCACGATGGAGACATGACTGAGGTCATCCGCAAGATTGAGCACACCCATTTTATCAGTGAACAAGATGTGCAGCGGGAGCACCGAATCCGCCGTCTGCGGATTAAGGATCTGGAGAATGGCCGCCAGCAGGTGAGCATGGTGCTCACGATTCCGGAGAGAGAGTATACGACCAAGGTGTACTATTTCATCCGCAAGCTGGAGCATGTGCATAGCGTGGAGGTTGAGCAGCTGTAGCATGGAGCTGCACTGCTTGAGCGAGAGCTGGTGTAGTTAGTAAGGCATGACTTGGTAGCAACAAATTTGCAGTATGCGGAGGATTTGAGATGATCTCAAATCCTCCGTTTTTTTTGACTTGTGTATAGGACTTCGAGCGGGTTCGTCTGCTTAATAAGCCCTGGTTCTAATTTTCTAACTTCGTGTATTCCATGGTTTGGGCTATGATGGACAAGGTACATATATTTCCTTAGGAAGAGTGTATACGTAAGTACATAGAAACTATCGTTATGAAAAACCAGAAAACAAGGGAGATGACATTATATGAAAGACCAGAAGAATTATCATATCAAGAGACTTCCCGGGATAGAAAAGTGCAGAAATATTTTTAAAGCAGCTGCGATGCTAGACGCAATTCTGATGCCGGACTGGGAGTATAGATACTATTCCTTCAATTCCAAATGGGATACTAACGAACAGATGGGATCAATGAGAGATGGGGAAGGTGATCACTACTTTGCATTATTCAGTCACAACGGTTTGATGATTAAAGGATGTGATAAAGAATTTGAGGTCAATCATGAAAATAACATAGAAGAAATAATTAGCGGGGTTCCTGACACGTTTCGTGGTTTCTTAAGTGAACCGGCATTTGTGCTTGATGAGGCAACATTCTTGATATGGAATCAATATGAGAATGAACATTGGCTTGGGAGTAAGGATTACAAAGAGGAGCACTTAGAATTATTGCAAATTTTAATAGGCGGGGCTGAATATTATCATTCTTGGGCCTCAGAGTATTATGAAGTGGATATAGATTTAGCTCTGGTTAAAAGGGTGTTTGCATTGGAACCAATAGACAATAGTTTGCTAAAGCTGCTTAACAACGAACTGGAGATAGCAGATATTGAAGATGATCTGGAAGAGATCGGCTACCCATATATAAAACGTGCTTGAAGATCGAGTGCTCGGGATTAATGAAGTATTTACGACTTGGTCTTTAACAAGTATCCATGGAACTACAGTGAGCTCATAATGGTATTTGGTTATGTCTTGCTTATACGGAACATTGTCAGATAGACTTTCAATTGCTCTTTTATACTCTAGGAGTGGTTCTTCAAGATGTGGCTTAAAGCTGAGAATGTTGTATAAAGCGACAGTTTGCTGTTTAAACTCCCATTGCAATCTCTTGGAATTACAATCCACGCACTCACGTAGAGTGCGACTGATCGCGGACACATCTCCGGTGTCAATTATTTTAATTTCAATCCACGCACTCATGTAGAGTGCGACGGAAAGCTGACTGGATGGCGAGTTTTAAATGTGATATTTCAATCCACGCACTCATGTAGAGTGCGACGCCACCAACAAATCCGAACGTGTAGTTCTTACCGATTTCAATCCACGCACTCATGTAGAGTGCGACCCATGGACTTCAAGCTCCGTGCTTACCATTATCAAATTTCAATCCACGCACTCATGTAGAGTGCGACTTACTCGAGGCCCTGTCTATGTTACGGGAATCATATTTCAATCCACGCACTCATGTAGAGTGCGACCGTACATGCGCTTATCTTCCAACTGTCCAAGATCCTATTTCAATCCACGCACTCATGTAGAGTGCGACAAGTACTGGAATTCCTCACATCCGTTATGCGTGGTATTTCAATCCACGCACTCATGTAGAGTGCGACTTTTTGGAGTATGCCTGGATCAAGTCCTCATTTGATTTCAATCCATGCACTCATGTAGAGTGCGACGTTCATGAGAAGCAGCTTCACCTAGGATGTTGACGATTTCAATCCACGCACTCATGTAGAGTGCGACCCAGGGCTTTAAGCGCAGTGTAATCCTCGGATAATTTCAATCCACGCACTCATGTAGAGTGCGACAGGATCTTCTGCCGTACATTGTGATATTCATCGATATTTCAATCCACGCACTCACGTAGAGTGCGACTTGCCACGGTCTCAGCCAGCTGGCGCCAGGAAAATTTCAATCCACGCACTCACGTAGAGTGCGACTGGGGCTCTGCTCAGTAATGGGCAGATGAACACTTGGTATTTCAATCCACGCACTCACGTAGAGTGCGACGTCAAACGCGCCCAACTCGAAGCACTTACCGCAATTTCAATCCACGCACTCATGTAGAGTGCGACGAAAAGCGTCCAACGTGTTCCTGTGGCGTGAAAATATTTCAATCCACGCACTCATGTAGAGTGCGACGTGAACTGGTTGGACAATATGAAAGTCGATGGTATATTTCAATCCACGCACTCATGTAGAGTGCGACAGTACAAAAACGATGTTATTAACATCGCAGCAGAATTTCAATCCACGCACTCATGTAGAGTGCGACAACAAGGTTGTTCCGATCCGCCCCGATCAGGAAGATTTCAATCCACGCACTCATGTAGAGTGCGACCAGATCAGTGCGACATCTTCATATGTGACAGAGATTATTTCAATCCACGCACTCATGTAGAGTGCGACATGAGAGTAAGGGTAGAAGCTGGGAGCAACTAGAGATTTCAATCCACGCACTCATGTAGAGTGCGACAATGGTTAATGTCGTGCTGTCCTAATCATGCTATTTCAATCCACGCACTCATGTAGAGTGCGACGCAAAAGTCTCCGCCTTCTTGACGCTCGGTAGCCGATTTCAATCCACGCACTCATGTAGAGTGCGACAAAAGTTAGGGGTAGCTGAGTTGATCTTGAAGGAGGATTTCAATCCACGCACTCATGTAGAGTGCGACAATGGCAATACGTATAAATTTTATGTAATTGCGGTATTTCAATCCACGCACTCATGTAGAGTGCGACTATAATTAATCACAATACCAAACCACCTTCAAATATTTCAATCCACGCACTCATGTAGAGTGCGACTTTATGGGAGTAAATCTCCGTACTCAAAAAATGCAATTTCAATCCACGCACTCATGTAGAGTGCGACAAACAACACTTTACGAATCATAAAATCATGTTGTAATTTCAATCCACGCACTCATGTAGAGTGCGACGGAGTCCTGGTTTAAAAAGTAGATTTGGAATCGATCAATTTCAATCCACGCACTCATGTAGAGTGCGACTAAAGCATCAGGCGTAGCAGCATCACCCTGATCAGAATTTCAATCCACGCACTCATGTAGAGTGCGACAGCGAAAATCACTCTTTTTCGTCCCATATTTACAGGAATTAAAGTTATTTTCTTCATTTATCATAAATGATTAGCTTCCAAGAAGCTATAATTTGCATTAAACTCCTCATTCTTCATTTATTTCGACAAAATTTGAGGTGCGAATCCCCTAGGGATTTTATGTTAGCTTCCCATTCGCACCAGCGGGCAAAGGATAGGCTTTCTACGTTGCTAAGACATGATGTACATAAGCGGAATATAAGCAATCGAGTCCAGGATGGGCTCTCTTTTAGTATCTTCTATTGTCTCATCCGGCGTTACAAGGGCTGCTAGGCTAAAATGCACCTCGTTCATCTGTTGTATTAGAAAGAGAACTTTTTTATATGTTTGTTAAGTAACTTGAAGGATAGTTTTGGAAAATGTCGAATGTGTAAATAATTGACGGTTTTTGTTACTCCTAAAGTCTTAATGTGAATGAAAACATGATGATTGGAGGAAAGAAAAAGATGAGGCAAGTTGACGACAGAGCGCAGCCGAATGTAATGAAACAAATTTTTGAAGGCCGTTGAGTGGGATATCACTAAACCATTGATCAGCGATCAAAATAACGATTATTTATTTCTCTCTCAAAAAGTGCTCAGAGCTTCAGTCTGGTTTAAGCGATACGCGGAGGCGATCCTGCAGGTTCAGCAGGGAATCGAAATCGAAGAGACCTCCATGGATAGCGAGATTGTGGAGGACAAGCGATGAACGTTTATCTTGAGCTTAGTAAAGGATACTGGGGAATCGGAGAATCGGGCCTGAGCCTTGAAGCGGTCGTGAAGGAAAGCGATAAGAAAAGTAAGTTCTACAGGGATCTCGTTAAAGGGTACTGGGAAACATGGGAAAGTGAGGAACAGTGCAGCTTTTATAGCAAATGCTATGAGCGTTACTATGATATCGAGAACCAACCTATCCTTTCCATAGAAGTTCAAGCGGATTCACCGCTAGCTATTGGACATGGCGGAGTTAGTGTACTCGAAACAGGCTTGTTGCTTCACCCCATCTACGGGGTTCCCTTTTTGCCAGCATCGGCGCTTAAAGGAGTCGCGTCCCGATATGCGCATAAAAGTTTGGGTCAGACTTATCCATCGCTATTGCGGACGGGTCATGATTACCAGGTGATTTTTGGGACTCAAGCGTCTGCGGGTTACGTACATTTTCATGATGCTTTAATTACCCCGGAATCCGTGAAGTCTGCATTAAAACAAGATGTCCTGACTCCTCACCATAAGGATTATAACGGAATTATACTAACTGAGGAAGCAGATAGCGGGAGATCGAAAGCCTATCCAGCTCCACGTGATGATGATTCACCTGAACCTTTCCCTTTCTTGACGGTATCCGGGCGCTTTATGATCATACTTTCCTTTGATGGAGAACAACAAGAAGGAGCTAAATGGTTACAGCTTACTCAAAATATTCTTCTAAAGGCGTTGGAGCAGGAGGGGCTGGGCGCTAAGACGAATGCTGGATATGGCAGGTTGACTGCAGTGAGAAAAGGTCAATGAATTAAGAAGAGATTGAGAGGAACATATCGAAAATAAATAGGGTGTGTACACCTGATGTATGGAGGGAAACATATGGGAGAAAAGGGATGTATTAAATGCGGCAGTCATGACGCAAAGACGAAGGAAGTAGCTATGACCGGAACAGGACTTTCCAAAATGTTTGATATCCAGCATAATCAATTTATTGTCGTCTACTGCACGAATTGCGGCTATTCCGAGTTTTATAATAAGAAGTCGTCAGCGGGCTCAAATATTCTTGATTTGTTCTTCGGTTGAGGAAGTTCCACGGACAGAAGTTTAGTTTAATTATGATACGAAGGTAGCCAAGGTCTTGAAGTGCCCGGCTGCCTTTGTTGCGTTTAACCGCTAAAAATTTTAATAATAATCCTTGACTTAAAGTTAACTCTATGCCCTAATATCAGTGGATGGGACAGAAAAAAATCATACTGGGAACTGGAGATAAAAAAATGAGAGAAAACCATAAAAGGAATGTTGTTGGCTTGGCTTTGCTGCTGGGTTTATTTTCAACGTTAGGCCCGTTCACCATTGATATGTATTTGCCGGCATTTCCTGAAATTGCGCAGCATTTCAATACGAACGCCTCACTGGTGCAGTTTAGCTTGACTGCTTGCCTGCTTGGATTAGGCATAGGTCAGCTTGTCATGGGCTCCCTGAGTGATGTTTACGGCCGAAGAAATCCATTGCTTATTTCGATGGCGATTTATATTGTATCCTCGTTAGCGTGCTCGTTTGCACCTAATATTGGCTTGTTGATCCTGTTCCGGTTCGCGCAGGGCTTTGCTGCTTCTGCCGGGATCGTCATCTCGCGCGCGATAGCCCGCGACCTTTACAGCGGTCATGAGCTGACTAAATTTTTCTCTTTGCTGCTGCTTGTAGGGAACCTGGGTCCGCTTGCTGCGCCGATTGCCGGCAGCGGTGTTCTTTCCTTCACGACATGGGTTGGCGTATTTATCGTACTTGCCGTGCTGGGAACTTATTTATTAGCGATGACCAAATGGCGTTTGCAGGAGACGCTCCCGGTTGAACGGCGGGAGCCGGCCAACTTCGGGCATCAGTTACGCAGCTATGGCTTTCTACTGCGTGACCGCAAGTTTGTCGGCTATATGCTGGCGCAGGGAATAATGATCGCCGGGGTTTTTGCTTATGTTTCGGGCACGCCTTTTATCTATCAGGATATTTACGGCGTCACGCCAGCCGTTTTTGCCTTGCTGTTTGGATCGAACGGCGTGAGTTTGATTATAGGCTCGCAGCTGGTGGGACGAATGGCGAATCGCATATCGGAACAGACTTTCCTATTGTTTGGCTTATGGGTTGCTTTAATTGCAAGTGTGGCCGTTTTAGTGGTAGCTTTAGTCCATGGGCCGCTGTTTGCTTTGGTTATCCCGCTCTTTTTCTTTGTGTGTTCGATTGGCATTACCTCTACTGCCGCATTTCCGCTTGCGATGGAGAGCCAGGCCAATATGGCGGGAAGCGCAGCTGCGCTGCTCGGCGTTATTCCATTCCTGCTGGGTGCGGTGGTCGCTCCTTTGGTGGGGATTGCGGGTGAAGACACCGCCGTTCCGCTGGGCCTGATTATTTTGGCAACGAGCACGGCTGCGATGCTCGCTTATTTCGGACTGGTTAGAAAAGCTCCAAGTGGAGTATCGGCACCAAGCCTGGACTGATCCAGATGTTAGCTCAGAATCTGTCCCTCATCGATAAGATCAGCCTTATTCAATCCGTTACGGAGATCCCTGTTCAGCAAAAAAAGGTACCTATCAAGCCATTAACTCAAGCCCCCGAATTCGGGGGCTTTGTTGTACATGAAATTAGCTCAATTTCCCTATATATAGCTTCCGGATGGATCCGATCATGGGTGACAAGGTTTTCCACGAGCTTTGGAAACGACCTCTTCGATTCTCATTGATGTATTGACAATGAATCATTTTAATTTTATACTTACTAACAAAAAGTAACTTTAGGAGTGTTTTATATGATCTCACCTTTATTTCTTGCTCATGGTTCACCCATGCTGGCTATTGAAAATACAATGTATACCCGCTTCCTTAGAAGCACTGGGGCCAGAATGGCTCCCCAAGCTATCGTCATTTTCACGGCTCACTGGGAAGCGGAGACGCTTACGGTCTCTTCCCATGACCATGTCTATGAGACAATCTATGATTTCTATGGCTTTCCGGACGAATTGTATGAGGTAAAATACCCTGCAAAGGGCAGTTCGAAGCTGGCTGAGGAAATTCGGGAAATGTTCCATAAAGCCGACATTCCAACTATAGCAGATTCCGAACGGGGGCTGGATCACGGTTCATGGACATTGCTGCATCATATGTTTCCTGAAGCCAATGTCCCCGTCGTTCAAATCTCGGTTCATCCCTACCTGGCTCCTGAACAGCAGTTCCAGATCGGACGTGCAGTACAAGAGCTTGCAGAGCGGGACATTCTGGTGATCGGCAGCGGTGTGACTGTACACAATCTGCGCGCCGTGAAGTGGGATGAGACGAAGCGGGATGCTTGGGCCGTAGAGTTTGATGATTGGTTGTTGGATCAGCTTAATAGACAAGATTTGAATGCGCTCTTGAACTATCGAACAGAAGCTCCTCATGCTGAACTCGCGGTACCGCGTCCGGAGCATTTCGTGCCCTTCTATATTGCACTTGGCAGCGGAAGCCTTGAGGGTGCGAAGCCGATCTATCGCAGCTATGAGCTGGGCAATTTGAGCTATTTATGCTTGGAATTTTAACTTTTACAGGTATTAAAATACAGAGAAAAAGCAGCCGGGTGAACTGCACCTCCAATTAATAGATCATGTCTAACAATTGGGGTTCGGTTCAAAGTCCGGCTGCTTTTTTACTTGCAGGAATGAATCTATTTCATAATATCGTTCGAATCATGAGATTATTCAATCGTTATTGTTTTGTTGGCTGTATCGACGGTTACTTTTTTACCCAGTGCCTTCAGCGCTTCTTGGACAGGTATACCATCGATGCTGCGGTATCTATTCAGGAAGATCTTCGTCTTAAAGCCGGCAGATACTCTCTTACTCACAGCTTTGACTTTGACCGACTTACCGTCCAGCTTAATTTCGGTGTTGCTGCCGCTTCCAGTCACTTCTGCATGCAGATAATCTGTGAAGAAGGATTTATCCGCATATACCTCGCTGCCTTTTTCGAACAGTTCCCCACGGTAAGTGAAGGTTTGACTTACAGTCTTACCAGGAGTATCGGCTTCACGCTTGCTGAGGAAGAAGGGATTTGAAATAGCTTCTCCATAAGCTTTCACGATCTCTGGCTCTGTTGTTACAGAATAATCATTAATACGTCTAGCTTCGTTGTATTCTGCGATATTGTTCACATCGAAGTAGTAAACAGCCTTCACGCGAGGATATTTCGTTGGCAGCTCCGCGTAGAAGCGGTTAATGTTCTTGATGGCAAAGGCATTATCCTGCTTGTTGTCTGTCGTCGTAAAGTGAGTGGCTCCGAACTCCGAGATTTGGATCGGCTTCGTTGCACTGTAGCGGGAATATACATAGTTCAGCAGATCCAGCGGATCTTCGAAATCGGCTTTTTCATACTTATGGTTGTTATGATATTTGACACTGTAAATGTTCACGCCCACCCAGTCTACATATTCGTCTCCTGGATAGAAATTGTCGATATGCTCTTCAGGCATTGCAAGTACGGTCCAGACCATAGCCACATTCGGGGCCTCTTCCTTCATGATTTTGTCAACGAGCTTCCATTTTTCTTTGTATTTCACAGGGTCCTGAGAGTAGTTCGTCCAGGTGCCATTCATCTCCGATGCAAAACGGAGGAAGACCGGTACGCCGCTCTCCTTAGCTGCTTTGGCGAAGGAACGAAGATACTCGTCGTCCTTCACTTCATCCAGACCGCCGTTCGGCTCGAAAGCGATATGAGGGAAGCCGCCGATGGAGGCAACATCCTTCACCCATTGTGTAGGGAAGGGCTTGCCATAGCCTACATATTTGAAAAAGGTGACATGATCTCTTCCAGCCAGTTCGTTGAACTTCTTCATGCTGAAATTGATGGAGCTGTTCTGAAGCACATATCCGCCCAGGTAAGCACCTTGTTCCGGCTCATTCTTAGCCAGCTTGTAATCGGAACGTGTAGTAATGAGAGTGTAATCAGATTTGGATGCCACATTGTACTTGTCGTAGGTCATATAGGCAATGAAACCTAGCAATAGGATCGCAACTACAACAATAATAAAGATTCGAAGCAACCTGAACCATAATGGCTTCTTAGGCTTACGGAGCTTAATAGGCTGATTAATAGATTCCATAATTCCTCCTAGTTCGTTTGTGATCTAACGTCTGCGCAGACAGAGTGCTACGATGGACGTGAGCAGCAGTCCGATGATTAGACCGAAGAGTAGTCCCCATGCAGAGCGCTGTATGGAGATGGTCAGCGGTGTGTGCAAGTGGGTAAAGGTGTTCATCAAGGACAGCTGGCCGATGACGGCTGCGATGAGCAGCAATCCGCCCTTGCGGTATTTTGCCAGCAAATAGAGAGCAAGGACAAAGAGAGGGTATCCCAGGAAAATTTCCTTCGTTCGAGGCCTTACCCCTAACAGATGATCCAGCAGGCTGCGGAATTCTCCTTCGAACGGAAGCAAGGTTCCCTCATTGCCTGAGCGAAGGACGAAATAGATTCCTCCGAGCCCTACGATAAGAAGTCCTACCAGAAGCAATACCCATCTTAGGATGCTGCCCGATTGCAGCACGCTTTTCTGAAGGAACCTTAGCCCCTGTCCCAGATCCCCGGTGATCCAGGTATAGATAAAGGTCAGCAGAATAGGAGCGACAAAGAGCAGCTTAATTCCCCGGAATTGATTCACATAAGAGAGATAAGACATATCGTTAAACAGGGCTACTACAAAAATTACTCCCGCGAGGGTAATGCAAGCTCCGCTAATAAAAGCGAGCAGTGCAGAGGCCCACGGCCCTCTCTGGGAGCGAAGCGCGATTTCCCGGCCCACCATAATGGCCAAGACAGGCGCCGCTATACCGCCTATAAGGCCGTATACGCTTTGTGCAAGGCCGAATAAAGAGGGCTTCACCATGGCTGCAGCAATTCCGGCCAGTCCGAGCACCATGGCTGCAGCAGCCAGCGGACGCCAAGACGTAAACCGACGAAGCAGCAGCAGGGCGGTTAGGGTGATCCCTAGCATAGGAATTGCTTTAAAAGGTTTGCCAGCAAGCAGTCCGTGATTAGCATAATCAGTGAGAGGAAGCGGCTGGCTAAAGCTGTATTCCGGCTCCAGCCGCTTCACCAGTTCTGAGGATACAGCCTCTACTTTCTTCAGGTAACTCGGCCAATCTTGCTGAGCGTTCTTAAAGGCCGGGAAATAAACCATTGAAATTGCTCGTTCCCGTACACTTAGTTCGAACATATCAGCCGCTTCTTTTGTAGACATGGCGTTTAGCTTGGCCGGATCGATGAAGATGACACGAATATGCCGATAATCGGCTTGTTTGGCCAGCTCCAGCGCTCCCAGCTGACTTCGGATCAGGGTGAAGTAGATGTGATGCTTCTTCATCAAATCCGCTAGCTGCGGGGCATCTCCTGGATAGGAAAGCGCTTCGTTGCCGCTGAAATAAATTTGTTTGATGTCAAGGTCATGCAGCGCCTCAAATTGGGCATCCATAAATTCAGCGTCATGATAAAGAGGTGCATTTGCATATGACGGAATGACCGTCATATGCAGCTGCCCGATCAGCTCCCGAGCCTCTGGAATGTCGATTCCAAGCACCTGGGCCTGTGCTTTTTCCACGCTCAGCTTCAGAACGGCTGAAAACCCTCCGTCAGGACGGTGATTCATGAGCAGCTTATTCTTGAAGGCTTTCTGGAGCAGAGTAGCATAGAAGGCTGTATCTTTAGCATTCTGATTGCTTGATACGATAACCGTATCTTCTGGGCTTACCGTCACTGAGCTGTCATTTAGAACGTCGGCAGGCATTTTCTGCGCGGAGTAAAGCTTAAGAACGCCTTTGTCCGCTAACTCCTGCAAGTTCGTTTCTTTTAATACAATGGCGGTAGCGCCGGCCTGTTTCAAAGATTGAATTACAGTTTCGGGATCTGCTGAAGACTGGACGATTTCCGTATAGGGTACCGCCAGTTCGATCTCTCTGGCTTGTCCTTCATCTGCTGCACGCGTCAATACGCTTGCGAGCGAGATAACCAGGAAGAGAGCGCATAAAGTCCATATCCAAGTTTGTTTCATGTTTGTAAAGGTCCTCCACATTCGGTATAAATCCTGTTTCAGGTAGTCCTTGTGACCTTCTTAATTATATACATGAATTGCCTAGGGTAAAGGAAAAACCTGAATAATTAAGAAGATCGTAATCGTTTCTTAACCTTTTATTTGTTTTCCAAACGAGGTAGCATGTTATGATAGTACAAACCTATGTTTAAAGGAATGATCGGATTGGACAAGCATGTATTAATTGTAGACGATGATGCGAAAATATCGAAGCTGATTGAAATATATTTGCAAAATGAAGGCTTTACCGTGACCAAAGCATCCGACGGACTGGAGGCGCTTGAACGTCTGGAGCAGGAATCCGTCGACCTGATCATTCTGGACGTCATGATGCCAGGTCTTGACGGAATCGGTGTATGCATTAAGATTCGCGAGACACAGACCACGCCCATTCTAATGCTCAGTGCCAAGGATGGGGATATGGATAAGATCAATGGCCTAATGACCGGTGCGGATGACTATATGGTGAAGCCCTTCAATCCGCTTGAGCTGATTGCCCGGGTCAAATCGCTGCTGCGCCGCTCTTCTTATCAATCGCAGCCTGTAAACACGGGTTCAGAGTTTGAGATCAAGGTGGGGCCGCTTCAGCTGGATAAGGAGACACATACGGCAACTGTAGACGGCAGGCCGCTTAAACTGACACCGATCGAATTTGGCATACTATACTTGCTGGCAAGTTACCCCGGCAGGGTGTTTAGTTCTGAAGAGATATTTGAGCTGATTTGGAAAGACAAGTATTTTGAGAGCAATAACTCCGTTACCGTGCATATCAGCCGACTAAGAGACAAGCTGGAGAAAGAAATGGATGGCGAGAAGCTGATCCGTACGGTGTGGGGGGTAGGATACAAACTTGAGAACTAGTCTTCGAGTAATTGCGTGGCTGTTTTGGACGGCGCTGACTTCACTGATCGCTTTTCTGCTGTTTGTATTGCTGGCTAAATCGGTTCTGCTGACTTATCCATCCATCTCGGCAAATATGATTTTGAAATGGATATACTACCATGTCGGTTATCCAGCAGCCTACTATTATGTCGCTGTACCGATTGTTCTCTTGTTCTCCATTTACTTCTTTCGCCGGGAAATGCGAAGACGCGAGAGGAAGTACCTGGATCAGCTGATCGAGGAAGTGCATTTGGTTGAACATCTTGGCTTTGACCATAAAATTCCGGTTCGTCCCGTTGGGCAGCTTGGACAGCTTGCTTCGGATATCAATCGGATGCTGGAACGGCTTAAGATCTCGATCGAGGAAGAGCGGCGGGCCGAACAGACCAAGAATGAGCTGATCACGAATGTGTCGCACGACCTGAGAACCCCCCTAACGACGATCACAGGATATCTCGGCCTTGTCGAACAAGACCGTTATCGTGATGAAGTCGAGCTCAGATACTACATGAATATGGCCTATGAGGAATCGATTCGTCTCAAGAAGCTCCTTGAGGATTTATTCGAGTATACCCGGCTGCGCAACAGAGGAATCCGGCTGGTCTATAACAAAATCAATCTGGTCGAAATGCTGCACCAGATCGTATCACAATTCGGCTGGCAGCTTCATGAGAGCGGTATGGAGGCCCGTCTTGCTTTTGACGGCCAGCTCACGCTGTCTGCGGATGGGGATAAGCTGAGAAGAGTATTCGAGAATTTGATTACGAATGCTATCCGGTATGGTCAAGACGGAAGGTATCTGGATATTCGCGCAAGATGGGAAGAGGAGACGGTCATCACCGAGATAATCAATTATGGGGAGCCCATTCCGCAGCAGGATCTTCCTCATCTGTTTGAACGCTTTTATCGGGTAGAGAAGTCCAGGGCTAAGCATACAGGCGGTTCAGGAATCGGCCTAGCCATTGCGAAGAATATCGTGGAGCTTCACCACGGAGAGATTCGGGCAGAGAGCGATGAGGAACGGACGGTGTTCATTGTTCGCTTGCCGCAAAATAATATCAGCTAGGGCCGTATTAGGCCGTTAAATATAGAAAGATCAATGTAAAACTTTAGTTCAATCTATATAAACACATCAATGCGCTTTCATTCTGGGTGAATGAGCGCATTTTTTATAAAACCAGTTTGTTAAGCTAGAAGTATACAATTCTTAAGGAAATCTTTATATTTTCTTATTCGCCAAGAAAGCAATCGACTTCATAATAGAAAATGTCGAGAGATATGTACATCGATTACCCCGATGGTTAGGGGATGGGAGGAAATCATTATGAAATACAGCTTTCTTGAGGCTGTATATCGGGAATACCAAAAAGACGTATATCGTTACTTATTATTTCTAAGTAAAGACCCATATACGGCTGAGGATCTGGCACAGGAGACCTTCTGCCGAGCACTGGTTCATATGGATAAAATGCAGGATGGCAAGGTAAAGCCCTGGCTGTTCCGAGTCGCTTATCACGCATTTATTGATAAGACTCGCAAGGAAAGCCGGATGCAGATTTATGATACGGACTACTTCCAAGTGATGCCTGACAGCAATACGCCAGAAACACATCTCATGGGAGCCGAAAGCCGGAAAGAGCTCGATCATATGCTGGCCGAACTATCGCCTGAACAGAGAGAAGCCGTAACCCTGTATGATATTCAAGGTTACTCCTATAAAGAGGCTGCAGATCTCATGGGCGTAAAGCTCTCAAGATACAAAATTGTGCTTTACCGGGCAAGGCAGCGCCTGAAGCAGGACAAAGTCTCGAAAAAGGCGGGAAGACGCTACTCTGAAGTGATTTAATCCGGACTTATTCCTCTCTTAATGAAGCAATATGTTATGATTCTTAATATGCAATCAAGAGAATGAAGGGGGGATTAGGATTGGAAAACGGCTATACGATTCGCTCGCTTAATGTTGGACTGCCGAAGCTGCTTGAAGGTCATACGAAGCCCGTTCAATCAGGCATTGGCAAACAACCGGTGCGAGGTCCGATATTTTTATCAGAGCTTAACCTTGACGGAGACGGCCAAGGGGATCTGGTTCACCACGGGGGTCCTGACAAGGCGGTTTGTGTCTATGCATACGATCATATGGATTATTGGAGCAAGACCTTTAATTATCCGTTCGAACCTGGAGCTTTTGGGGAAAATATTACGCTTGTGGGTTTGGTGGAGACAGAGGTTTGCATCGGTGATATTTTCCATTGGGGCGAAGCTATCTTGCAGGTTACCCAGCCAAGACAGCCCTGCTATAAATTAGCTGTGCGTCATGGGCTGCCGGATTTGCCTAAGCAGGTGGAGAAAACCGGCTATACCGGCTTTTATTTCAGAGTGCTCAAGACAGGTCTTGTGTCCAGTAAAGATTCGCTGATCTTGCAAGAACGCCATCGCAAAGGGATTACGGTTGCTTTTGCCCACCGTGTGATGTTTGGTGAGAAGAAGGATACCCCAGAGCTGAGGCAGCTTCTTGAGGTGGACGCCCTGTCCGAGAATTGGCGGAAAACGTTATCCAAGCGCACTCGCATCTGAACTGTAGCATTACATAATTCATAGAGAAGAGGAGAGCCCCGGAAGGAGCTCTCCTCTTTTATCTGCGTACGCTCTAGGGGCTAAGTCATTAATTTTGTTTATCCTGCTTCTGATCTTTGGAAGGGGCGGCTTGACCAGCATTGCTATTGCCATCTGTCTCAGCAGGGGCCTTCTCTTCTGAATTTGGAGCAGGATCTGCTTCCGTCTGATCCGCAGGAACCTTAGCTTTAACCTCATCCTTCACTTTCGGGGCTGTGGATGGTTCCTCCTGTGCTGGTGTCTTCGGCGCATAAGGTCGCACCACCCACACGGTAGCCGATGTGCTGATTCCTTGATAAGTGACCTTAATGCTGGTTGTGCCAGGCTTGAGTCCTGTCAGATTGCCTTCCGAATCGACGGACACAATGGAAGGATCGGCCGATTCGAAAGAGGCCTCTTTAGTTACGTTTCTGACTTTCCCTTCCTTATCTGTAAAGAACACTGCAACATCGAAGGTGTCATTCAAGGTAATGGAATAATCCTCTGAATCCAAGGATAGAGTACCTTCTACTGGCTGTTCAGGCGTTTCCCCGTTATAAGTGATCGTTTTAAAAGGTTCAAGAAGTCCGTTGTAAGCAGCGTCATATACATAAATTTCAAAGTTATTCTCGCCATCAGTCAGCGGCACTTCCACCGTAAAGCGGCCGTTCTCATCAATAACTCCATCATATTGAGCGGACTGCCCATCACCGCCTGTTGAGAGCACGGCAACACCAATGGCATCGGAGTAAGAGACGGGAAGGACCTCAAGTAGGGTATCGCGAACGATTTGGCCGGAAATGATGCCCTTGCCGGGGTTCTTCTCGTCGACCTTCACGTTAGGCTCGTCCAGTGCAGCCTCAGGAGCTTCACGGTCCAGGACAAAAGGAACGCTTTCGTCAGACAGCAATTCTTCACTATCATGAATGGAAGGGGTCAGCCAGTAAAGCCCATCGTTAAGCGGTTTAACATCTTTATCTGTTTGGACCTTACCATCCCAAGCAGACAGCTGATAAATATCAGGCCGATGTTCCGGCTGGTGAGCCAGACCGTCATAGATTGTTCCGGCGATTTTACCGGATGCATCTTCTGCAACAAGCGAGAAGTCCTTCAGCGGTCTATTTACGGTGAATGAAAGATCAGCGGTATCGTACAGCCCATCTTGATTCGGAGAGAAAATGTCCGGTGTCACGGATAAATCCGTTACGGCTCCGATGGTATAGGATTCACCAACGTACACTCCTGCTGGAAGTGTCAGCTGATGGCCGGTTTGCCGATCTGTCAGTGTAATGCGCCCTTCATAGTAGCCATCTGACGCAGTTTTCGGCACTTCAAGCGTAACACCTAGCGAAGCAGCCCGCTGACCGGCTGTGAGTGAAAGGGAAGAAGATTCGGCTGTAAGCGAAGGTGCAGCTTCGCCGGCTGCTTGCCAATCCACATGAACATCATAAGCCTGAGCATCCCCGGTAAGGTTATCCAGGTCCAGCGTCTTGGTCACGCTGGTTCCAGGAGCAACTTGACCGAAGGAGAAGCTGCCTGTCTTGTAATCACTGCTTGCTCCGTGATCCAGCTCGATCGGCAAAGTCTCTTCTACAGAAGCGATGGCTGTCGCTTCAAGCACGTTCCCAAGGTCAATCCGTCCGGCGCCTTGTACTTGTGCGGAATAAGGCTGACCATTGCGGTCATTCAAGACTACAGAGTTATTGGTCAGCAGCGCCTTGATTTGGTTAGGGGTGAGATGATTCTCCTTGCGTTCGCTCTTGGAGCGCTCAAGAACCAGAGCAACGGCTCCAGCTACATGAGGAGAAGCCATACTGGTTCCCTGCATCGATGCGTAAGCCTCTTCATAATTGCCGTCCCAAGCAGGTACAGTAGAAGTAATATTAACGCCAGGCGCTGAGAGATCCGGTTTGATGGTATAGTCAGGAAGCGCAGGACCGCGAGAGCTGAAATCAGCCATATAGTCCTCTTCGTGCAAGGAGCCGATAGTCACATGCCCTTGGCCGCTTGCGATATCCCGCTTCAGGGCTTGGCCGTCGGTCTGGGTAATAGTGTAGGTCGGGGCATAGTCTCCAGGCTCATTCAGCGTGGCAGCAATTTCCCCAGCTTCATTGTTATAGATAATTAATCCTGTAGCACCTGCTGCAGTAGCATTGATGGCTTTCTCCTGGAATGAAATTTCTCCGCGGGATACCAAAGCAAGCTTACCTTTTACGTCTACTCCGTTATAGTCAGCGGCTTTGCCCAGACCTGCATCAACGATGTCCCATCCCTGTTCCGAAGGTGTAAGATCCGGTGAGAAGGTGGCCAGTTGTGCACGCAGGCCGGAATGTTCTGCTGAGTTAAAAATAGGAATATCCATAGGCGGAGTTGATGCTCCTACGGAAATGGCCAGCTGGGACCCGCCGGGACTGCCTACCGTGGCATCTCCAGGACCGTCGTTCCCGTTAGCAACAACCACCTCAACACCGGCCTTAACGGCATTATCCAAGGCAACCGTATCAGCTGTATACTGGTTGTTGTAATCCGCGCCCAGCGACAGGTTGATGACATCGAGACCGTCTGCTACAGACTCCTCAATAGCAGCAATAACGTTCTCGCTTGACCCGCTTCCGTAGGGGCCCAGCACCCGATAGACATACAGATCGGCTTCGGGAGCTACGCCGCGGGCCCATCCAGTGCTGCCTGGCTGATCCGGGTTGCCGCGTCCCACAATCGTGCCTGAGACGTGTGTACCATGACTGGTCTCATACGGTTTACCGTTCTTAGGCGGGAAGTTTGGATTGGGTCTTGTTTCAAACGGGTCTTTATCATTATCTACGAAATCGTAGCCGCCCTTAAAGGCATCTTTGATACTTGGATGGTTATAGTCGACACCAGTGTCAATAACGCCTACCTTAATGCCCTTACCTTTGTATCCGGCTTCCCAGAACTCCGGTGAACCCATATGAGGCACGCTCTTATCCAGCTGGGCGGTTACTTCACCAGAGGTTTCAATGGGTAAGGCATGGTACTCCAGATTGGGATATACAGCCTTGACGCCTGGCAGCTTTAATAGACGGTTGACTTGGTTCGCGGGGATTTCTAGGGAATAACCGTTGAATGCACGTGTATATTCGCGCTTGAATTGCACGGAAAGTGCCGCTTCTGCAGCAGACTTAAATTTGGAATGCTCAGTACGAACCTTGCTGGCCTGAACACTTTTTCCGATCGAAGAGACCTGATTCTCGAAGACATCTACCGGAGTGTTCTTCAGCTCTACAATAACTGTAGTTATTGCATCGCTATCGCTTTCCGGTACAAAGTTATGAGGCTCGCTGTTGACAGGACCGGTTGCGGTCTTAGCCTGGATTCCCGGCACCTTACCGGCAGGAAGAGGAAGATCGTGAGAGAGTCTGGAATCAACTTTCAATTTTGCTTGCTGGGCCTGTTCTCCGCTCGCTGCAGCGGGATTTCCAGGTACCAGGCTTAGGGCTACCGTAAGACCCAGGAGCAGAGAGAACCATGGACGGGGTGATTTAATGTTCAAATGACTTCCTCCTTTTTTGAAACGGTTATTGGGTTGACTTCCATACTTCCTACTAAACCGGCCTCCTCTCAAAATACAGAAAATAGAAATAAATATAATATTATTTTACATATAATTGGTATTCAGGGAATGCAACCCAATACCTAGTTGGCAGGTTTGCTAACATTGACGAGAGATGACGGATTGAAGCGCATATTGTGCGAATTAATGGCCTTATACCTAAGGTTCCGGATGCGAATCGGACTTCTGTCCCTTTTTCGTTCAACCTTTGCAGAGATCAATCAGAACTAGCAACACGTCGAATCAGCTAAATTGCTAGATAGCTTCATAGATTTAAAACAAACTATTTACCTAGGTTTAAAAGGGTTAATTGGCAATGAACGTGATCTTGGCCTAAGAGAAGATATTAAATGCTGTCAATAATTCACAAGCGTTTCACTCAGAATCATTTTTGTATAAAATATAATCATCCTAGCTTATGTATGCGGTTACAGGCGACCGCTCGATTTTATTCAAGCAGAAGGGAACTCGAAATCTATGAAAAAGATGCTTCTCATTTATATTGTTATTATCAGCGCCTTTATGATTTATGTCTTCCGCTACTATTCACAGCAATCAGAGGTCAATGCCTGGGACAGCCGAGGACTGCAGGGTGATATTGCGGAGAACTATGTAATGGTCACCTTCCAGTCGGGGCTCGAGTACTGGAGAAACTGCCTGAAAGGCTTCGAGGACGGGGCCGAGAAGCTGGGAGTCTCGGTGGAATACCGGGGAGCCACACAGTATGATGTGCAGGAGCAGATGACGGTGCTTGAGCAAATTATTGCGAAGAAGCCGGCTGGTATTGCACTCTCCGCGATTGATCCCGGCGCTCTGACGCCGATGATCGACAAGGCGGTTGCTGCAGGCATTCCGGTTGTGCTCTTTGATGCCGATGCGCCAGGCAGCCGGGCTTATTCGTTCCTTGGCACAAATAATTATAATGCTGGATTAACGGCTGCTGAGAAGATGGCGCAGCTCACTGATCGGGAGGGGCAGATCGCGATTATTACGCTGCCCGGACTGCAGAACCATGAGGAGCGAAGAAAGGGATTTGAAGAGACTATCGCTAAGCGTTACCCGTCCATGAAGGTGGTCAAAGTCGTCGATGGGAAGGGAGACGCCATGGTTTCACGCCGCGAGGCGGAGAAGCTGCTCAAGGCCTATCCGGATCTGGCCGGAATATTTGTTACAGAGGCCACGGGCGGAACGGGTGTAGGTGAGGCGGTGAAGAACAATCCGCGCAGTAAGCCGCTGAAGATTATCAGCTTTGATACGAACAAGGGGACACTAGATATGATAGAGAATGGAACCATCTCGGCGACAATGGCTCAGGGTACATGGAATATGGGTTACTGGTCGCTGCAGTATTTGTTCCATCTGCATCATGGCTTGACTGTTCCGTCGCCAACCAGTGCTGGAGATGTATCGCCGATTCCGGTGCGGGTAGATACAGGGATTTCGGTGGTGACAAAGGATAATGTGGCGGATTACTATGCTAAATAACCATCATAAACAGAGCAGGCCGGGTCTTCAGCGGTATCTTCAATGGCTCCGTCCAGGAAGCCTGGAACTTAGGTATCAGCTGGTCATTCTGTTCCTGCTGATTGGTATTCTGCCTTCCATCATCCTGGGATTTCTGGTGAATTGGACGGTGGAGCGTGTTGTTGATCAGCAGGTGATCTCCAACACGCTGCAGCTTATCGGCAAGGTAAATCAGAGCCTGGATAACGATATGGAGAACCTGCAGAATACGACTTACTTGATCGGGTTTAATCAGCATGTTCGCCATTTCCTAGCTGGCGGGACGGAAGCAGATGGCGGTCCCTCCAGACAAATCGGAGATGACGGAGAAGTTTCTCCAGCCTACTCCAATCCTGCTGCTGATGATCAGTTGTACGAGATCAAGCAATTTCTCCAGGAATTTACGACCTTGTACCCCGAAATCGCGGGAATCATGGTGGTTAATCCCCAAGGGGATTATATCAGCAATGAAATGTACGCCCGGACGAACGAAAATTTGACAAAAGAGAGCTGGTATCAGCAGGCAGCCGCCCGTGAGGGGGTCTTCACCATTCTGGGACATCCGTACGGCCGTAATATTACGACCCATGTTAATTATGCGGATGAAGAAGTGGTCTCCGTAGTACGTTCCATTACAGATCCGGAAAGCCGGAAGGTGCTGGGTGTCGTACTCATCGATCTGAAGCTGCGGACCGTTGCTCAGGCCGTCCGGGATGTGAAGCTGGGGAAAACCGGTTATCTTATGGTCGCTGATGCAGATGGAAAAGCGATCTACAAGCCGGAGCATTCTTATCTATCGAGCTTGCCTTCAGATTGGACCGACCAGGCGGATTCCGGCACGGCGGTCCGCAATGTAGAAGGCAAGGAATTGCAGCTGGTATACCGCAAGTCAAGCTTCACCGGCTGGCAGACTGTCGGTGTCTTTCTGACTCGAGAATCGGCGTCTGAGGTTAGGCAGATTCATTTCTATGTTATTTGTTTCTTATTTCTAGTAGGACTGATCGGCGTCACGGCGTCTGTGCTGCTGTCGCAATCGATCACCGGACCCATCCGCCAGTTGATGTCCTTCATGCGTACAGCAGAATCGGGGGACTTGACTGTACGCTATAGCGGCAGAAGGCATGATGAGGTGGGGATGCTCGGACGCAGCTTCAACCGGATGCTGATCCAGATCCGGCGGTTGATCCGGCTGAATGAGCTGCGGGAGAAGCAGAAGCGTGAAGCTGAGCTGCGCAGCCTGCAGGCTAATATCAAGCCTCATTTTCTATATAACACACTGGATACGATTCACTGGATGGCTCGCAAGAAGGGGGCAGACGATGTGTCCGAGATGGTGGAAGCGCTATCTCAGCTGTTCCGGATCGGCCTCAGCAAAGGCAAGGATATTATCCAGCTTGACGAAGAGATACAGCATATCAAAAGCTACATTCAAATCCAGAAGACCAGGTATCGGGACAGGCTGACTTTCACAGTAGAGCAGGATCCAGAGACCGGAGAGTTCCCTGTGCTGAAGCTGCTGCTTCAGCCGGTGGTGGAGAACGCGATCTATCATGGCATTAAGGCACGACGTGGTGCAGGGCATATTCATATCTCGGTTAGGCAGAGGGAAGAGTGCCTAATTCTGACTGTCCAAGATAACGGTGTCGGAATGAGCCAGGAGAAGCTGCAGGAACTGCGGGAGAAGCTGCGGGAACCGCTTCGAGCTATGGAGCTTCAGTCGAACCGGATGGAGAAGACTGGGCGGAGCTACGGTATGCTGAATGTACAGGCCCGTATCCACCTCGCCTTTGGGGATGCTTATGGGATTGAGCTGGACAGCCGGGAAGGAGAAGGAACGAAGGTAACGATTAGACACCCGCTGCTTGGTGAGCAGGGATGGAATCAGGGGGAGGAGACAGACAGATGACAAGCAAGGTACCTTATCGTGTATTGATTGCAGATGATGAGCCGATTATTCGTGAAGGCATTCGTGATGCGATGGACTGGTCCCGTCTAGGTATGGAGGTGATCCATGAAGCTGAGGATGGAGAGGAAGCGCTGGAGCTGGCAGTTCAAAGCAAAATTGATGTGCTGCTGGTAGATATGAACATGCCATTTCTGGACGGGATCGGCCTGATGAAGCGGCTGCGGATTGAGCTGCCGGACTGCCGCTTCGTTATTATCACCGGACATGATGAGTTTGCGTACGCACAGGAAGCAATTCGGCTTGGGGTTGAGGATTATATTCTAAAGCCGGTTAATGCGGATCATCTATGGCAGGTGTTGTTCCATGTGAAGGAGGAACTCGATAATCTTCAGCGCCAACATGAATATTTAGAGAAGGCCTCCGAACAGTTAACTCGGAATATACCGCTGCTGCGTGACCGTTTTTGCAAGGACTGGGTTGAGGGACAGCTATCGCCCGATGAGATCAGGGAGCAACTTGAATTTCTGAAGCTCCCGGTCACCTGCCCACAGCAGCTTGGGGTCATCCGCTGGCCGGAGATGACAGCCACGCAGACGCTGACAACAGAGGGAGATCGGCAGCTGTTCCTATTTGCGATTGAGAATATCGCAGAGGAGCTGCTGCAGCCGAACCAGCACGTTATGTTCCGTGATCGGCAAGACATGATATGCTTCGTTCTGTGGGAAGCGGCTCCGGAGGAGACCGTTGTAGAAATAGAACGGAATGTCCAGCAGTATATGAAGGTAACCGTACAGGCCCATTTGCAGCGGATTCAACAAGGGTTATCATCATTAGTGGATGTCTACAGGTCATGCCGTGAGCATGTTTGCCGCGAGTCTCAGCTCTCTCCGCTGGCCCGGCGTGCAAGACAGGTGCTGCAGGAATATTACAATAATCCTGATCTTACCTTGGAGGGCCTGGCCGCAGCGCTTCAGGTATCGCCTGTTCACCTTAGCCGGGTGCTGAAGAAGGAGCTGGGCGCTTCTTTTGTTAACTTTTTGACCCAAATGCGGATTCGAAAGGCCATTCAGCTGCTGAATGCTACCAACGCCACCATTCATGAGATTGCAGAGCAGGTGGGGTATGAGAGCCAGCATTATTTCAGCACGGCTTTCAAGAAAGTGGTAGGGGTTTCTCCTAACCAATACCGCAAGGGAGCAGCCTTTCAAGCTGAAGAGTAACCTAAAGATAAGAATAAGTCCTTTAATAACGGATGCCTAAGTTTGTGCGGCGTCCGTTTTTTTGTATCAAAGAAAAGATAAAATTTTATAAAAAAAGTTGTTTTCCTGCAAAGACTGGGAATGTAAGCGGTGTTATTCTGTTGTCGTAACGATAAGTTAACGGATTGCGGCACAGTCGCCGTATTCCTACAGAAAATAATCGCGAAAAGGGGATAGCGCATGAGAAGAGGATTTATGTTTGTCTTAGTGCTTGCCTTGTTGTTCGCTCTGACGGCTTGCAATTTGGCCGAGAACAAAACGGGTAGCGCGGAGAAAGGCTACATCGGCCTGGCCATGCCGACCAAATCTTCAGAGCGATGGGTCGCGGATGGGCAGAACATGGCTCGTCTATTCCAAGAAAAGGGTTATAAGGTAGATCTACAGTTCGCCGAGGATGTTGTGGAGAATCAGATCTCGCAAATTGAGAACATGATTACGAAGGGGGTAGACGTTATTGTCATCGCCTCTATTGATGGGAACACGCTGACAGATGTGATTGCTAAGGCGCATGCCCAGGGGATTAAGGTGATCTCATATGACCGCTTGATCCGCAATACGCCTTACCTGAGCTACTATGCTACCTTTGATAATTTCAAAGTTGGGGTCCTTCAGGCATCTTACATTGAGAAAAAGCTGGGGCTGAAGGAAGGCAAAGGGCCGTTCAACATCGAGCTGTTCGGCGGATCACCAGATGATAACAATGCATACTTCTTCTACAACGGAGCCATGTCGGTGCTTAAGCCTTACATCGACTCAGGCAAGCTGGTGGTGCGAAGCAATCAGACCACTATGGCACAGATCGCAACACTTCGCTGGGATGGAGCGCTTGCTCAAGCCCGGATGGATAATCTGCTGAGCGCCCACTATTCCAGTGAGAACCTGGATGCGGTGCTGTCGCCATACGACGGTATCAGTATCGGGATTATTTCCTCCCTGAAAGGGATCGGCTATGGCACTAAGAATAAGCCGCTGCCCGTGATCACTGGGCAGGATGCGGAGCTGGCCTCCATTAAATCCATTGTAGCCGGGGAGCAGACCCAGACCGTATTTAAGGATACACGCAAGCTGGCGGCTCAGACAGTGAAAATGGCTGAGAGTATTCTGAACAATGAGCCTGCTGAAGTTAACGATACTAAATCTTATAACAATGGATTGATGGTTGTTCCGTCATATTTGCTTGACCCTGTTTCTGTAGACGCTTCCAATGTTGAGCAGGAAATTGTTGAGCAGCAGTATTACACGAAGGAAGAGATTGGGCTTAAATAAGCTGACTGCGAAAGCGGGGAAAGGAGCGAAAGCCATGTCAGAATTTATTCTGGAGATGAGAGGAATTACGAAGACGTTTCCCGGAGTTAAGGCGCTGGAGAACGTAAATCTCAAGGTACGAAAAGGCGAAATTCACTCCCTGTGCGGGGAGAATGGCGCAGGTAAATCGACGCTGATGAAGGTGCTGAGCGGCGTGTACCCGCATGGCAGCTACGATGGGCAGATTTTGTTTGAGGGTCAGGAGTGCCAATTCAAAAGCATCAAACAGAGTGAGGAACTAGGAATTGTCATCATCCATCAAGAGCTGGCGCTAATCCCTTATCTGTCCATTGCGGAGAATATCTACCTCGGCAATGAGCGTACTAAAGGTGGGGTTATCGACTGGAACGAGACTTTTGTCGGTACCCAGGAGCTACTTAGCAAGGTAGGGCTTAAGGAGAATCCTAATACGCTGGTCACTAATATTGGGGTCGGCAAGCAGCAGCTGGTCGAAATTGCGAAAGCGCTTTCCAAAAAGGTTAAGCTGTTGATTCTCGATGAACCGACGGCGGCGCTTAATGAGGATGATAGTGAAAATCTGCTGGAACTGATGCTGGAGTTTAAACGTCAAGGCATTTCCTGCATTCTGATCTCTCACAAGCTGAATGAGGTGTCTAAGGTATCGGATTCGGTGACCATTTTGCGCGACGGCAAAACGATTGAGACACTCGATATGAAGCGGGATGCAGTGAATGAAGACCGGATTATAAGCGGCATGGTCGGCCGGGATATGACCAGCCGCTATCCGGAACGCCATGCAGAGGTTGGTGATACGGTCTTGGAGGTTAAGAACTGGACTGTCTATCACGAGCATCATGCTGACCGCAAGGCGCTGGACAATATCAATATGTATATCCGCCATGGTGAAATCGTAGGAATTGCAGGGCTTATGGGCGCAGGACGTACCGAGCTGGCTATGAGTATTTTCGGCAAGAGCTATGGCCGGAATATCACGGGACAATTAATTAAGGATGGTAAGGAAATTAGCAACAATACAATCACTGCAGCTATTGATAACGGCTTCGCTTATGTTACCGAGGACCGTAAGGAATATGGGCTGATCCTGATGGATGATATCAAGCGCAATATTTCGCTCACCGGCCTTGGCAAGCTGACCCGTGGTACGGTGGTCAATGAACGAGAGGAAGTCTTAGTCGCTGAAGACATGCGAAAGCGGATGAATATCAAGGCACCTTCCATTCTTCAGAAAACCGGCAATTTGAGCGGCGGTAACCAGCAGAAGGTGGTGCTGAGCAAATGGATCTATGCCGAACCGGACATTCTGATCCTTGATGAGCCAACCCGCGGGATTGATGTGGGAGCGAAATTCGAGATTTATACCATTATTCACGAGCTGGCAGCCCAGGGCAAAGGGGTGCTGGTGATTTCCTCCGAGCTGCCGGAAGTCATTGGACTGTGCGACCGGATTTATGTGATGAATGCGGGGCGGATAACCGGTGAAGTAAACCGCGAGGAAGCCACGCAGGAAACGCTGATGAGATATATGACCAAGTCGGGAGGGGCCTAATATGGATACAATCTCAAAACTGTTTAAAAACAATATTCGGCAGTACGGAATGATCATTGCTTTAGTAGTTATTATGCTGCTGTTCGAAGTGTTGACCGGCGGCCTACTGCTCAAGCCGATTAACATTACGAACCTTATTCTGCAGAACAGCTATATCTTGGTGCTCGCGATCGGGATGGTGCTCATCATTATCACGGGGCATATTGACTTGTCGGTCGGCTCCATTGCGGCTTTTGTCGGTGCCATAGCCGCCATTATGATGGTGGATTGGGGTCTTCCAACCTGGGTTGCAGTGATCGCGGCACTGGTGATGGGCGGTCTGATTGGAGCCTGGCAGGGCTTCTGGGTGGCGTATGTTCGCATTCCTGCATTTATCGTGACACTGGCCGGGATGCTGTTGTTCCGCGGCCTGACGATGATCGTGCTGGAGGGGCAATCGATCTCGCCATTCCCTTCCGGTTTTCAGAAGATCAGCTCGGGCTTTATCCCCGACTTTGGCAGCTTCGGTACGAATATGGTTGCCGTTCTGGCAGGAATTGTACTCTCGGTAGTATATATTATCAATGAGCTTCGCCATCGCAAGGCACAGCAGAAATATAACTTCAAAGTCATTCCGCAAGGGCTCTTCTTGTTGAAGCTGGTACTGCTCGTGGCGGTGATCAATGTGTTTACCTTTATGCTCGCAAGCTACTCAGGAATCCCTAACATTCTGATTCTGCTGTTTGTCCTGATCGTGATTTACTCCTTTGTCATGAATAAGACGGTGATGGGCCGTCACATTTATGCTCTGGGTGGCAACGAGAAAGCGGCAGGCTTGTCCGGGGTAAAAACGAAAAAAGTTTCGTTCTGGGTGTTCGTGAACATGGGCGTACTGGCTGCTATTTCCGGCTTAATCTTCGCCGCACGTCTGAATGCAGCGACGCCAAGAGCTGGTACGAACTTTGAGCTGGACGCGATAGCTGCCTGCTTCATAGGCGGAGCTTCTGCCTCCGGCGGAATTGGCAACGTGTTTGGCGCGATCATCGGCGGTCTGGTCATGGGCGTTCTGAACAACGGCATGTCGCTGGTTGGTCTCGGAATCGACTGGCAGCAGGGGATCAAGGGTTTAGTGCTGCTGCTTGCGGTCGCGTTCGATATTTATAACAAGAATAAACGGTCGGCTTAAGCGGATAAGCGTCTCAGATTGGGAAGCCGGCTGTCCCTATAACGGTGAGAACCCCTATCTTTTTGAGACAGGGGTTCTTTTTTAGTCAGCATAGGCTTAACGAATTAATCCCTTTTGTTTAAGAAAGTCTGCGGCGATCTGCTCGGCCTTATATCCTTCGTCCACTTTGGCATTCATCTCCTGCATTTCCTTCTCACTGATCTGGTTGTGCAGTGTATTTAAGACTTCGGCAAGCTGCGGATATTGATTAAGAGTGTCTTGCCGTACAAGGGGCCCTGCATCATAAGGAGGGAAGAACGAGCGATCATCCACCAGCAGCTTAAGCTTGTTAATGCTGACCTGACCGTCCGTTGTGTAGGCGGTAACCACATCGGTATCCCTTTGTGCGATAAGACGGTACATAATTCCTGTGTCCATACCTTTGACTTTGCGGAAATTTAAGTTGTAGGCGTCGCGAAGCCCGGGGTATCCGTCAGGCCGGTCAACAAACTCAAAAGGGCAGCTAAGAGATAGCTTTGGAGCTACCTTGGCTACATCACTATAAGTCTGCAAGTTGAACTTCTGGGCGGTCTCTTGTTGAACCGCCAAAGTATAAGAGTTGTTGAATCCGAATGGAGATAGGAAAGCAAGCTTGTCTTGGTTTAGAAGCTTTCTTGTTATGGACAAGGTCTCCTCGGGAGATCCAGTCTTCGACTGATAGTAATTTTGCACAATAGTTCCCGTATATTCCGGGTATATTTGAATGGAGCCTTTCCGCAGGGCGGTCCAAGCAATGTTGGAACCCCCGAGGTTTGTTTTAAGCTTCACGTGAATATCTGTCTTATCCTCTATGACCAATGCCATTAGGTTGGCGAGTACAATGTTCTCCGTAAAGTTCTTGGAACCAATAATCAGATCTCCCCCAGCTTTGCCGGGAGCCGAAGGATTCTTCCCGCAGCTTGATAGGCAGAGCAGGGAGAAGATCACAGCAATGCAGACTGTTGTTTTCCTAAGATCCATAGCTTGGCCTCTCCTGTCATGATGGTTTTAGACCTGGAGGAGTGGTTCGTCTCTCAAGTGCTCCCAGCAGTAAGTCGAGTACAAGAGCGAGCATAGCTGCAGGCAGGGCACCGAGCAAAATCAACGCATCCAAATTACGAGATATCCCCAGGAAAATGAAATCTCCTAAGCCTCCGGCTCCAATAAAAGCAGCTAGTGTTGCTGTTCCTACATTAATTACAGTTGCTGTCCGGATGCCGGCCATGATGAAGGACAGGGCTAGCGGCAGTTCGACCTTGAACAGAATCTGCCT
This sequence comes from Paenibacillus sp. CAA11, assembly GCF_003060825.1. Classification (NCBI taxonomy): domain Bacteria; kingdom Bacillati; phylum Bacillota; class Bacilli; order Caryophanales; family Paenibacillaceae; genus Paenibacillus; species Paenibacillus sp. CAA11. The sequence continues at coordinate 2,027,315 of NZ_CP028922.1, forward strand.
GCGTGTCAGCCCCATTCCGACAGCTGCTTCGATAATAGAAGCATTAACGTCCTTGATTCCTGTATAGGTATTGCGAATAATAGGGAGCAAGGAGTATAGAAATAATGCCGTAATGGCAGTGACTGGTCCAATCCCCAGCAAGGGGATGAGCAGCCCAAGAAGAGCCAGACTGGGGACAGTCTGCAAAATATTGGCGATGCCAAGCACGGTTCCTTTGAAGGCTTGATAGCGTGCGATTAATATTCCAGCAGGAATCCCGATAACCATGGCAGCTAGCATGGAGAAAAATACAAGCTCAATATGCTGCCCAATCGCTGATAGCAGATCACCCCATCGTAGAGACACCTGAGTAACAAATTGGTCCCAGAACGATCCTGTCATGCTTCTTCATCTCCTTCCCCTGCCCAATGACTGGCAAATACCGTAAGCAGTGTTCCCCTCGTTACAACACCTATCACCCGCTGATATTGATCTACAACAGGAATAACTCCATGCTTAGCTTCCGTAATAGCCATTAACGCATCCTTAGCCGTTGCTGTATTGGGAAGAATGGGGTGGACGGGGTGGACAATGGACTCGACCGTTAACTCATCCTTCAACCGAGTTTGAACTTCGTAAGCCGAAATAATCCCAACGAGTTTTCCTTGGTCGTTACTGACCAGCAGTGTGTCCGTTTTACGCTGCCGCATTATCGTTATAGCCTTCACTAATGAACGGGAAGGGGAGATTGTGGCTGGATTTTCCCTCATAATCTCAGTAACAGGGATAAACTCGGGATTTTGAAATATCCTCTTCTTCCCGATAAACTCCTCGACAAAGCCATGTGCCGGCTCACGCAACAGCATCTCCGGCGTATCAAACTGCAGCAATGAACCGCTCTTCATCACTGCAATGCGATCTCCAAGCTTCAATGCCTCGTCCATATCATGGGTTACAAAAACAATAGTTTTCTTCATTTCCTGCTGTAGACGCAGCAGCTCGTCTTGAATTTGTTCCCGTGTTAAGGGGTCCAATGCGCCGAAAGGTTCGTCCATCAAAATGATGTCGGGATCAGCGGCAAGGGCTCTGGCCACACCGACTCTTTGCTGTTGTCCGCCTGAGAGTTCCTTAGGATATCTTGTGGCATATTGGGAAGGTTCTAGCCCAACCATTACCATTAGTTCTTCCACACGCCGCTTTATTTTTGCGGGTTCCCATCCTTTTAGATCTGGAAGAAGGCTGATGTTTTGTTCAATAGTGTAATGGGGGAACAGCCCTGTCTGTTGGATGACGTAGCCGATGTTCCGCCGAAGGCGTACCGGGTCGATTTGGTTAATATTCTTACCTTGTAGGGTGATAACCCCTTCCGTATGACGTTCCAAACGATTGATCATCTTCATGGTTGTTGTTTTTCCGCAGCCACTTGGGCCAATAAGAACAATAAACTCACCGGCATGGATTTCAAAATTCAAATCTTTGACCGCTTGATAACCGTCTGAATAGGTTTTTCCAACTTGATCGAATTTAAGCAAGCCATACCCCACCTTTTCTTAAGGTAAGGTAAGTATGCCCGTAAAATTGGCATTTTATGTACGAACAAATAGTGCAATTTCAAAATAAATAGAGTCTTTTTACCTAGGGAAAAAGACTCTGGAGTACAATTGAAGTATAATGGTGTTATCCAAGTTTTGTAATTAGGATTTTGTTAAACCCTTTAATAACACGATTTTTGTGGATAAAATTGGGGGTTTAGAGTGATTTAACACACAACAAATAAGGCGAATTAATGAACGGTGGAGGATGTCGTACAATAACACTTATACGACACTTCAAGGAGGATACATCAAATGTACAACGAGAATACATCAAACGAGCAAATTTTAGTTCTAAAGACTCAAGGCAAAGTCTTTAATGATGAACAGATCGTTCAAATGTTTTTGACTACCACCTGTAGAACCTCAAACACTCAGAGGAATTATTTCCGGGCGATTGGGCATTTTCGTTCATTTATTAATTACAAACCATTAAATGAAGTCTCATGGAGGGATATTGAAGCCTATAAATTAAGCCTTTCTCAGGGGAGCTTTTCAATAACTAATAAATCATTGGCCCCTGCAAGCGTGGCAGCATCCATTGCACCTCTTAAATCATTTTTTAAATGGGGAAGTGACCCGAATATCGGATTTTTCTCAAACAATCCTACTTCAAGTGTTCGGATTCCACAGATTCCGGTCACAAGTCGTAAACATTTTTTAACTAAGAAGGAAGTGGGGCGTCTACTTCATACTCTGCACAAACAAAGCATGCGCAATTACTTGATAGGATTGTCTCTTGTACTCTTGGGATTGAGAGTTTCAGAAGCAGCGTCAATACGCTGGGAGAACTTCCAAAGTGATGCAGCGGAAACTTCAGTATGGCTAGAGCTTCAGCATACAAAAGGGGGGAAATCAAGAGAAATTAAGGTTCCTCGCAACCTGTGGGAAGTATTTGAAGAATATTTGAGCATAAGCCAAAAACGGAGTGATTTCAGCTTCAAGGACTTGGTATTCCCAATCTCAACTCGGCAAATAGAACGAATTATTCAAACCGCTGGAGAGCAAGCTGGCATTCAAAAAAAGCTGACTCCGCACTGGCTGAGACATACAAATGCCACATTGGCATTGTTAAGCGGGGCTTCACTACAGCAGGTTCAGGAAAGCTTGGGACATTCACATATTAATACGACGCAGCGCTATCTACATACGGTGGAACTCATGAAGAAGGGTGCACCAGATTTTGTACATGACTATATTCAAGAATATATAAAATAAATGTCGATAGGACTATAAACCCATTTGAAAATATAGTATTTTTCGCCTATAATGAATCGTAACTCCTGTTTTATATTTTTTGATATTATGTTAATTCTTGTCTCGAAGTGTCGTATAAGTGTTATTGTACGACATCGTAAGTTGACTTGTATTTTAATGCAAAAAATAGTCAAAATTATTTTTTGATAGATTCAAAGCAAAGTGACTAAGGGAGATGCTGCCTAACACCATAATCATCGTTGTGGAGTGACGCTTGACGAAGGAGGAAGCAGATAAGTGAATGCTATTAGCTTATCCCGCAGTAAAGAAAATATGCCTATACTTGGAGCCTTTGAAGCTGCAGATTGGATGTGCAGTCTTCGCAAAAAACATGAAGAGACGTATGCGCACTGTGTCAGAGTAGCCATGCTCGCAGAGAAATTAGCGGATCAAATAGAGCTTTCGGAGAAAGAGAAGAAAAGCTTGATGCGAGGCTGTTTCTTGCATGATATTGGTAAGATTATGATTCCAACTGAAATTTTGGATCATAAGGGCAAATTGAATGATACGCAATGGAAAATTATGAAGCTCCATCCGGTTCTGGGAAGTGAAATTGTTGGGGCTCATCCAGGAATTGAGGAAGAAATTGTGCTGACGGTGCTTCATCATCACGAGAGATGGGACGGAATGGGGTATCCGTACAATCTTCGGGGTGAAGAAATCCCCTTCTTCTCACGGGTCTGTGCAGTGGTGGATGCCTTTGATTCGATGCTTTCGGATCGTCCGTACAAGAAGCGCAAAACCATAGAGGATGCAAAGGCGGAGCTTAAGAAAGGGATGGCAAGCCAGTTTGATGCGTCTTTGGTGGATATCTTTCTCGATATGCCAAACGAGGTTCTGGATATTTATTAATTGTAGCAGTTGTACATAAAAATAATAAAAGGTCCGAATGCTGGAATTTACGCTCCTTCCATATTCGGACCTTTTCACTATTTATCGGATTTAATCGCTGGCTGCAGCTCTTCCAAAATAGAATTTACATCCTCTTTGAACTGAGCGATAGCCGTTTGAAACCGTGCCCAGTGACTTGGATGTCCCACGGTTGCTTTTTCTGTCTTGCTCACGAGAAGCATAAGCCCTGCCAGTTCTTCTTTGAAGGCTTTTCCATGCCCTTCACGTTCAAGTCTATATTTCTCGGCGCGATAGGCTGCAGCACCATATTCTTCTTGAATCGGTTTGCTCTTGAGAAACTGTCTGCCGGCCTCTTGAATCGTATATACTTTCTTGCCGTCCAGCATCTCCGATTGTATCAGGTTCCGCTGTTCCAGGGTTCGCAGCGTCGGGTAGATCGAACCGGCACTGGGAATATAAATCCCACCCGAGTTGTCGCCTAAAGCCTTAATGATCTGATACCCATATTTGGAGCCTTGTTCCAGCTGCTCTAATATGGCGTATTTAACACCGCCTCTTCCATAAAAGCGAGTTCGGCGTTCTCCTTTTTCAACGGTATTCGATTTTACCATCCTATTTTGATGTTGGTCGCTCACTTTAAATCCCCCTAACAAACATAGGCTACTCATATTATACGGTATATTAAATAGTATGAATAATCATGACGTTATCTCCTATATAGAATGAACTAAAGAAATGAATGTTATAGGGCCGTATTAGGTGTTAAATATAGAAAAGTCAATGTAAAACTTTAGTTCAACCTATATAGATATATCGGTTAGAGGAGGGGTTCTTTTTAATGGTATCAAAAAAGTGCGTACTTTTAATTATAAATGCCATCCGGCATAATAATAATGAAAACCAACCCAGAATGAGGAGGATTACACGTGGCACAAACATTACAGGACACAGTTAAACTTAACAACGGAGTTGAAATGCCTTGGTTCGGGCTTGGAGTATGGCAGGTAGAGGATGGAAGCGAGGTTATCAACTCCGTAAAGTGGGCCATCAAGCATGGTTACCGCAGTATTGATACAGCCGCTGTATATAAGAACGAAGAAGGCGTTGGACAGGCCATTGCCGAAGCTATGAAGGAAGAGGGCGTTAGCCGGGATCAGCTATTCATTACCTCAAAGGTATGGAATTCCGATCAAGGCTACGAGTCTACACTGGAGGCTTTTGAAGCAAGCTTAAAGCGTCTTGGTCTGGAATATCTGGATCTGTATTTGATTCACTGGCCGGTGAAAGGGAAGTATAAAGAGACGTGGAAGGCTCTTGAGAAGCTGTACAAAGAAGGAAAGGTACGTGCAATTGGGGTAAGTAACTTCCATGTTCATCATTTGGAGGATCTGCTGGGGGATGCAGAGGTTGTGCCTGCTGTTGATCAGGTCGAGCTTCATCCTTATTTAAGTCAATTAGAGCTTCGTAAGTTTGCGGAAAGCAAGGGTATCCAGATTGAGGCTTGGT